>DNDP01000286.1:29794-30321 GCA_003484235.1 Verrucomicrobiales bacterium
GCGCCTATCTGGCGGACGTGTTCGTGATTGAGTCGCACCGCGGGCGCGGCATCGGCAAACAGCTGATCCACGCGATCCTCGATCATCCCCGGCTGCAGGGCCTGCGGCGCTGGATGCTCGCGACGCTGGATGCACATGAGCTCTATCGGCCACTGGGTTTCTCGTCCCTGCAGCATCCGGAGCGATTCCTTGAGATTCGGCGGCCGAACGCCTACGGTCGGCCCACCGCGAACTGAACCCTCAACCCAACTGCCAAGAGATGTCCGCCACCAAGACCGTCAAAGCCGCCATTGTGGGCGCTTCCGGATACTCCGGAGAGGAACTCGTCCGTTTGCTGCTCCATCACCCCCATGCGGAACTGGCGGTCGTCACGTCGCGCCAGTATGCCGGTCAGACGGTGGCCAAGGTGTTCCCGCGGTTTGCCGGGCATCCGCAGGCGAAGTCGCTTAAATTTACCGAGCCGGATCCGAGCGGTCTGGCGGGAGCGGCGGACGTCATCTTCCTGGCGCTCCCCCACGGAGTCGCGG
>DNDP01000286.1:30515-36326 GCA_003484235.1 Verrucomicrobiales bacterium
GGAGTCGCGGCGGAATTCGCGGTGCCGCTGCATGCAAAGGGCGCGCGGGTGATCGATCTGAGCGCCGATTTCCGGCTGCGCAGCGCGTCGGTCTATGAACAGTTTTACGGGGACAAGCACCCCGCGCCGGAGCTCCTGGAGAAGGCGGTCTACGGATTGCCCGAGGTGTACCGCGAACAGATCCGGGAGGCGCTGCTGATCGCGTCGCCGGGCTGTTATCCGACCAGCATCCTGCTGCCGCTGTTGCCGCTGCTGCGGGCCAAGCTGATTCATCCCACCGGCATCATCGCCGATTCGTTGAGCGGCGTCAGCGGGGCGGGACGGAAGGCCGAGATCCCCTACCTCTTCAGCGAGTGCAACGAGAGCATGCGGCCCTACGGCGTGCCCAAGCACCGGCATCTCTCGGAGATCGAGCAGGAACTGGCGGCCGCGGCGGAGCAGCCGGTCACCATCCAGTTCACCCCGCATTTGATCCCCGTCACGCGCGGCATCCTGACGACGCTCTATCTCGCGCCGATGAAGCACTTTTCCACGAACGAGGAGACCGCCGAGTTGAGCAACAAAATCTCGCGCTGCTATCTGGACGCCTACGAGAAGGAGCCGTTCGTCCGCCTGCTGGAAGGCTCGGCCCTGCCCGACACCAAGCACGTGGTCGGCACCAACTACCTGGACATCGCCTGGCGGCTCGACTCGCGTACCGGCCGGCTGGTCGTGATGAGTGCCGAGGACAACGTGATCAAGGGTGCCAGCGGGCAGGCGGTGCAGAGCATGAACATCGTCTGCGGATTCGCGGAAACGGCCGGGTTGTTGTAGGCGGTGCCTGCCTCAGTCCTGCCGCAGGAATTCCCTTTGATTGAGCACCCGGACGAGGCGCCGGATCGAGCCCGCCGCCGTCGCCAGTTGGGACAGCAGGATGATTCCGAACATCGCAAGGGCCATCGGAAGAGGAATGTAGGCGTACTGGCCGATCAGCGCCTGCGTGCCCCAGGACCACCCGTCAAAGATGCTCATGGGCATCATCAAGGGCCCGACCAGACCGAGTCCCAGGGTGAGCATCCACGCCGTCAGAAAATGTCGCCGGTGAAGAGACTGGCGCAGGCCGATGACCGGAAGAGTGAGGAAGCTGGAGAACAGCACGAGCGTCCAGCCATGGCGGACCACGGTCCGCAGGGTGCTGGAGACCGCGGAATCGGCGGAGATCACGTAGAACCAGGTAAACAAGATCGCCAGAAACGCGGGCAGATACTGGCCCCACAGGCCGAACAGCCGGCCAAGGATCACCTTGCGGACCGTCAGCGGCGTGACCAGCAGCAGCTCCAGCGCGCCCGTTTCACGCTCTTCCCGCAGGCTGTCCGCCGCGGAGAAGGCGAGACCGGTGAACAGCAGCCCCGCAAGGAACGGCTGCATGATGGTGACGGCTTCCCATCCTCCGCCCCCGCTGATTCCGGAGAGATTCAACAGTCCCATCTCAAGCACGATGTAGGCGGTCACCCAGCCCCACATGCCGATGCGCGCGCTCCACGTCCGGCGTTGAAGCCAGCCGACGGGGTTGCGATTCAGCTGCCGGCGGTTCCAGCGTTGCAGGACACCGGTGAAGAAGGTTGGCGAACAGAAGATCCGCCACCACCTTGCCTGAGCTGCAGTCAGACCCGTCTCGACGAGCCCGATTCGCAGGCCGCGGCCGATCCACCAGAGGCATGCCAGCAGCAGCAGCGCCGCGGCGGCCACATGCCCCAGCGCAAGCCACAGGATGGTGCTGCTGGTGGTGACCGGGACGACGCTCCAGATGCCGGCCACGCCGGAACTGATCGCCCAGGAATACACCGTCACCAGCAGCGCCATCTCGCGGGCGTCGAGCGATTCGGGCGTCACGCCGGCGCCGCCCTTGAGCAGCCACAGCAGCAGCCAGGCGCCCTGCGGCAGCCCGGATGCAATCATGAAGGTGATCCCCAACAGCACCGCCAGCAGGGCCGACCGCCGGAAGCTGGTGCACCGGCTCGAGGCGATCAGCCCGGCGCTGATGGCACAGAGCATCGCGGTCAGGTCCATCAGCACTGCCCGTAGCAGGTCGTTGTAGGCGACCCCGCCCAGCAGCAGCATGATGACAATCACCGGACCTGCGGCGACGAACAGCGAAAGAGCGCGCAGCACGCTCGAGGTCGCCTTGGCGACCAGCACATCGACCGGCCGAAGCGGCGTCAGGAACAGGAGGCCGAGCGTGCTCTCCCGGCGTTCGCGGCTGATGCAGTCGCACGTCATGATCGGCACCAGCAGCCAGATCAGCGTGTAGAGCGTGGGCTGGAGCACGCCGAACAGCTCCCACCCCTTGCCGCCGACCGGTCCGGTGAAGCTCAGGTACGTCAGGGTCGCGGCGCCGATCATCACGCCGGCTGCCGCGACGCGCAGCCAGTAGTTCTGGCCGTTCCGCGCTTCGTGGTGCAGTTCGCGGCTGATGACGGGCAGGGTGTTCACTTTGCCGGTGTGGGGTCCGCAGTTTCGGGCTGTTTCTTAAGACCCGGGTGATTGCCCTTCGTTCCGCGGGAATCTCATTCATCCGGTGTGGCGAACGACCGGTCTTCGAGCGCGCGCCGCAGCCGGCGGAAGCATTCGGCCGCCTGCAGGATCTGCATTGCCGTGAAGCAAGTGGCGGCCAGCACGAGGCTGGCGACATCCCGCCCGCCGATGATCTGGATCGTCAGGGCCGCGCCGTAGGGCACCACGTAGCCGAGCAGCAGCGTTACCAGCCAGGCGGCGACATAATGCAGCCGTCCCAGGGCGAACCACAGGCCGACCAGCGGAATGGTGGCGAGCGTCGAGAAGCCGAACCAGCCGTTCAACCACACGACATCCCGCAGTTTGCTGCCAAACCAAAGGGGCACAAACCAGTAGAAACCGAGCATCAGGGTCGCCGGCAGAAAATGGGCGACGAGCCCCCACATGCGCCCGCGCAGAATCTGGCCGCTGGTCAGCGGCGTGACCAGGAGCAGTTCCAGCGCGCCGGTGGAGCGTTCGTTGCGGAAGGAGGCGGTCGCCGTGAAGGCCATGCCGCCGGCGAGCAACAGGGTGAGTCCGCCCAGCCAGGTGGGATAATCCATGTAGAACCCGCCGAGGCACCCGCCCCAGACCGGCGTGCTGAGGATCAGCAAAAACCAGCCCCACTTGGTCAGGCGGGCGGTCCATGAGCGCTCCTGCAGCCAGGCGACCGGATTGCGGTCAAGGGTCTTCTTCCGGTTCCAGCGGAACAGACCGCGGGCCAGCGGAGAGCGATCGAAGACCTGCACCCAGCCGGGTTGCGGTGGACGGAGAATCTCGCGACGCCAGTTGCGGGCGAGCCAGGTTGCCGACGTGCCGATTGTCGCCCACAACACGATCACGCCCAGCGGCAGCATGAACAGCGCGGAGATGGCATGAAAGGCCCGGGTGGCGATCGCCAGTATCGGTGCTGAACACGAGAAGAAGAAGAACGCGGCGATGGCGCTCATTCCGAGGGCGTGGGCGGCCGCGCGGAACCACTCCACCTGTCGCACGGACGCATGAAGCCCCGCCGCCAGCGCCAGGCACAGGGCGCAGAAATCCATCGCCGCGGCGTGCAACACGTAGGCGCCGGACACGCCGCCCATCATCAACGGCAGGCAGAGCATCGGCAGCGTCGCGAACAGCACGGTCAAGGAACGGACGGCGAGCACCAGCCCCTTGCCGACGACGATGTCTCGCGAACGCAGAGGCGTAAGAAACAGCAGACCGAGCGTGCCCTCGCGTTTTTCCCGGGCCACCGAATCGGCGGTGAGGATGGGCACCAGCACAAAGATCGTGAGCTGCAGGACCAGGTTCATCCGGCTGAACAGCATGGCTCCGTCCCAGCGGCTGCCGGCATTTCCCTCCAGCAGGTAGAGCCCGCCCAGGGCCAGCAGGGCGCCCGCGCCGATCAACCGCAGCCAGTAGTTGGTGGCGCTCCGTGATTCGCAGATCAGCTCGCGCTCGATGACCGGCAGGGTGTTCATGCATTGACGTGTCCGGGAAGCAATGGGGCGTGGTGTCGTCCGGGGGTCATGCGCGCCGCGGAGTCGTCAGGCCGGAAGGGGCGGAGGTGTGGGCCGGAGCCTGTTGAAGGAGCGCGACCGCGGGCGCCGGTGGGTGCCGTTGGCGGCGTTGCGGAAGTGCCGGAGCAGACATCGGCGGGCCCAGAGGATGAACGCGGCGTAAACGACGAGGCTGATCAGGCCCTGCATCACCACGCTCATCCACATGTTGCTCAGACCCTGTGAGAAGAAGGTGATTGCCGTGCTCGCGATCTGCACCACCAGACCGATGAACACCGGCAGGACCACCACCACAACCCAGGTCACGGCGATCGCCGGCGCCGGCCGTTCCATCGAGAGTCCGAGCCACAGCCCAACCCACGCCACCGCCATCGGGACCAAGACGGTGGTGACCAGCCCGAAGAATTCGGAGGCCGCCTGATGGTGGAAGAACGCCCACTCGTCGATGCCGGTCACCATGCTGTTCTGCGCCAGCTGCTGCATCACGTAGTCGTGATACCACAGCAGGTGAATCCAGGCGGCCGCCGTCCGGAGCAACAGCACGATCAGAATAGCGGGGCCAAACATGCGGACGATGCCGCGCCAGAAGCCCCGGACAATCTCGGGCACCTGCAGTGGCGTCGCCAGCATCAGCTCGAGGGCGCCCTCACGCCGCGCGTCTCCGGTCCTGCGCGCGGCTTCGGCGGCGATCCAGATGGTGAGGATGAAGTAAAACGGGAAGATGTACAGCATCAGCGTGGACCGCATCATCATCTGCCAGGTGTCCGGATTCATCCGTTGCGTATACCAGGCCGACCAGATTCCCAGAGTGACCAGCAACAGGCACGCGATCACGGTTGGAGCCCGGCCCCGGCGCTGGGTGAGCCACTGCACGGGGTGGCGGTCCCGCAGCCGTCTTCCCGCGGAGGTCTCGCCGGTGCCCAGCAGCCAGCGGATAAACGGAAGTCTGGACTTCTCGTTTACCTTTTCCGTCATCCGCCGGGTGCCCAGCGTGGCCAATCCCAGCAGCAGCCAGCCGAGTGCGTGCTGCCAGGCGAGGCATTCCCAGATGCCGATTCCGCGCGTATGGGCCGCGAGGTACAGGGCGTAACCCGGACTGAGGATGCTGGCGTAAGGGTTGAAGTTCGCGTCCCGGTAGTCGGCAATGGCGGCATCGATCCAAAACGGGATGCCGGCCAGGGCCATCACGAGAAACAGCGTTCCCAGCACCGCGCGGACGGGCTGGCGGTTGAAGGCGGAAACGGCCAGGCCGATGGCGACCGAGACAAACAGCGTGTTGGCCAGCACTGCCGCGACGTGCCCATAGGCCGTGAACGTCACGCCGCCCAGGAGCATCGGCAGGGCGATGATCGGCAGGGCGGCGATCAACGAATAGGCCGCCCGCAGCGTGGTGGCCGCCAGCTTGCCGAGCACGACATCGTGGGCGCGGAGGCGGGTGAGGAAGAGCAGGCCCAGGGTGCCCTCGCGGATTTCCTCACCGAGCGAATGCGCAGTGTAGCGGACGCCCGCAAACAGCGCGGCAGCGAAAGCGACGTAGGACAACGCGATGAACTGGCTCCGCCCGATCTGCGTCGGCGAACCCGACGTCTCGGCCACGGCCAGAACCAGCAAGCCGCCGAAAGCGCCGAGGACGACCCGGGTCCACCACGTGCCGGGCCGACGGCCGGCGAGCTTCAGCTCGCGGAGTAGAAGGACGAGGATCGCCATGATCGCCGGGCGGGTTCAATGTCGGCGCAGCTCGGGCGGAGCCTCCGCTGCGGAGAACGACCGG
>DNDP01000286.1:36486-37862 GCA_003484235.1 Verrucomicrobiales bacterium
GAGAACGACCGGTTCAACCGGCTCCGGGCGATCTGGATCAGGACTGCGCTCCAAGCGATTCCAAGGAGATTTGAAATCACCCCTCCGAGGCCGCCGGCCACACCGAACATGGAAAGTCCGAGGAACAGACCGTCCATCAGGCGTAGCAGGACAAACGGGATCACCACCGCGAAGAGGAAGGCCTCCAGCGGTGCCAGCGCGGGGCGCGGACCCGTCCAGGCGCGCCACATCGAGAACCAGGCGAGGGCGAGGAAGGTCAGGACGAGGTAGATGCTGTCGAGCAGCCAATCTAGGAGGCCGCCACTTCGGCTCATGAACATCCGGTTCCCGGGCGACAGCTCCAGTTGATGGGAGAACTCGCCCAGCAGGGCGCCGACGAGTGTCAGTCCGATGAAGACCAGCCCCGGCTTCAGGAAGATCGACCGCAGCGAACGCCACTGTTCGCGAATTGCGACCTCGCGGAAATGCGGCGTCACCAGCAGCAGCTCGATGCTGCCGCTGCGCCGTGATTCAGCGAACAACCGGCCGGCCTGCCAGGCGACGAAGAAGTAAACCGCGGGCCACATCACAACCGCGAACAGCAGTAAGGGAGCAAGGAGAGGCATCAACACGCCGGCGGAGCCGCCGAAGCCTCCTCCCGTGTAATCGAAGGCAAACACAAGAATGCTCGCGGTGGAGGCGATCACGGCGGCCCAGGCGAGCCTGGGCATCCACGCCGGCGGCTGCAGCAGCCACCCGATGGGACTGCGGGTTCCGACTCCTCCGGGGCCGCGCCTCGCACGCCGGGTGGCCAGTTTTTGAAGCGTCGCCGGAGGCAGGGTGGTCATGCCCTGCGACGCTTCCACCACGTTGGGGCGCACGTAGCTGTCCAGTTTGGCTTCCTCGTCCTTGCGGGCGGTGAGATCCGCGACCAGGCGGATGCCGGCCAGTTCCACCAGCACGAAAGTCAGCCAGAACAATGCGATCAACTGGATGAAGAAAGGGACGATGTCGCCCTGCCCGGCGAGGAAGATCAAATAGGCGGGGCTCGTGGTGAAAGCGACCGGAGCCATTCTCTCCGTGTGGATCATCTCGGTCATCATCATTCCCACGAGCGGCAGCCAGAGCAGAGTCATGAGCAGGTGATGCCACCAACGGGGAATCTTGCCAAAGGCCAGCTCGCGGCGCTGGTTCAGATCCATCTCGGCCACGAGCCGCAGACCGATTGCCATCCAGCCGAACGGTGCGCAGAGCACCAGCATGAAGAGGGCGGCACGGAGCATCGCCCGGATCTCGTGTTCCCGGACAGCCCCGACGAAGACTCCGGCCACCAGGGAAACCACCATGGTGGCCAGCAACGCCAGCGTCATCAGGGCAACCTGCAGCCACTCGACGCC
>DNDP01000369.1:0-771 GCA_003484235.1 Verrucomicrobiales bacterium
CCGCCTGGTGATAGGTGGTTTGAGGCCTTCGCCAGCGGCGAGGACATCCACACCTCGACCGCGGCCCGGGTGTTTGGTGTGCCGCTGAACGAGGTCGAAAGCGATCAAAGGCGCAAGGCCAAGATGGTGAACTTCGGGATCATCTACGGCATCTCGGCGTTCGGCCTCTCCCAGCGGTTGGGCATTCCCCGCGGTGAAGCGGCCCAGATCATCGAGCAGTATTTCAAGAGCTACCTGCGCATCCGCGAGTTCCTGGACGAGACGATCGAATCCGCCCGCAAGAACGGCTACGTCGAGACCGTCACCGGCCGGCGCCGTTTCATCCGCGACATCAATTCGGCCAACAACACCGTGCGAAGCGCCGCCGAGCGGCTGGCCATCAACACGCCCATCCAGGGCACGGCCGCCGACATGATCAAGTTGGCGATGTCCGCCATCTTCGGTGACCTGACTGAACGCCGTTTGAAGACCAGGCTGCTGCTGCAGGTTCACGACGAACTGGTGTTCGACCTGTTCAAGCCGGAGGAGAAGGAGGTGCGCGCCCTGGTCGAGGACCGGATGAAGAACGCCCTCAAGCTCAAGGTCCCGATCGAGGTGGAGATGGGCACCGGCGCAAACTGGCTCGAGGCGCATTGAGGCCGGCCAACAATGGCGGGACCCAACTACTGCCTCGACGCCAAAACGGGTCAGGCGTAGCTTTTCAGCACGATGCCAGAAATTCTGGAATTACCGGAAGTCCGGCGGCGGGTTTCGCCGCTGACGGTCGAGGAG
>DNDP01000369.1:922-1435 GCA_003484235.1 Verrucomicrobiales bacterium
GCGCGCACCTCCTTCTCTGACGGTCGAGGAGTATCACCGGCTGGATGAATTCAACGAGCACGGACGGCGCACGGAGCTGATCCGCGGCATCGTCATCGAGAAAACATCGGAGTCACCACTGCACCGCCTGATTGTCTCCCTCCTCTATCGTCTGATACTGGGCCAGCTGCCCTCAGGTTATTCCGTTTGGAAGGAGGAACCGCTGGCACTGGCCGATTCGGAACCTGAGCCCGACATTGCCGTCGTACGCGGAGAAGAGACTGATTTCGCGACCGCCCACCCAAATTCCGCCGAACTGGTCATCGAAGTGGCGATCTCCTCTCCCGCCCTGGATCGTGCCAATGCCTCGCTCTACGCGGAAGCCGGCGTGAAGGAATACTGGATCGTGCTGGGCAGCGAGCGACGGGTTGAAATCCATCGGCGCCCGGTGAACGGCCGCTACGAGGAAGTGTCGATCTGCGAGCCGGGATCATCCCTCGAATGCCGGAGCGTGCCCGCCATCCGCTTTCCGCT
>DNDP01000369.1:1689-2778 GCA_003484235.1 Verrucomicrobiales bacterium
GCATTTCCAATCGACCCCATCAGGCGGAATCCGCGTCGGCCAGGGCGGCGGTCAATTTCTCCCGCACCCTGGTCTGGCACCAGTAGAGGGATGCCGCGATGCCGGCTCCGAAACCGGCGCCGTACGTCAGTCCCCAAAGCAGCATGCCGAAACGGTTGTGCAACGATTCCAGCGCGAAGAACAGATCGCCGGTGAAATAGCCGGCCGAGTGACCGAGGACCAGCGCGGCCATGCACCGCACCAGCTGGTCCGGGGCTCGAAACGTCAGCGCAAACAGGGCTCCCATCAAAGCCGGTCCGATGATGCTCCCCGCCCATTCGCCAGCCTGTGCCTGGCCCATCTCCCGGGCGATCAGATAGCAGGCCGTCCAGATGACGGCGTACAGCAGGAAGGAGCCGACGAAGAGCGCGTAGAAGCGGCCCAGATTGTTGCCAATCAGGATCGGTTGAAACACTCCGCCGCCTGCGGCCATGAAACCGACGCCAAGGATCGCGTAGAAACCGATCTCGCCAAACTGCTGCGTCAACCAGTGGCCCGCAATCGCCCACAACCCGAACATTGCAACGCTGACCAGCGTGAAGCCAATCGTGCCCACCATGATCGACTGCCGGAGATTGGGCAGCCGCACCGGTTCGCGCGCCGCACGGATGCGTTCCACCACGTTTTGAGGATCAAGACCGATCATTCGCGGGGAGGGTTGCAGAGTCAGCCGGCCGGTTCACGCAGATTGTTTGCCAGCGTGGGGGACCGTTCCTAAGCCAGCAGACTGCGGATCACGTGTCCGTGGACATCCGTCAGACGGCGGTCCGCCCCGTTGTGCCGATGGATCAGTCGTTCGTGATCGAGGCCAAGGAGGTGCAGCACAGTCGCCCAGTAGTCGTAGACCGTCGCCACATCCCGCTCGGCGCGACGCCCGAAATCATCGGTGGCGCCGTGGCTCACTCCTCCCTTCACGCCCGCGCCCATCATCCAGCAGGTGAAGCCGTCGGGGTTGTGATCGCGGCCGGAGGTGCCTTCCTGATGGGTGGGCATCCTGCCAAACTCGGTGGTCCACAGCACCAGGACATCGTCGAGCATGCCGCGCTGCTT
>DNDP01000369.1:2955-3475 GCA_003484235.1 Verrucomicrobiales bacterium
AGCATGCCGCGCTGCTTCAGGTCGGCAAGCAGCGCCGCCGTCGGCTGGTCGAAGACCGGACAATGCCGCTCGTAATCGGATTTCAGCGTCTTGTGGGCGTCCCAGTTCAGCAAGCCGTCCACCCCCGAGGCGCGCGAAGCACAGTAAAGGCTCACGTAACGCACGCCGCGCTCGAGGAAGCGCCGGGCCAGGAGGCAGTTTCGCGCGTAGGCCGACTTGAGCGCGTTCGCGTCGTTCACGCCGTACAGCTCGCGGACATGGGTCGGCTCGCGGCCCAGGTCGGCGGCCTCCGGCGCCGCGAGCTGCATGCGGGCAGCGAGTTCATAGGCGGCGATGCGCGCCTGGAGATCCTCGTTGCCGGGATGGGCGGCAGCGTGATGTTCGTTCAGCTCCCTCAGGAACGCGCGGGTTGCGAGATCGGCCTCCGCTCCGATCTCCGCCGGCCGGTCCAGGTTGCGCAGCGGCTGCTGGGCGCTCATCGGAATGCCCTGCAACCGCGGCGGGAGGAAGCCGTTGCTCC
>DNDP01000369.1:3684-3922 GCA_003484235.1 Verrucomicrobiales bacterium
GCGGGAGGAAGCCGTTGCTCCAGTTCGCCTTGCCGTTGGGCGGTTCGCCGCGGATGTCCGGCATGGCAATGAACGTGGGCAGGTTGTCATTGGCGCTGCCGAGGGCGTGGCTCACCCACGCGCCGGCGCTGGGAAAGCCCTCCCGCGAAAACCCGGTGTTCATGAACACGCAGCCGGGTCCGTGCGTGTTCGTGCGCGAGGTCATCGAATGAACGAACGCGATGTCGTCGACGTGCCG
>DNDP01000215.1 GCA_003484235.1 Verrucomicrobiales bacterium
TTGAACGGCGGGATCTCCCCGAGCGGCTGGCGCACGAAATCGGCAACGCCGTCGTGCCGCTCTCCACGCACCAGCAGCTGTTCTCGCAGAAGTATCGGGACGTGGAGTTCCGGACATCACTCAACGAGGCGCTGACGGACGGAGTCCGCCGCGTCTCGCGCCTGGTGAAGCAGATGTATTTTCTCGCGCGGGAGAGCGCTTCGATGGTCGATTCCATCAGCGTTTCGCAGCTGATCGAGGACGCCTTCAAGGACGCGCAGGGCATGCATTCCGGAAAGTCCGCCTACCTCCAGTACGAGAACGGGGACAAGACCCCGATCCCCGCCTGCGACCGCAACGGGCTGCGCCACGCGCTTGCCGAGGTGATGCTGAATGCGCTGCAGTCGCACGCCGAAGCGCCGCAGGTCCGGGTGCGCACCCGGGTCGAACCGGATGCCGCGGGTCGGGACTGGCTGTTCATCGACGTCCAGGACAACGGTCCCGGCTTCACCACGGAAACTTCGACCCGCGGCCATGAGCCCTTCTTCACCACCCGGAATGTCGGTGTCGGGCTTGGGCTGACGGTGAGCCGCAAGATCATCGAGACCCACCAGGGACGGCTCGAGATCCATGCCGGCGAACCGGGCAAGCCCGGATATGTAAGAGTCGCCATCCCCCTGCTGGAGCAGGAGGTGGAGAATGTCCCCGCCGCCGCGTTTCCTCGACCCAGGCCGGTGAACAGCTGATCTTCGTTCAATCGTCTCCCTCCAACCAACTCCGCTACCTCTCAGCAATCAGAATGCAAAAGACCCTCGTGCTCTCACTGGCTGGTGTTGCCCTCACACCGGTTGCCGTCCCGGCCCTTGGAATCCGAGTCTTCGATCAGGATCCGGCCGCCATCGCCCGTGGCAACGCCTTTGTGGCCACGGCCGACAACCCATCGGCCATCTACTACAACCCTGCGGCCATCACCGCGCTGCCAGGCCAGCAGGCGCTGACCGGGGGCAACCTTGTGTCGCTTACGGACACCTACAGGTCCGCGGCGGGGATGAAGTTTGAGACGGAGGACCAGCTGCACGTGCTGCCGCAGTTGTACTATACGTACTCGCCTTCGCAGCTGCCGCTGTCATTCGGCCTCGGGGTTTACACCCCGTTCGGTCTCGGCTTCGAATGGCCCGACCAGGTGCCGTTCCGCCAGCTCTCCATCGAGGGGCGGATGACCTATCTGACGGCCAACCCGGTCGTTGCCTGGAAGATCACCGATCGTTTGTCCATCGGCGGCGGCGTGATGGTCAACTACGGCGACACGACCCTGACGCAGGGGCTCACCCCCGCCGGCTTCGGGCCTCCGGGCAACCGGCTGCGATTCGAAGGCGACGGCTTTGGAGTTGGCTTCAACGCCGGCATTCATTGGCGGGTCAATGACCAGCACGCGTTGGGCGTCGCATACCGGTCGCAGAACCGCATAGATTTCAGCGGAACATCGGACGTAAACTTTCCGGCCGCGTTCTCACAGGATGCCAGCGCCGAGTTTCAGTTCCCGGACATCGTGACGGTCGGCTACTCGTTCCGGCCGACGCCCCGCTGGAATCTGGAGGTCAACGTGGACTGGACCAACTGGGACCAGCTGAACACGGTGACCTTCGAGCAGTCGGTCACCGGCAATGTGGCCCGGCCGTTCAACTGGCGGTCCAGCTTCATCTACATGGTGGGGGCAAGCTACCTCTTTGATGGCAACTGGACCGTCAGCGGCGGCTACATCTTCAGCGAGAACTCGATTCCGGACGAGTCGTTCAATCCTGGCATACCGGACTCCGACCGGCACGTGTTCAGCGTCGGGGTGAACAAGCGGTTCGACCGCATCACTTTGGGTGCGGCATTCCAGTACGGCTATGGACCGGAACGGACGATCAACCGTCCCCCAGGGCCTGGCGCGCCGGCCAATGGAAGATACGAATTCGAGAGTTTTGCCCTGTCGCTGTCCGGAGGCTACCGGTTTTAATGCTTGCCGCGGCCTTGGATATTTCCTTAATTCGCCCCTGCAGTCGTCGTCAGACCTATGCCGGCCACCACTTCCTTTTCAGCGCCGCTGTCCGCACGGGTACTACCACCCGTGCGTCAAAATGGGGCGCCTGACCCTTCTTGCCGCACCCTGCTTGTCGTTGACGATGAGGAAGGTCCACGCCAGTCCCTGCGGGTGATCTTCAAGGACGACTACCGTCTGCTCGTGGCGCATGACGCGGAAAGCGCCCTGCGCATGGCCGAGGAGGAGATGATCGACGCGGCGATCCTCGACATCCGCATGGAGGGGATGAACGGGGTGGAACTGCTCAGCCGCCTCAAGAAAATCGATCCCGGCATCGAGGTGGTGATGCTGACTGCCTACGAGACCATCGACACGATCCGGCAGGCACTCCGGTTCGGGGCCTGCGATTACCTCAACAAGCCCTTCGACATCGGACAGATCCGGGCCGCCGTGGCCAACGCGATGGAACGGCGGGCCCTGCATCTCGCCATCCGTTCCAACAACCACCGGCTGGGAGAACTGCAGGAGGAACTGCAGAACCAGAAACTGCAGGAGGAGATCATCCGGACCCGGGGCGACATCTACGCCAGCGTCATCCACGACATCAACGGGCCGCTCACCATCATTTCCGGGTTCATCCAGATCATCAACCGACGCATCGGCGACACCCAGCAGGTCGAAGGCGAGAGTCTGGACCTGGTCAAGGACCGGCTGACACGCATCACCCGCCAGGTCACCAACTGCATCGACATCTCGCGCCGCTATCTGAGCTTTCTCCGGCAGGAACCGGGGGAGCGGTCGCAGGTCGGCATCAACCAGATTCTTTCGGATCTTTCCGAACTGCTGAAGGTTCACCCCAGCGTCAAGAACAACCGCCTCAGCATCCAGGAGCTGCCGGAGGATCTCACGGTCGAGATCAACGGCACCGACCTGATCCAGATCCTGTTGAACCTCACCATCAACGCCCTGCAGGCCACGGGCGAGCCGCATGAGGTCGAGATCGACGGCGCATTCCTGAGGGAACCGGTCGACATCGCACCGTTGAACGACGGACCGAACGACCGTGTCATCAACCGGGATGAGTTTCGGAACTGCAACCACCTGCTGGAGCTTTCGGTGCGGGACTCCGGACCCGGCATTCCCGAGGAAACGATGGCGCGTCTGTTCGTTCCCTATTTCACGACCAAGGCGGAAGGGCAGGGTACGGGATTGGGGCTGACCATCGTCAAGCGGCTGATCGTCGAGGCCGGCGGCATGGTGCACCTGCGGAGCGAGGTGGGAAGCGGCACCCGGTTTACCATTTACCTCCCGGCCTGGCTGCGTCAGTGATCCGGGAGCGATGCGCGCATTCCTTCCGCATCCGCGGCACGTCCTTCGTCCATGCTTCTCTTCCGCGCCAAGGCCCCAGACGACTGGCTTCCACGCGTCATTGACCATCTGCCGACGGTCCTGATCGACCACGCAATACTCGAGCGCAAGGCCGCCACGTCGGCGATCAACCTGGAGAAGTACCCGGAACTCGCCCACCGCATCGACGACCTCAACGCCATCGCCATCGAGGAACTCCAGCATTTCCAGCTCGTGCTGGATCTTCTCAAGGCCCGGGGCATCGCCTTCCGGTCATTGAGTCAGAGCCCTTGGATCAGCGGATTGATGCGGGGAATCCGCAAAGGGCGCCGCGAACAGGTGATCGACCACCTGATCTGCATGGCGCTGATCGAGGGTCGGAGCTGCGAGAAGTTCCAGCTGCTCAGCAACGCGCTAACGGAACGTGATCCGGAACTGTCGTGTTTCTACGGCGGCCTCGTCGAATCCGAGGGCAATCACTACGCCACGTTCTGGCTCATGGCCCGGGAGATCGACGAAGCGGAGGCCGACCGCCGTCTGGACCACTATCTGGATCTCGACGCGAAGCTCATTGTCCAGCCGGCGGTCGAACCGCGGCTGCACTGATCGGATTACTTGCAGAGCCCGCGCTCGCTCGTCCGGGCGAACTCCGCGAGGCGCACGATCTCGGGAACCTGCGGCAGTTCTTCGGCGATCCGCGCGAGCGCATTGGAGATCGTGAGCTTCTCCTTGAAAAGCAGCTTGAACGCCTGCCGCAGTGCCTTCTGCGCCTCGTCGCTGACGCCCCGACGCTCGAGACCGACCTTGTTCACGGTGCGCGTCACCGCCGGGTTGCCGTCGATCATCATGTAGGGCGGGACGTCCTGCACGACCTTGGAAACGCCGCCGATGATGGACATCGTGCCCACCCGGCAGAACTGGTGCACCACCGCCTTGCCTCCGACGATCGCGTAGTCCTCCACCAGCACGTGCCCGGCGAGTCCGGCGCTGCTGAGGATGGTGTGGTTCTGCAGCACGCAGTTGTGCGCGATGTGCGAGCCGGCGAGAATGTTGTTGTGGGAGCCGATGACCGTCTCCTCCCCGTCTCCGGTGGCGCTGTGAATCTCGACGTGCTCGCGGATCGTGTTGTCATCACCGATCCGGGTCCAGGTGGTGCCGCCCTTCCATTTGAGGTCCTGCGTGCGGACCCCGACCGTGGTGAACGGAAAGATTTCGTTCCGGCTGCCGATCACCGTATGGCCTTCGATCACCACGTGGGAATGCAGCCGGTTGCCGGCTCCCAGTGCGGCGTGTTCACCGATGACGCAGAACGGTCCGATCTCGCAGCCGTCGCCGATCGAGGCTCCGGGATGAATGATCGCGGTCGGATGAATCATGGTTTCGCGGATGGTTCGTCCCTCGTCGCCGCGAATCAGTTGTCCACCAGGGTGAAGGTGACCTGCGCCTCGCTGACCACCTCGCCGTCCACGCTGCACACGCCGTTGGCCTTGCCGATCTTCCCGCGGCTCTTGGTCAGTTCGACCTCGATCGTCAGCACATCGCCCGGCCGGACCGGCTTGCGCCATTTCACGTCGTTGGCCGACATGAAGTAGGCGACCTTTCCGGCGTTCTCGGCCTGGCGCATCATCAGCAAGCCCGCAACCTGGGCGATCGCCTCGAGCTGCAGCACCCCCGGCATGATCGGATGCCCGGGGAAATGCCCCTGGAAGAACGGCTCGTTGACGGTCACGTTCTTGATTGCGGTGATCGAATCGCCCGGCGTGCAGGCGACGATGCGATCGATCAGCAGGAACGGGTAGCGGTGCGGCAGGTAGCGCATGATGCCCGTGGCTTCGAGGACCGCATCGTCATTCGTCATTATTGTCCTTCCGTCCTTTCTCGAGCCGTGCAACGCGCTCGTTCAGCGTGTCGAGCCTGCGAAAACGTGCCACGCGTCGTTTCCAGTCACGATCCGGCTCCGCCGGGAAGCTGGCCGTGTAAAAGCCGGGCACCGCGATGTCCTTCGTGACCATCGTAGCACCGCCGATGACGACGTCGTCACAAATCGTGACGTGCCCCACGATCCCGGTCTGGCCCGCGAGCATGCAGCGCCTGCCCACGGTCGTGCTGCCGGAAATTCCGGACTGCGAAGCAATGGCGGTGTGTTCGCCGATGCGTACATTGTGGGCGATCTGCACGAGGTTATCGAGCCGCACGCCGTTCTCGATGACCGTGTCGTCGATCGCGCCGCGGTCGATCGTCGTGTTCGCGCCGATCTCGACGTCGTCGCCGATGATCACGGTACCGGTCTGGGGCACTTTCACCCACTTCCCGTCGTCGTTGGCGAAGCCGAAGCCGTCGGCGCCGATGACGGCGCCGGGGTGG
>DNDP01000033.1:0-5173 GCA_003484235.1 Verrucomicrobiales bacterium
CTGCTATAAACAGGCCGGCCCTACGGGCCTCCGGAGAGGTCACGGCAGACCGGCAGGACCGCCCTGCCGAGCGGGGTTTCCCAAACACGGGCCGATTCGGAGATCGGCACTCCGCTTGTCAATCCCCGCGGATCGCCCAGGTCATGGGTTTGCCAGCCACGCGGCCCGAAACGTAGATCCTGCCATCCGGACCCGTGGTGAGGCCGCCCAGGTTCTTCGCTTGCCGTAGTCCCATTCTGGATTCCCATGTCCACCTCAGGTCCCACGCGCTTCGCGGCAACGACCAGGCGAAGCTGGAGGGAATCGCTTGCTCCCAGCGCACAGTTCCGTCTGATCCCAGGCAGACCAACCGTTCATCTTTGGCCAGCATGCTTCCAAGTGTAGCCACCATGGCCGCTGCCGGACTGTTTGCCATCACCCATCGGTCACCGGCCACAAACACCAGTTCGCCATTCCGCGTGAAAGTCGCCCACTCCAGATCGATCCGGGTCCAGTTTCCCAGCACATTCAATGAATTTTGCCAGCGAAGCGTGCCGCTGGAGGTCACCGCGAAAACCTTGTTCTCCGACTGGCAATAGATGGTTCCGTCGGGGCCGATGATGGGGTTCGGTTGCCCCAACAATGTACCGGGATTCCGGGAGTCGTCCGGAAGCAGCTCCAGCTGCCAAAGCACGGTACCTGATCAATCGTAGCACAGCAGCTCCCACTCATCGCGCACGACCAGGTCTCCGTTCTCCGCGAAGATGGCTCCACTACGACCGACCTCCGACGCCCGATTGCCATCCCTCCACAACAGCTTGCCCTCATTGTCCAATACCACCAGGCGACCCGGCTTGGCTCCGAACAGAGCCACCCGGCCATCAGTTGCCAGCGCCGGAGCCTGCGCCTGCATTCCCGCCGCTGCGCTGGGATAGGGGGAGGTCCACCGCACCTCGCCCGAGGAGGAGAGCGAGTGAACGATCCAGTTGGGTCCGTAGAAATACACATTGCCGGCGCTATCCACGCCCGGCCGTGAGATGGGAGAATTCGTCTCGTAGGACCAGACCAACGAACCGCTGACGTCAATCAGACTGAGCCCAAAACTTGGAACCGAACTCACTGTCGAGCAAAGGACGCCGTTCGTTCCCAGCCACACGCCACGCGCCCAGGCCAGGTGGTCGCCACCGAGGACTTCGATCCCTTTGTCGCCGTCGATGAGCACCAGGCCGGCGTTACCGAAGCCCGCCACCTTCCCGTCGTGAGAATATCCCTGAACCACCGCCCAGACACCCTCGTATTCGGACAGGATGCGCCCTCGACCCTCGGCGAAAATCCATGCCAGCAAAGTCACCAGCAACAGGCCGCAAGTTCCCACCCACCATTTCCGTTTAATGATGGGATCAGAGTGGCCTTCGGAAGGATTTGTTCAATCGGGATCTGCGCCGGTTTCTGCTTTGCTCCCTTGCCACCACGGCTAGCATCGTCGCCATGAAACACGCACCCGGATTTCTCAAGCTCGTGGACGACGCCAAGTCCCGCATCAAGGAGATCACCATCGATCAGGCCCGCGAGCGGCTGCGCACCAATTCCGCCGCCGTGCTGCTTGACGTCCGCGAGGACTCCGAGTGGGTGGCGGGGCACGCCCGGGAGGCGCAGCACCTGGGCAAGGGCATTTTGGAACGCGACATCGAAGGGCGTTTCCCCGACAAGAATGCCGAGCTGATCATGTACTGCGGGGGCGGCTTTCGGTCGGCGCTGACGTGCGACGTCGCCCAAAAGATGGGCTATACCAAGGTCGCGTCACTGATCGGCGGCTACAAGGGACTGGTCGCGGCAGGCTGGGAGATGGCGAAATAGCCGGGCTCCCAATCGTTCTCGTCCTCGTTTTGCCGATTCATCGAGAACGACGACGAGGACGAGGACGAATAGAGGCACCATTCAGCCCAGCTTCACGGTGCGGCCGGTCTTGATCGACTTGTAGATGCCTTCGATCACGACCATGTCGCGCAGGCCCTCGACACCGGCGACCCGTGACTCGCGGTTCTCGATGATGCAGCGGGCGAAGTCGTCCATCTCGGCGGCGAAGTGATCCACCTGCTCGAACTCGCGTTCGCCCTTGCTGGTCTTCACCTTGATGCCGCTGTAGCTGTAGGCCGGATCCATGCCGAACCACCCCTGGTCGGCGTAGGCGGTGAAGCGGTTGATGCCATTCACGTTGTAGCTGGTGCTGCAGTAGGCGATGACGCCCGAAGGAAAGGTCATCTGCCAGGTGAGCGATTCGTCCACTTCGGCGAACTTCACGGGATCGGTCTTGATCTCGATGGCGGAAACGAGCTTGGGTTCCTCGCCGACGAGATACCGGCACGCCTGCAAGGCGGAAACTCCGACATCCATCAGGGCGCCGCCGCCGGCGAGATCGGCGCGGAGCCGCCATTGATTGGGATCGCCGATGCGGAAGCCGAACCCGGCCTCGATGATCTTGATCGCGCCCATCTCCTTTTCGCGCGCGATGCGGATGCACTCCTGATGCTGCGGCGTGAACTGGCAGCGGTAGCCGATCGCCAGCTTCACCCTCGCCTGCTTGCAGGCGTTGATCATCGCCTGGCAGTCCTTCGCGGTGTTGGCCATTGGCTTCTCACAAAGGACGTGCTTGCCGGCCTGCGCCGCCTTGATGGTGTGTTCCTTGTGCAACCCGTTCGGCGTGACGACGTAAACGACGTCGATGTCCGGATTGTCCTTCAGGTTCACCATCGTGTCGTAGTTGTAGATGTTTTTGTCCGGGATGCCGTACTTGGCCTTCCATGCCTCCGCCTTCGCGGGTGTGCCGGTGATGATGCCGGCAAGTCGGGCGTGTTTGGTCTTCTGGAGCGCGGGCGCGATCTGGTTCGTGCTGAGCGAACCGAGCCCGGCGAGGGCGAAGTTGATCTTGCGACCGGAGTCGGCGGCGCGACCGACGGAAAGAATGCCGGGCGCCTGCGCGACGAGCAGGGCCGCACCGAGGCCGGTGGAGGTCCTGGAGAGGAACTGGCGGCGAGTGGGGGAAGCGGGTGTGTTCATTGTGTGGGTGGTTGGGATTCTTGGAGATGCGTCTAGCTTTCTTAAATCGGAAGCGGTAACCGGCGACGACAGTTTCGGCGGCGCCGCAGCACCGCCCTACCTTTCCCGGGTAGGGCATACCTGCCGGTCCGCCGACACTTCAACCGAGCGGCCAGCGAGATTCCCCGCGCTCAGCCGCCTCACTTCGTCTGCGAATAGTCAGTCGGCTTCAGGAACTCCGACTTCACGCCGCCCGGCACGGTCAGCGATCCCCCAGCCGCCTTCTCGGAAGCTTCGCGGGCTTCCTTCCAGGCGGGATCATTGCGAAAGCCGCCAAACGATTCCGCCGCCGCTTCCTTGCTCTTGTGCTCGAGCAGATAGACGAGCGTCTTGTCGGCGTCCTTCTGGTCGGCCGTGAGGTGCCAGTAGCCAAAATGCGACATCCCATGCTTGCTGAAGAGCTTGATCGTGTGATCGCGGAAGCGCGCGTCCAGGCGGCCGAGGTTGCCGTCGGTCGTCGTGTAGGTGCGGAGTTCAAACGTCCGCTCCGGGTTGGCGATGGCCGCCTTGATCGCGGGCGAGTATTCGGTGGCCTTCATGAAATGGGCCTCGACCTTCTTCACGAGCGGCCCGTTCTCATGGGATTTCTTGTAGGCCGCCTGCCAGTCGGGATCGCCCATGAAACCCTTCCACGAGGCATCGCGGGCGGCCTTGTCCGGATACGCGAGGATGTAGACGAGCTTGCCGTCCGGGTTCTCCAGCGGCACCCAGTAGCCGATATTCTGCATGCCGTGCTTCTCGAAGAGCTTGCAGGTGTGGTCGCGGAAGCGCGCGTTCAGGTCATCCAGCTTGCCTTCGTGGGCGTAGTAGATGCGCATCTCGTAGAGCCGGGTGTCGTCGGCCGCCTTGGCTTCAGGGGAAATCAGGGTCGTGGTCATGGCAATGATCGCCGCGGGGAGGAGGTGTTTCATGGCCCCTGCATAACGGCCTATGGCCGATAAGCCAATCCCAAAGTCGCCACTTTGAAGCCCGGCGGAGCGCCCGGTCCGGGAGAAAGGATTTCATTGCGCCCCCCGCAGCGCTTCGCAAAAGATTCGCCGTGCCAGACAACCCCGCAACTCTCGGACTGATCGCCGGCAACCGTGCGCTGCCCCTCGTCCTGGCCCGCGAGGCCCGCACGCGAGGAATCAGCCGCCTCGTGGCCGTGGCGTTCGAAGGGGAAACCGATCCCGCCCTCGCGGAGTTGGTCGACGAAATCGAGTGGCTGCGGGTCGGCCAGCTGGGTCGGCTGATCAAGGCGTTGGTCAGCCGCGGTGTGAAACATTGCGTCATGGCCGGGCAGCTCGCGCCGAAGAACCTCTTTGACGTGCGTCCCGATCTGAAGGCCATGGGCGTGCTCCTGCGGTTGAAGGAGAAAAACGCCCATACCATCTTCGGGGCGGTCGCCGACGAGCTTGCCAAGGAAGGCGTGGAACTGATCAGCGCCCTGCCCTGGTTGGGACCGGTGATGCCTTCCATCGGGTTCTCCCTGGGACGAACGCTGAGCGCTGAACAGCGTGAAGACGTGGCGTTCGGCCTGCGCATTGCGCGCGAGGTGTCGCGACTGGAGATCGGGCAGTCGGTCGTGGTCAAGGAGGGCACCGTACTGGCGGTGGAGGGCTTCGAGGGCACGGACAAATGCCTCGCGCGTGGCGGTGATCTGGCGGGCAAGAGCGGCGGCGCCGTGGCGGTAAAGGTCGCCAAGGAAAACCACGACATGCGTTTCGACATCCCCACGGTGGGAACCCGGACCATCGAGACCTGCCTGAACCACGGCATCGAGGTGCTCGCCTTCGACGGCGGGCGGACCATCCTGCTCGATCAGCCGGAAGTTGAGGCGCTGTTGGTCAAGCGGCGATTCTCCCTGTTGGCAGCCGGTTGAAGCTTTCGGCTGGTTTCAGATTTTCGGGAACTTCCCGTCGTCCGGGAACTCTTCCTTCTGATGCTGAGACCGATTTTCCGATTGGGTGCGCCAGGGTGTGCTCCCGCTGCCCGTTCGTGGCTGCCGGCCCTCCAGGCATTCGCGCTCGTGATCGGAGCGGAACGCCTTTCCGCAGCCGCCACCACCTTGAATCCATTGGCGGACGTGGAACTTCGCCAGGGTTCGCCAGACAGCGTC
>DNDP01000033.1:5382-6915 GCA_003484235.1 Verrucomicrobiales bacterium
GCCAGCGGGACCAGCATCGTGGCCGGCGGATTGGGTTCGAACGCGGGCAACGAAACCCGCCGCGGGCTTCTGAAATTTGACCTCAGCACCCTGCCGGCCGGATCTGTCGTCACCCGCGTCGAACTCCAACTGCAGGTGGTGATGGTTCCGTTGTCACCGCCCGATTCCATCTTTGAAGTCCGACGGGTGCTGGTCCCATGGCAGGAGAATCAGGCGACGTGGAACACCCGCCTTTCCCAAATTCCGTGGAATGCGCCTGGCGCGCTCAACCCGTCGGACACAGCCCAGCCGGCCAGTTCATCGGTGGTGGTCTCGGGGCTCGGCACCTACACGATCCCGAGTTCTCCGCAGCTGGTCGCCGACGTGCAGGGATGGCTCGACAATCCGGCCGGCAATCACGGCTGGCTGCTCCGGAGCCAGTCTGAAAACGTGCTGCGCACAGCACGGCACTTTGCCTCGCGGGAGGCCCTCGATCCGGCCACCAGACCCCGGCTCCGTGTGACCTACGTCACCCGCCCACTGCTGGCCGGCGTCGAGCGCGAGGGCGATGGCGTGGCGTTTGAATTTTCCGCCGAGGCGGGTGTCTCCTACCGGATCGAGACCAGAACGTCGCTGGTTACGGGAAACTGGGAACTGCGCCGCCGCGTGGGGCCGCTGGCCGAGACCAGGATGGAGCGCGCGGTCGAGCCCCTTCCAACGGGATCGCAGAGCCTGTTCGTCCGGGTCGTGGCCGAGTGATCCCGTGAACCGCAGACTCACCCCTTCATGCGGTTCACCAGGCCGGAGGTTGACCGGCCTGCCAGAAACGGGATGAAAACGAACTCACCGCCCGCCGCCTGCACCACAGCGCGCTCCTCCGCATTCAAGGTCTCGATCGTGTAGTCGCCGCCCTTGGCGTAGACGTCCGGTGCCGCAAGCTTCAGAAAGCTGGTGGCGGTGGATTCGGGAAAGATGCTCACGGCCCCCACGCTGGCCAGCGCCGCCAGCACGAGCGCGCGATCCTGCTCGGCATTCAACGGCCGGGTCGGTCCCTTCAGTTCCCGCACGCCTGCGTCTCCATTGACACCCACCAGCAACAGGTCGCCCTGGCTTGCGGCGGCCTCCAGGTACGTCACGTGGCCGGCGTGCAACAGATCAAAGCAGCCGTTGGTGACGACAATCCTCCGGCCGGCACGGCGTTGGGCCTCCCGCCACGCGGCGAGTTCGTTCAGTGGAATGATCTTTTCGGACGCGCGCATTGGGAAAGGGTGCGGGTGGATCGGAGGGCCGGGCAAGGCATTTGCACGGGCGGCATCAAAGGCATTCAACGGTCCTGACGCGGATGCGGCCGCCAGTCGAGCAGCTTCAGCTGGACGTTGGTGCGGCCGTTGAACTCGTTGACTTCCGGGGTGAATGCCAGGTCAAAGGTTCCCACCGGCCACTGTTCGTCGCCGCCGTTCCACCAGACCACGTCGAACTCCGCGCGGCCCGCCTTGACCTGCAGGCGCACGTGCCGGCCTTCGTTGCCCATCCGCCGGGGCGCGCGCGACAGCT
>DNDP01000033.1:7058-7874 GCA_003484235.1 Verrucomicrobiales bacterium
GGGGCGCGCGCGACAGCTCGACTCCGGGCAGACTGAACTTCATCGACGGATTCTCCTGTCCAAACGGGGCGAGCCGTCCCAGTTCCGTGATCCGTTCCAGGGTGAGTTCCGCCGGATCCAACTCGGCGTCCAGGAGCAGCGGCGGCCGCAGCTGCTCGGACGTCAGCGACTGCTGGGCGAGCCGGTTCAAACGTTCCCGCAGGGCGTCGATCTTGTCGGGATGAATCGAAAGACCCGCCGCCATGGCATGGCCGCCGTGCCGGATCAACAGGTCTCCGCACTGCCGCAAAGCCGCCGCCAGATCGAATCCTTCGATGCTCCTCCCTGATCCGCGCCATTCGTCCCCTTCCCCGCCGATGACGATGGTGGGCCGGTAGAATTCCCGCAGCACCCGCGACGCGACGATGCCGATCACGCCGATGTGCCAGTAGAGCCCGCTCTCCACGATGACGTGATGACGGGCCGGGTCGAATGCGGCCTTGAGCTTCCCGATGACATCCTCGCTCAGGCTGCGCTCGATCTGCTGGCGTTCGCGGTTGCGCATGTCGAGGCTTTCGGCGAGCGGCATGGCGGCGTCGCCGGTCGGGGCGATCAACAGCTCCAGCGCCTCGGCGGCGGTTTCCAGACGGCCGGCGGCATTCAACCTTGGCCCCAGCTGAAAACCGACGTCGTGTGGACGGACCGGGGAACCCACGCGCGCCACCTCCTTCAGCGCGACCAATCCCGGCCGCTGTGTGACATCGAGCCGCTGGAGGCCGGCGCTGACCAGGATGCGGTTCTCGCCCCGCAACGGCACGATGTCCGCAATGGTTCCCA
>DNDP01000033.1:8166-17715 GCA_003484235.1 Verrucomicrobiales bacterium
CGGCCCCGCTTGACGAGGGCGTGGGCGAGCTTGAAGGCCAGGCCTGCTGAACAAAGTTCGCGAAACGACGGCCGGCCATCCGCGGCCAGCTGGGGATTGACGAGCGCCACAGCGGCCGGCGGCGGCTCGGAAACCTGATGGTGGTCGAGCACGATGACGTCGATCCGCTTTTCCTGAAGCCAGCGGATGGTCTCCCCGGCGGTCGAGCCGCAATCGACCGCCAGCAGCAGATCGGCGGTGAATTTCTCCAGACAGTTGGTCACCCCTTCCCTGCTCAGTCCGTATCCTTCATCCATGCGATGGGGCAGATAGGGCTGCGCCTTCCACCCCAACCGCGAGAGCACCTCGAGCAGCAGCGCGGTCGAGGAAACGCCGTCCACGTCGTAGTCGCCGAAGATGACGATGTTCTCCCTTCGTGCGTGGGCCGCGAACAGGCGTTCGACGGCGGGAGCCATGTTCGGGATGAGGAAGGGATCGCGCAGGTCCTTCAGCCTGGGCTCCAGGAACTCCCGCACGGCGCCCGCCTCGCTGATGCCGCGGTTGAGGAGGCACTGGGCCAGAAGGGGGGAGATGGAACACTGCTGACCAAGGTGGCCGGCCAGCGCGGGCTGCGCGGGGGCCAGGGACCAGCGGTACTTCATGTCCAGGACTTAAGCATCTCCAGCCATTCGCTCCAATGCCTAACCACCACGCCAACGCTCAACAGCAGCGAGCCGAAGAAAACCACGTTGCCGAGCACGGCAGCATAACCGAGCCAGATCAGGACTCCGTCCTCCTCCATCATGCTGAGGCTGATGAGAATGATGGCGATGGCCGGGACCGAGTTGGTGAAGGGAATGAAGGGGGGCAGCGGAATGGCCAGCATGAAGGCCAGCGCGCTGATCAGGCCGCAGTTGATCCAGCGGGCCACCGGGCTGAGCAGCCACTTGTCCCGCCGGGGCTTCACCCAGCGTTCCAGCCGGTTGAGCATGCGGACCGATCCCCCCAGCACCCGGTCCTGAAAGCTGCGGGGCAGCGGCCTGTCCCCCACACGGCGGTGCAGCCGTGGCGGCAGCTCGAGGGCGTGGCGGAGCGCCAGGGTGATGATGATGATGCCCAGCGGCGTGCTGAGCCCGAGAAAAGGAGTGGGCAGCAGGAAGGGAAGGCTGATCAGGATGATGAGCAGATAGACACCGCGTCCCTCGCTCCGCATCAGCAGCTGGTTCATCGTCAGCGGAGAGCCCGGTTCGGGATGGTCGAGCAGTTCCCGCAGGAGCCGCGAGAGCGGCACGTGATGCACCGGCACCTCGCCATGCGCCGAGGGCGGCGGACTGGCATGCGGATCACTCACGTTGTTCGGTGTCCTCCCGCTTCTCCGCCTCCTTTTCGCGGCGGGCCATCCGGGCGGCGGCGAGCGAGACGGCAATCGACAGGCTGATGATGCTCACCACAATCACCAGGGAAGTGTTGGGCGCGATCTTGAGGCCCCACAACATGCCCAGCATCTTGATGCCGATGTAGATCAGCACGAGGGAGAGACCCACCTTCAGAAAACGGAAGTAGCCGATCATTCCGGCGAGCACGAAATAAAGCGACCGCAGGCCGAGGATGGCGAAGACGTTGGAGGTGTAAACGATGAAGGTCTTCTGCGTGACCCCAAAGATCGCGGGGATGGAGTCCACGGCAAAGATCAGGTCGGTGGTTTCGACCATTACCAGGACCAGCGCCAGCGGCGTTAGATAAAGTGTGCCGTCGATCCGCGTCGTGAACTTCTGGCCCACGAAGTCCGGAGTGACCGGAAACATACGTCGGACCAGCCGGATCACGGGATTCTTCCCCGGCTCCACGCCGTCGTCGTCCACGAACAGCATCTTCACTCCGGACAGCACCAGGAAGGCGCCGAAGAAGTAGAGTACCCAGTGAAACTCGGCCACCAGCTTGGCCCCCAGTCCGATCATGATCCCGCGCATCACCAGCGCCCCCATGATCCCCCAGAAGAGCACCCGGTGCTGGAACTCCAGCCGGACCCGGAAATAGCTGAAGATGAGGGCGATCACGAACACGTTGTCCATCGACAACGAGAGTTCGAGGATGTAGCCGGTGACGAACTCCGTCCGGGAATCCGGCGGCACGACGAAGAAGGCGAACGCCATCGCCAGCGAGAACCAGAACGTCGTCCAGGCGAGCGCCTCCTTGAAGCGGACAACGTGAGCCTTGCGATGGAACACCCCCAGATCGAGCGCCAGGAAGAACAAAACGGCGCCGATGAATCCCGCCCAGTGGATCCAGGAGATATTGGCGATGTCGGTCATTCGGCGATCAGGCGCCGGCCGGCTGCTCCTCGAGCACCACGCCCGCCTGGCCTGCAGCGGCGATCACCGGCCGCTGACCCTTGTTCCACCACAGGACAATCGCGCAGGCGATGTAGATGGAGGAGTAGGTGCCCGTGATGATGCCGGCCAGGAACGTGAACGAGAAGTCATTCAGCCCGCCGCCGCCGAACAGATACAGCGCCAGCGTGGCCAGGAAGGTGGTGCCTGAGGTGATGATCGTCCGGCTCAGCGTCTGGTTGAGCGCGGTGTTCATCAGATCCTCGAATGAACCGCGCACGTTGAGCATCAGGTCCTCGCGGATGCGGTCGAAGATGACGATGGTGTCGTTGATTGAAAAGCCGATGATCGTCATCACGGCCGCCACCATCGGCGCGCTCATCTGATGCCCCGACAAGAAGTAAATGCCGAGCGTCATGAGCACGTCGTGGATCGTGGCAACCACGGCGCCCACGGCGAAGCTGAACTCATAGCGGACGGCGACGTAGAACAGGATGCCGAACAGCGCCAGCACCACCGAGACGAGGGCCGACCGCTGAATTTCCGCGCCGATGGAAGGACCGTTCTTGTCGGTGTCGATGACTTCGAAGGACGCGCCGGCGAAGTTGCTCTTCAAGGACTCCACAACCAACTGCGCCGTCCGGTCGATCAGGGCGGACTCGTCCAGCGACTTGTCGTTGATGAGGGCGGTCTTGACGGCGAGCGTCTCCGCTCCGCTGGCCAGTTCGCGCTGGTACTGGACGGTCGGTTCGCTGCCGACCGCCTGCCGCACGGCGGTGCTGATCTGATCCTGATCCACCCTGCCCTCCTCATTGAAGCTGAACAGCACTTCGACGCCGCCCTTGAACTCGTGGTTGAGCACATCCGAGCCACGGACGAAAAGGCCGTAACCGACGCCGCCGATGATGAGGAGCCAGGAAAGCACGAAAGCCGGTTTGGCAAAGCGCAGAAACCGGAAACTGGTGCCGCGAACCAGCGAGATCATCTTCAGGCTGCGCAGGATGCCGGCGTCGATCAGCCAGTCGAAGATCAGCCGGGTGAAAACCAGCGCGGTGAACATGCTCACCATGATGCCGATGGTCAGCGTCACGCCGAAGCCCTTGATCGGTCCGGTGCCGAGCATGATCAGGATGATGGAAGCGATCAGGGTCGTGATGTTTGCATCGAAGATGGTGCTGAACGCCTTGTCATAGCCGGCGCTCACCGAGCCGCGGATGGATTTGCCAGCCCTCAATTCCTCACGGATGCGCTCGAAGATGAGGACGTTGGCGTCCACCGCCATGCCGATGGTCAGCACGATGCCGGCGATGCCCGGCAACGTCAGGGCCGCCTTGATGGAACACAGCACGCCCATGAGAATCAGCAGGTTCAACATCACCGCGGCGTTGGCCACCATGCCGCCGATGAGGTAGTAGGTGCCCATGAACACGATGACGAAGATCAGCCCGTAGATCGCCGCCCGGATGCCGCTGTCGATGGTCGCCTGACCGAGCGTCGGGTCGATCCGGCGCTCAC
This sequence comes from Verrucomicrobiales bacterium, assembly GCA_003484235.1. Taxonomy (GTDB): domain Bacteria; phylum Verrucomicrobiota; class Verrucomicrobiia; order Limisphaerales; family RI-55; genus RI-55. The sequence continues at coordinate 11,991 of DNDP01000033.1, forward strand.
TCAGCACCTTGAGGGGCGCCTGGAGGGGATTCTCAAGAACATTGGCCAGCTCGATCGCCTCCTTGTCGGTGTAGCCGCCGGAGATGCTGCCGCTGCCACCAAGGATGGCTTCGCGAATGTTCGGCGCCGAAGCCAGCTTGCCGTCGAGAATGATGGCCATCCGCTCGCCCACGTTCTCGGAGGTGATCTGGCCGAAGAGATCGGCGCCCTCCGAATTCAGTTCAAAAAGGATCTCCGGCTGTCCGGTAAGCGGATCCCGGTTGACGCGGGCCTGCTTCAGGTGCTTGCCGGTCAGTTCCACCCGCTTGCCATCGATCGTGCCCGACGCCCGGCGTTTGGAAACCAGCAGATCGTTGAATACCCGGACGCCCTTGATGACGTTGACTTCGGTCATCCGCTCGTAGCCGGGTTCGATCAGATCCTCGGCGATGAGCTGTTCACTGTTGGGGTGGACCAGCCGGAATTCGAGGAAGGCGGCGCGCTGGATCTGGCTCCGCGCCGAATCCATCTCGGCCTGGCTCAGGCCGGGCAGCTGGACGATGATCTGATTCTCACCCACAGGCTGGATGAGCGGTTCGGCAACACCGAGGCGGTCAACACGGCGGCGCAGCACTTCGACCGCCTGCTCCAGGGCGACCTCGCGCTCGTAGGCGGCTGCCACCGGATCGATGACCAATGCATTGGTGCCCGCAGGAGCATTCGTGCCCACCTGCTGCGCCTTGATCGCATCCAGATCCATCGCGAGGCGGAAGGAGGTGCCGCCCTTGAGGTCGATGCCCAGCCGCACCTTGCCCGCCGCCTTGCGCTGGATCCGGTTCAGGACGTAGGCGTTCTGGTTCGAGTCGGGCTCCGGCTGATAGTTGGGGAAGTAATTGGTGAGGATCGTGTCACCGGCGGCGTCGAGCAGGTGGCTGTAGGCGGAACCGGTCCCGGTGGCCACCCCCGCCCGCGCGGCACTCACGATCTCTGCAAACCGGTCGTCCTTGTTGACCGCCATCTTCTCAAACTGTTCGATCAGGGGACGGTCCTTGATCGGCGTCAGTTCGTATACGGACCAGAGCACGATGAAGATGACGAAGAGCCAGCGCCAGGTGTTGTTTCGCTTCATGAAAATGCGGATCGGATTGCTCGCGTTGAAGAATTGGGAGGACTATTTGTCCGCGGCGGCGCCACCGGCGCGCTCGATGACCTCGGCAATGGCGCTCTTCTGGATCTCCAGTTTGGAGTCCGCCGAGCGGATGGACACGTGCTTGTCCTTCACGCCGACGACGACACCCAGAATGCCGCTGGAGGTCACCACCTTGTCGCCGGTCTTGACCGTTTCCAGCAGCTGGGCGTGTTCCCTCGCCTTGCGCTGCTGCGGGCGGATCAGGACGAAGTAGAACATCAGACCAAAGATCGCCATCATTCCCACCATCTGGACGATTTGACCGGTGGGGTCGGGAACTTCGCCAGGATTAGCGGCCAGAAAGCAAATTGCTGTAGACAAATTCATCTTCGCCAAAGTTAAAGGCCGGTAAATCTAGGGCGGGCAGTGGGTTTGGCAAGGCTTAACATGGACGGACCGGCGGACGAATGAAGCGGTCATTCCCGCAATGCTTCAGAGACGAACCGGAAGCCAATTGATGCGCGGAAGACGGCTGCTGACCCAGCGAATCGGACCTCTGGACAGCCTCCCAACTCCCTGCACGCGAGCAGCCACGGCTATTTTGCCATGTCGACCGAACGGGTCTCGCGCACGACGATCACGCGGATCTGCCCCGGATACTGGAGCTCGCTCTCAATCTGACGGGCTATGTTGCGGGAGAGCGCGCAGGCATCTTCATCGTTCACGTCTTCCGGACGGACCATGACCCTCAATTCACGTCCGGCCTGCACGGCGTAGGCTTTCTCGACTCCCTTGTAGGACACCGCAATTCGCTCGAGGCTTTCGACCCGCTTCAGGTAGGTGGTCATGGTTTCCGAACGTGCACCCGGCCGCGCCGCGCTGATCGCATCTGCAGCACTGACGAGGATGCCGAAGGGTCCGGCGAAAGGCACTTCTTCGTGGTGGGAGGCGACGCCATTGACCACCGATTCACACTCGCCGAAGCGCTTGACGAGATCGGCGCCGATCAGTGCATGGGAACCTTCCACCTCGTGGTTGATGGCCTTGCCGATGTCGTGAAGCAGACCGGCCCGTTTGGCGAGTTGAACGTCAACGCCGAGTTCAGCCGCCATAAGACCGCACAGATGGGCGACCTCCACCGAGTGGTCCAGGATGTTTTGCGAAAAGGAGTGGCGATAGCGAAGGCGCCCGAGATGCTTGACGATCTCCGGATGCATCGGGGGAATGCCGGCCCGCATGACGGCGTCCTCGCCGGAACGGTTGATGTTCTCCTCCATTTCCGCGGAAACCTTGGCGACCACCTCCTCGATGCGCGTCGGATGGATTCGCCCGTCTTGAATCAGCCGCTCCATCGCCTCGCGGGCGATCTGCCGGCGGACCGGGTCGAACCCTGAGAGCACCACGGCATTGGGAGTGTCGTCGATCAACACGGTCACGCCGGTCGCCGCCTCGAAGGCCCGGATGTTGCGGCCCTCCCGGCCGATGATGCGGCCCTTGATGTCATCGCCGGTGAGGGCAACCGTCGCGGTGGTCGATTCGAAGGTGTGTTCGCCCGCGTATCGCTGAATGGCGAGGCTGATGATCTGCCGGGCCCGTTGTTCGGCGCCATGCCTTGCCTCCTCCAGCAGCCGGTGGGCGATCGCGGCGGCTTCGCGGGAGGCTTCCTCTTCGGCGCGCCGGATCACGAATGCCTTGGCCTCTTCGATGGAGTATTGGGCGATCCTCTCCAGTTCGCGCCGCCGCTCGGCAACCAGTTCCACCGCTTCCCGTTTCTGATTCTCGATGCCTTCGCTTCGTCGCTGCAGTTCGGCGGACTGGTCACGGAGTTTCTGCTCCTCCAGCATCAGGCCATCCAGCTGGCGGCTGATGACGGTCTCCCGCTCGGCAAGCCGACGTTCCCATCCCAGAAGCTCCTCGCGCCGGGCGGCGTCGGATTTTTCCCGCCGTTCCCGCAGTTGGAGGGTCTCCTCGTTGGCGGCCAGTCGAGCCTCCCTAAGCATGGAGTCCGCCTCCCGGCGGGCTTCGTCAAGAATTCGGTCTGCGTCACGCAGACGGGCCGACTGTTCCTGCCGTCGTTTCAGTTGATACAACCATCCGCCCACCAAGGTGGCCAGCCCGGCGCCGGCTCCCCAAAGGGCGAACTCGGTAAACGTATTCGCGATTAAATCCATCACTCAACCGCGCGGGCAACGACTTCCAAACACCGCGACGGTGTTACAATGCAGTTCAGTACGACATCATGTGTTTCCACGGGCAGTTCCGGCAGCAACTGGCAGTCGAAACCGACTCCCCAAAGCCTGCCCGCGGCGCCCACCAGCAGCCGGTCGTAGTATCCTCGTCCACGACCCAGCCGCCGGCCAGCGAGATCGAAACCTAGCCCAGGCACCAACGTGACGTCCAGTGACTTTAGCGGGTAGCCCGGACAGTCTGACGCCGGTTCCGCGACACCGAACCTGCCGACCACAAGGTCGGTGGCAACATTCTCGATCCTGGCCGGTTCGTAGCCATCGGCCTCGGATTTGTATCTGGGCAGCAAAACAGTCTTCCCGTGACCAATCGCCTCATCCACGAGCCGAAGAACGTCCACCTCGTCGGGCAGTGGAACGAACAGCATCACCGTCCGCGCCTGCCGCCACGAGGCATGCTGGCTGATCCGGCCCACCACCCGCTCCGCCGACAGATTTCGTTCATCCGGCATCAGCCGGGCCACTCTCGCCCGAAGTTCCCGGCGGAGCTGTCTCTTGAGTTCAGCAGCCTCCGTCATTTCTGATGGTCCTGTTCGCCTTCGCGCCGCCTCGCCGATTCAAGCTGCTCCCGCCAGTGGGCGACCCGTTCCCTGATCTTCTTCTCGGTCCCCTGCTCGGTCGGCTCGTAGTAACGGCGACTGGCGCCCAGATAGTCCTGCGCGACAAAGTGCCCCTCGTGGGCGTGGGCATATTCGTAGCCGGCACCCCGGCCCAGCCGCTTCTTTGCCGCCTTGCCGCCGTCACGCAGATGCTCCGGCACCGCGAGTGTCCGCCCCTCGCGGACGTCCTCCAGAGCCGCGTCGATGGCCTTGTAGGCGGAATTGCTCTTGTGGGCGGTCGCAAGGTAGATGACCGCCTCGGCTATCGGAATCCGCGCCTCCGGCCAGCCGACAAGCTCAGCCGCCGCATGCGCCGCGTTGGCCAGCACCAGGGCCATCGGGTCCGCCAGGCCAACGTCCTCCGCCGCGCTGATCAGCATCCGTCGCGTGATGAATCTGGGGTCTTCCCCCGCGTGGATCATTTTGGCCAGCCAGTAGAGCGCGGCGTCCACGTCGCTCCCGCGGATGCTCTTGATGAAGGCGGAGATGGTGTCGTAGTGCGCATCCCCGTCGCCGTCATAGACGATGGCCTTCTTCTGGATGCACTCCTCGGCCACGGCCAGCGTCAGGTGAATGAACCCGTCCTCTGCCGGCGCCGTGGTCAGGGCGGCGATCTCCAGGGAGTTGAGCGCCTTGCGGGCATCACCATCCGAGATGCGGGCGAGATGGGCCAAGGCATCCTCGTCCGCACGGATCCCGATGTGGCCGAGGCCCCGCTCCGCATCCGCCAATGCCCGCCGCAGCAGTCCCACCACTTCCTCCTCGGTCAACGGTTTGAGCTCGAAGATCTGCGACCGCGACACGAGCGGTGAGTTGACGAAGAAAAACGGATTGTGGGTCGTCGCTCCTATCAGCCGGATCACGCCGCTCTCCACATCGGGCAGCAGCACGTCCTGCTGCGACTTGTTGAACCGGTGAATCTCGTCAATGAACAGGATCGTCGTCCGGCCGGAGTTCGCCAGCCGGTTGCCCGCCCCGCTCAACACCCGCCTCATGTCCGCCACATTGGACTCCACCCCGCTAAGGCGCTCGAAATGGCAGCTGGTCTGCCGCGCGATGATCTGGGCGAGGGACGTCTTCCCAGTCCCCGGCGGTCCGTAAAAGATCAGCGATTGGATGCGGTCCGCCTCGATCGAACGCCGCAGCAGCATGCCAGGACCGAGGATGTGCGATTGCCCGACATAGTCGTCGAGCGACCGGGGACGCATGCGCGCCGCCAGCGGCGGGGGCGTCTGGGGACGCACCTCGCTGGCCGCGACCGGCCGGGTGTCGGACGCTGCCGGGGCTGCGGCTGGGTTGAAGAGGTCGGTTTGCGCCACGCAATGCAGTTTAGGAATCCGACGAGCCGGGGGCGAGCGCGATGTTGCGGATTGAATCACGATTGAACGGCTCATTCCGCTCTTTCCTTGCCCAGCTGCAAACCCGTATAACCCGGCCGTGTCCGAAACGCCACCCCAGCCCATCGATGCCTCGACCCGCTATTGTGCGGTCTTCGGCCATCCGGTACGGCACTCGGCGTCCCCGGCGATGCAAAACGCCGGCATCCAGGCACTCGGATTGAACTGGCGATACCTTGCGTGCGATGTCAATCCCACCCGGCTGCGCGAGGCCCTGGTTGGTGCCCGCGAGATGGGTTTCATCGGGCTCAATCTGACCGTGCCACACAAGATCCTCGCGCTCGATCTGGTCGATGTGATCGACCCGGCGGCCAAACGCTGGGGCGCGGTGAACACCGTTCGCTTCGAAGGCCGCTCCGGTTCCGGCGGGGGGGG
>DNDP01000033.1:17933-18562 GCA_003484235.1 Verrucomicrobiales bacterium
GCCGCTCCGGTTCCGGCGGGTGGCAACCGGTCGCCACGTTTGACAATGACTTGCCCGCGGAGGTGCGTTCCGTCGGCTTCAACACCGACGCCGACGCCATCATCCGCTCCATCCGCGAGGACCTGGGACTGGAACTGCAAGGGAAGCGTGTCGCACTTCTGGGAGCCGGTGGCGCCGGTCGTGCCGCCGCCCTGCGCATCGCCGATGAACAGCCGTCGGAGCTCTTCCTGATCAATCGCACACGCTCCAAGGCCGAGGCGCTGGCCGATGAGATCAAATCAACATACCCACAGCTCCATGTCGCAACCGACCCGCCCGTTTCAAGACTGGACCTGCTCGTGAACGCCACTTCGTTGGGGCTGAGGACCGATGATCCGCTTCCGTTGAATTCCGATTGGCTTCGCGCGCACGTTCCCGGCGCCGTGTACGACATGATTTATCGACCGGCTCAGACATCACTGCTGAAGCTCGCGGGCGAACTGAACTGCAGGACCGCCAACGGCATCGGCATGCTCCTGCATCAGGGAGCGGACGCGCTTCAGCTTTGGACCGGGCAACCGGCGCCCAGGTCGATCATGCGCCACGCTTTGGAGGAACACATTTACGGATGAACGACATCTTCGATCCCG
>DNDP01000078.1 GCA_003484235.1 Verrucomicrobiales bacterium
GTGCGGCGGGCCAGCGCCTGGCCCATCATGTCGCCGAGCTTGAAGACGCGGGTGCTGCCGGCCAGCTGCAGGATGTCCACCGCCTGGTCGGTGCTGGCGGTGGTGAGGATGGGGACGGACTTGGAGAGTTCGCGGATGGTGAAGGCGATGTTCGTGTTGGCCACGTCCGAGCCGGTGGCGGCCACCAGCGCGGCGCGGCTGAGCCGGATGTGCTGGTACGTGTCGGGGTGGTCGGGATCGCCCACCATGACATTCACGCCGTCGTCGTGGTATTTGAGCGCCGTTTCCGGATCGCGCACGAGCAGGACGTAGGGATAGCCAAACTGGTTGAGCTTGCGGATGAGGGTGGCGGTCACGGCGTCGTAGTTTGTCAGGATCACGTGACCGTGCGTTTCGCTGGGCAGTTCGCGCGGCGCGCGGGCGCGGGCCTGGGCCTCCACCCACGGTGCGTAGAAGAACTCGATCAGCGTGAACGGCATCAGCATCAGCAGGAATACCATCCCGGACAGGAGCACGACCGTGGAGAAGAGCCGCCCGGTGTCGGAGTCAAACGTGATGTCGCCGAAGCCCAGCGTGGACATTACCGTGAGCGTCCAATAGAAGCCCGTGAACCAGGAGTGATCCTGCCCCTCCCACTTCATGATCACGTGAAAGAGCAGGCTGTAGGCGATGATCATGCCGACCAGGATCAGCAGGAAGCGGATGAGCAGCTTGAAATTGCGCCGGCTGGAGCCCTTTTCAAGAAACGCGGCGACTTGTGAGGTGATGAACTTCATCAGCGGCGGTCTGGACTGCCCGCACCCTCCCAGTTTGCCGCCAATGAATCAATGCAGTAACCAACGGCTTCTCCCGCCGGCCTCCTGCCGTCCGTGTCGTTGACCGCCACCTCCGACTGCCCCCTGGGATGACTCCCGCCTTGAACGATCCCGCACGACACCCATACTCCAACCCGCTCGCCACCCAAGACCATGCCAGCCGCCGCCTCCACCACCCAGCTGAAGCTGGTTCGCATCAAGGACGGGCGTCGACGGCGGGTGAGCGACGCCCTGGTCGTTGAGGAACCCCTTGAGATTCGCGTCAATGGCAGGCCACTGACACTGACCATGCGCACGCCGGGCCACGACCACGAGCTGGCGGCCGGTTTTCTCTTTGCGGAGGGGTTGGTCGCCTCGGCCGATGGAATTGCCCGCTGCGCCGTCAACCCCCGCAACCGCGAAGGCAACGTCCTCGATGTGACGCTCGCGAGCGAAACGGAGGTGGACTGGTCGCGGTTGCAGCAACGGTTTGCCGGCACCTCGAGCTGCGGATTGTGTGGCCGCGAGTCGATTGCGGCGATCCGGCGGCGGATTCCGCGCATCCGATCCCGGGCTGCCGTCCCGGCGGCGGTGCTGGAACGTCTTCCTGGCCGCCTGCTGCAAAGCCAGGAGGCCTTTGCGCTCACCGGCGGACTGCACGCGGCGGGACTGTTCGACCTGCGTGGCCGGCTGCTGGTCGCCCGCGAGGATGTCGGCCGGCACAACGCCGTGGACAAGGTCCTGGGCTGGGCGCTGCTCGCCGCCCGGCTGCCGCTCGACCGGCACGTGCTGATGGTCAGCGGGCGCGCCTCGTTCGAGATCGTCCAGAAATCCCAGGCCGCGAGTCTGCCGGTCGTCTGTGCGGTCTCGGCGCCCAGCAGCTTGGCGGTGAAGCTGGCAGCCGCGGGCGGGCAGACGCTGGTCGGCTACCTGCGCGAGGGGCGCATGAACATCTACTCACGTCCGCGCCGGGTGACCTCACGTTGAACGGCGGGTCGCACCCCGGCCGGATCGCCGCCGCCGGCAGATGCCGCTTGGCATTCGGTCCCGCCGTTGGTTGACTCGCCGCGTCCTGATGAACTGGTTGCGACCCAAATTCATTCTGCCCGCGGTGGGTGTCTCCGCGATGCCGCTGCTGGCCGCCGACAACGCGCCGTTCAATTACGAGATCATCAGCGCCCTGCCGGATTCCAAGTGGGAGGTCAACTACAAGGACGGCGTGGCCACCTACTCGAACGGCGTGATCGTCATCTCGGAGGACACCATCCTTTCCGCCGACCGGGTGACTTTCTATCAGGACGCCGATTCGCGGGCGTCCGGCGAGGTGCTGGCGATGGGCCAGGTGCGCATCCAGCGGGGCGAGCAGATCTGGGTGGGCGAAACGATCCGCTACAATTTCATCACGGGCGACCTGATGGCCGACTCGTTCCGGACCGGCCAGCCGCCGTTCTTTGTGGCGGGGGTCACCCTGGACGGAAACGAAGAAACCGGCCTCTACACCGGTTACGGCGTGACGCTGACCACCGACGATTACGCGGAGCCGGCGCAGACGGTCCGGGCCCGCAGCGTGGGCATCGCGCCGGGCGAGTATGTGGAGCTGTACAGTCCGACCCTCAAGCTGGGTCCGGTGCCGATACTCTGGCTCCCCTACATGAAGCGGTCGCTGAAGTCGCATCCGAGTTTCTTCACGGTCTTTCCCGGCTACCGCAGCCGCTACGGCGCCTACGTGCTGGGCGGCTACCACTGGTTTCACGAGGACGACGCCGCGCTTGTGCTGCGGACGGATTACCGCAGCCGGCGGGGGTTTGGCACGGGACTCGACCTCACCTACGACCTCGGCCGCTTCGGCGACGGCGACCTCTCCTACTACTGGACGCACGACGACGACGCCGGTCTCAACCGGGTGGGCGACGGGATCAATCCCGCCCGTCAGCGCTTCCGTTTCTATCACCGGGCAGACATCGAACCGGACTTCACCGCCCGGGCGATGATGCGCTATCAGTCGGACGATTTCATCGTGCGCGACTTCTTCGAGAGCGAATACCGGGACAACGTGCAGCCCGGCAGCTACGTCGAGCTGGAGAAGAACTGGTCGAACTTCGGACTGAACATCTTCGCGCAGCCGCAGCTGAACGGTTTCCAGGAGACGGTCGAACGGCTGCCGGACGTGAAGTTCAGCGCCTACCGCCAGCAGGTGGGCGTGACGCCGCTCTATTACGAGAGCGAGACGACCAGCGGCTGGTACCGGCGCAGTTTTGCCGATGACATCCTGCCGGAGTTCAGCGCGTTTCGCGGCGACACCTTTCATCAGATCGTCTGGCCGAACATGTTCTGGGGCTGGCTGAACTTCATGCCGCGCGCCGGCGGGCGGTTCACCTACTACAGCGAGGCGGAAGGCCCGGGGGCGGTCACCACCGAACAGACCCGCGGCGTGTTCAACACCGGCGCGGAGATCAACTTCAAGGCCTCGCGCGTCTGGTCCGACGCCAAAAACGAATTCCTGAACGTGGAGGGGCTGCGGCACATCATCCAGCCGTCGATCAACTACGTGTTCGTGCCCGAGCCGGGCGTGCGCCCGCCCGACCTGCCGCAGTTCGACTACGAGCTGAACAGCATCCGCCTGCTGCCGGTCGAGTTTCCCGACTACAACTCGATCGACACCATCGACTCCAGGAACTCCCTGCGCCTCGGCCTGTTCAACAAGCTGCAGACCAAGCGCGCGAACCGCATCGACAACCTGCTCCAGTGGAACACCTACACCGACTGGCGGCTCGATCCGGAGCCGGGCCAGGCGACCTTCTCGGATCTCTACTCGGAACTGGACTTCGCGCCGACCGACTGGGTGACGCTGACCTCGGAGGTGCGGATGGATGTGAACGATCCGCGGCTGCTGGAGGGTAACC
>DNDP01000450.1 GCA_003484235.1 Verrucomicrobiales bacterium
ATCGAGGTTGGGCGTCTGGGAAGACCGGCCACGTGGCGGCACGCTGAAAAACCGAAAGGGTCGCCCAGCCCAGGCGCCTCCGGGCGGAAGGCCTTCGTGCTCCAAGATCCGGTCGGGTCCGCTGCGGCTGTTTCGCAACGTCTGTCTCAAGATCACCTCCCGTCGAAAGATTCGCGTATCCAACCCCCGAAAAGACCTATGAAATCCATTCTCCCGAAACCCGGTCCGCGCGCGGCCGGCTTCACCCTGGTTGAACTGCTGGTCGTGATCGCGATCATCGCGACCCTGGCCGGCCTGCTGATTCCGGCGGTCACCATTGCCAAGCAAAAGGCGTCGGTGGCCCGGGCAAAGGCCGAGATCAACAACCTGGTGACCGCGATCAACGCCTACAAGCAGGAGTATGGACGTTATCCGGTGCCGAAGGACGCCGAGGCGATCGCCGCGCAGGCCGCCAACGACGGAAATTACACCTTCGGAAACAACCTGTTTACCACCGGCAGCGGTCAGCCTTACCTCATCGACAACCGGGGAGTCATCGCGATCCTGCTGGCACGCGACACCGCTCCGAATCCGCCCAACGCCGGCAACGCGCGGAATCCGCGCAAGATCAAGTTTCTCGACGCTAAGGACGCCGTGGACAGCAGTTCCTCGGGCATCGGCCCGGACAATGTTTACCGGGATCCGTGGGGAAACCCGTACGTGATCACCTTTGACCTGAACTACGACGAGGTGTCCGAGGACGTGCTCTACCGCGAGCCGATGGTCTCGGCGGTGGGCGGCAACAATGCCAATCCCGGCTTTGGCGGGCATACCTACAACACAACACGCAGTTTCTTTCAGGCGCGACAGGGGGTGATGGTCTGGTCATTGGGGCCGGATGGCAGCGCCACCAGGACACCCACGGCATCCACGGAACCGGGGGCAAAGGTGGAACCAAACCGGGACAACGTCACCAGCTGGCAGTAACCGTCCGCACCTGACGCCATGAACCTGAACCATCCAGCGCGCCGCCGTCAGGGCCGCGCAGCCTTCACGCTGCTTGAGCTGTTGATGGTGATCGGCATCATCGCACTGCTGGCGGCATTGGGCATCCCGGCCATCAACGGGCTGACCAACTCACGCAAGTCCGGCATCGCCAACCGGCAGTTGGCGGACGATCTCAAGCTTGCCCGCAGCCGGGCCATTGCCGAACGGACCACCGTCTACGTGGTCTTCGTCCCGACCAACTTCACCGACCTCAACCTGTCGGTGCCCACCGGTGCTGACGCCACCGCGATCGGACAGGCGCATTACCGGCGGGATACAAACTTGGTTGAGAACCTTCTGGACGCCAAGTACACGAGCTACGCGCTGTTCACCTGGCGCGGAGTGGGGGAACAGCCGGGCGTGCGCAATCCGCGCTACCTGACCTCCTGGAGGAGCCTGCCCGACGGCAACTTCATCGCCCCCTACGAATTCGAGATGGCGCCGGCCGGGGTGGCGCCGGCCAGTCCGGACTGGTGGCGGAACTATTCCGGCGAGCGGCCCTTGCCCTATGATTTCTTCCCGTTTCCTTCGGACACCAGCAACGGCACGCTGGCGATGCCCTACGTCGCCTTCAACCACCTGGGCCAGCTCGTTCAGCCGGCTTATCTGGGCTATCCGTTGAATGGGCAGTTTGACGAGGCGGTGCACATCGGGCAGGGGAGCATCTTCTATGGACGGGACGGCAACACCGGCAGGCTGAACAACGAGTTCACCAGCGGAAGTTTCGTCCCAGCCGACATCCTCGAAGTACCCTCCGGCAATTCGACCAACGTCTTCGTCCGGGTCAACTGGCTCACCGGCCGGGCCGAGATCGACAAACCCCAGATTCGCGACTGACCATGAAGCCTGTTTCCCAATCGATCTTTCCGGCGGGCCGGCCTCGCGAGCGGGCCTTCACGATGGTGGAAATCGTGTTGTCGCTGGCGGTCATCGCCATTGCGATGGTGGCGATCATCGGCGTGCTGCCGCTGGGCCTCAACGTGCAGACCGAGAACCGCGAGGAATCCATCATCAGCCAGGATGCGGTCATCTGGATGGAGGCGATCCGGGGCGGCGCGCAGGGGATGGAGTATCTCCCGAACTTTGTCCAGGAGGTGGCGATCAAGCAGGACCTGCGCAATTTGGACACGTTCAATCTCATCAGTACCGGTTCGACGGTTTACTCCAACATCTTCAACAATGCCGCCGAGCTGATGGGGTTGTTGAGTCTTCCCAAGTACGTCACCGAGTATCCGAATCCCGGCCCCACCAACGGCGTGCGCATCGAGCGTTACATCTACGCCGATGTCCGTGCCCTGAACGGCAACATGGCCGACCAGGGAGTCGATGCCGACTTCGCCTTCAAGTATCGGCTTTTCCCCGAGCTGGTGCCGATCCAGCACATGCAGACCAACGAGCTCAACACCAACATCGTCAACATCCCGCTGCGGATACTCTCGACGAACCTGTACGAGCTGCGGCTGACGTTCCGCTGGCCGCTGGTGATCGGTGCCGGCGGCGACTACCGGTCGCAGAACAGCTTCCAGAAGAGCCTGACATTCCGGACGCTGGTGAGCGGTACAGTCCTGCCGTTCACAAACAACAGCCCCTACTTCTTCGTGAACCCCCGCCAGTTCACCTACGACTACCGGCCTGCAAACCAACCAACCCCATGATGCGCCCATCCGAAATCCGCTCCCGCCGGCAGCGCGCGTTCTCGCTGGTGGAGATCCTGACCGCGCTCACGATCACCAGCGTGATCGTGGTGGCGCTGGTCTCGATGTTCAACACCTCGACCAAGGCGCTGCTCGCC
>DNDP01000178.1 GCA_003484235.1 Verrucomicrobiales bacterium
CACCACGACATCTACTCGATCGAGGACCTGTCGCAGTTGATCTACGATCTCAAGCAGGTCAACCCCCGCGCCAAGGTCTGCGTGAAGCTCGTCGCCGAGGCGGGCGTCGGCACCGTCGCCGCGGGTGTGGCCAAAGCCTACGCGGACGTCGTGCTGATCAGCGGTCACGACGGCGGCACCGGCGCCTCACCGCAGAGCTCGATCAAGTATGCCGGCGGCCCGTGGGAGATTGGCGTTGCCGAGGCGCATCAGACACTCATGCTGAACGACCTCCGGTCACGGGTGGTGCTGCGGACCGACGGCGGCATCAAGACCGGCTGGGACATTGTCATGGCAGCCATCCTAGGCGCCGAGGAGTTCAACTTCGGCACCGCCGCCCTGGTGGCCGCGGGTTGCGCGATGTTCCGAGTGTGTCACCTGAACACCTGCCCCGTCGGCGTGGCAACACAGGACGACCGGCTCCGTCTGAAGTTTCGCGGCAAACCGGAGAACGTCGTATCCTTCTTCAACGGCGTCGCCGAGGAAGTGCGCGAGATTCTCGCACAGCTCGGCTTCAAGAAGCTGGACGACATCGTGGGCCGCACCGACCTGCTCGAGCGCAAGCCGGTCGAGGATTTCCCCGAGGAGATCCGCGGGAAGGTCGCCAACATCAATCTCGACAAGCTCCTCTATCAGGTCGACCCGACCGGTGCCGCGACACGCATTCACACCCGGGACCGGAACGAACGCTTCAGCGACAGTCCGCTGGACATGAAGATTTCGCTCGATGCGAAGAATGCACTCACCGGCAAGGGCAAGGCGAAGCTGAGTTACAAGATCAACAACACGCACCGGAACATCGCCACCCGCTGCTCGGGCATCATCGGCTACGCGCATGGTGACAAGGGCCTGCCCGACGGCTCGCTCGACATCACGCTGCGCGGCAGCGCAGGCCAGAGCCTTGCGTGCTTCCTGGCCCAGGGCATCCGCATCAAGCTCTACGGCGAGGCAAACGACTACGTCTGCAAGGGCATGAACGGCGGCGAGGTGGTCATCCGGCCGCCGGACGGGAGCCAGTTCAACTGGTCCGAGAACATCATCATCGGCAATGTCTGCCTTTACGGTGCGACGGGCGGCCGGCTCTTCGCGGCCGGTCGTGCCGGCGAGCGGTTCTGCGTGCGCAACTCCGGCGGCGTCGCCGTCGTGGAAGGCGTGGGCGACCATGGCTGCGAGTACATGACCGGCGGCACGGTGGTCATTCTGGGCTCGACTGGTCGCAACTTCGGCGCCGGCATGAGCGGCGGCCGCGCCTACGTTTATGACGAGCGGGGCGACTTCGCCCAGAGTTACAACGACTCGATGGTGGGCGTTGAACAGCTCACCGATCCGACGGCGCAGAAGCAGGTGCAGGCGCTGATCTACGAGCACCTCGAGAAAACGGAATCACCGCGTGCGAGCGAGCTCCTCAAGAACTGGAGCGAGGCGGTGAAGAAGTTCTGGTGCGTCATTCCGCATCCGGCCGAGGCGAAGCCCGCCTCCAAGCCGGTGCATGAACTCGCCGAGGAGAAGGCCAAGCCGGCTCCGCGGGGCGGATTCTGAATCAACGTCACAACGCTGGAGAATGTGAAGGGCGGTTCCGGGATCCGGGACCGCCTTTTCTCCTGCGCCTCCGCCGGAATCCCTGACTTGCACTCAGAGGTTCCGGCCGACCGAAGCCACGGAACACTCCAACCCATCCATCATGATATGAAGTTTCGAGATAATGCCTCCCCCAAAGGTATAAGTGGACTGTAACCGATCCGTTCTGCTATTCGTCTCCCACGTTCAATGAGAAACGAAATGAACATAACCGCAGCGAGCTGGCCGATTGTGCCGTCCGTGCCGACCCAGGTCGGCATGCGTCATGACCGACCGGGCCGGGCTGGCGGGTTCATTCTGGAACCATCCCGTTCGTATCCCTGCCTTGCGGCACTGACGAACTTGGACAACCCGGAGGGAAGCAGGTAGAAAATCATTCGAGAATTTTCACACCCTGCTTACCGCGCGTAGGCAGGGTTTTTTATTGCCCGGAAAATGATGAAGCGAACCACAAAGAAAGGTGAAGCAACCGTGACGAGCAAGATTGAGACGTTTTGATGGTGTCCTGTGATGCCATTCCAATGACGGCGCGGGAGAACCGAGGTTCTCCGCCGGTCGGCACTGCCGATCGGCCCCAACGAAGGGCGCCAAGATGTCATGACCCGATTTTACAATCCAAGGGCTTCGGAGGAGGTGTGCCCCAAACACCGAAACAGCCGCCGTGAATCCGCGGGCTGGGATCGACGAGATCACCAGGAGGTGTTTGTTCTTTGTTGAAATCACACGGGCCGGGAGCGCGAAAGCTCCCGGCCCTTCCATTTTCCATACAGGCCGCGCGCCAGCTTGCGCAGCAGAGATTCCAAACCTCAGCCAGCGTGGGGCAGCACCACGGCGGCCTGCCATTTCCATATTTCAACCGCGGGGAGAATGAGATTCAGGCGAGCCTCATACGCTCCGCCTCCGTGGGTGCGACTCCCACCCCCGCCACCAAATTTCAGGGAAGCGTCCCGGCAGCCGGTCTGTAAAATCGGTGTCTTCAAAACCTGCCGGAAGCGACGACTGGAGCGTTACCAGCGCTTCCCACTCTTTCCGTTGAACATGCCTTCCTTGGCAGGGAGGCGCGTCGTCCAACGGGAAGCCTTGTTCTGGCTCGCCGGGATTCGGAAACACCAAGATTTCCCACCGCGGATCACCGTCCAGGGACGGCTGAGTCCGCTTCCCCAAAAACAAGACCTCCGGCGTCTCCAAACGCCGCCGGGGGCAAACAGCGCGTAGCGTAGCAGCCAACGCACCCGGCTTGGGACCGGGGGAACGCAGGTGCAACTCCTGCCGCGCTGACCAGTTTGCAGGACCTCCCACATGCCGCAAACCGCCGGCACGAGCTGACCGGCGGCGGCAGGATTCCGGAATGTTGGACCACCGAATGGTCGGTGTAGCGCCACGTCATTCCCTCAGCTTCAACCCTCAACGAAAGGAACCTCATGTACAGACCCGTACTACGTTACCAAAGCCAGCTTCTCTACCGCAGAAGCTACAAACCCGTTCGAATCATCAGAAACCGGCCGACCGCGCGGAGAGTTTCACACGATTCCGCTCCGCGTGCCGGCCCTCCGATCAAACCATATGAATGCAAAACAGATTGAGTCCAGGTTCACCGAGATGGGCGCCCGCATGATCGTGCGGGAAATCCCGTCCCGTTGGAGCCACGGAGACCGAAGGTGGTTCAGCCCGACCGACTACGCGATGGACATCCAGCGTGATGCGCGGGGCGAGTTCTTCGAGCTCCGTGTGCCTTCGCACCTGTCCGCCGCACTGGAGGCAACCGTCGTGCAGAGTGTGCCCCGTGAGAGGCATCTTCTGCTGATGGTCCGCAGGTCCGGCCAGACTCCGCAGCTCGACCGCTTCCTGTGCGGTCACGACGAGCGCGACTGGTTCGTGGCGGCGGTGCCGGGCGGTGTGTCCAGCGTGCGTCAGGCCATGGAGGCCCTCCAGCCGCGGGATGTCCGCATCGCGCTCGCGCGTCATCAGGTCTCGTCCCGGAAACGCTTCGCCCGCAAGAACCGCGCATTTCGCCGGCAGGGCGAGTGGTTCTTCGTTCCGGAACCGACCATGACGGTGGATCCCGGATTGATCCTCCGCAACGAACCGCTCCGTCGCGGCGGCGGCAAGCCGCATCTGGTGGAGCAGCTCCATCGAAGCGGAGGCGAAACGGTCCACGTCTGCACGCGGCATCCGAACGGAGTCTCCGAAAGGGTATTCCGCGAGCTGCTTCGCACGAACCCGAAAGCCGCCCGCTGGGGCTGGCGGGTGATGCGCCGAAACCCGGGTGTCTTTGCCCGGGGCACGGTCGGCCATCCTGATCACGCCACGATCGATCTGCCGTTCTGGCATCGCGTTCTCATGAACACCGAGAACCAGAGCAGCACGATGCGCAACGTGGCCTTCCTGGACTGAACCCAAGTCACGGAGTGATGGAGCGCCGGAGCGGTGCTCCATCACTCCCAGCCGTCCCGTAGCTCAAAAGCAGAGCGTCCGGCCGATAACCGGAGGACCGCGGAGCGTTACCGCGCGGGACAACTCCTTTACCCCATCCGTCAACCCAAGCCGGGCAACCCATTGAAAGGCAATCCATGAACACTCCAAAACGATACCAAAGCCAGCTCCTCTACCGTCGGTCCTACAAACCGGGTCCGCGTCTGAGTGTACTGCTGCACGCATTCCTCCGCCGGCAGCGGGCGGGACTGACCTTCCGCCCGCCGGCGGTTGTCTCGACGCTGAAGCCGAAAGGGCTCGCGCCGCCATGAAGACGCCCGCCCCACCCCGGCGCAATGACCAGTCTCCGTCCGCCTTTGGCCGCCCCCGGCAATTGTTGGCGCGTCTGCGGGCAACGGTCACCCGTTGGAGGAATCCAGCCTTGCTGGTACGTGCGGTCAATCCGCCGACCGCGGCCGAGATGCACGAACACGCGCAGCGCCAATGCTGCATTGAACACGCCCGTCAGGGCGCCCGCTGGATGGTGTAGGCAGTCTGCACGCCCGGTTGAAACCCGGGAGGTGACGGTGCAATTCCGGCTCCGGCGGCCATTCATTCACGAGGGGCCGAAGCCTCTGGTTGATTCCGCATACACCACCCCTCCGGCACACCAATCCCCGAACCAGTCAGGAACAAAATGACAACCACACTTGAAACCGTCGTCCGTCTGTTCGCCTCTCCGCAGAGCTGGATCGAAGGCGAAGCCGTTCGTCAGCTCTATGCCACCGCCCGTTTTGCCGGCATGAGGTCCGCCTTTGGTTTTCCGGACCTGCATCCGGGCAAAGGCTCGCCGGTTGGCGCCGCCTTCGTGACCGATGAACGGATCTATCCGCATCTCATTGGCGGCGACATCGGTTGTGGCATGGCGCTCTTCGCCACCGATCTTGTCCGGCGTGATGCCAAGCCCGAACGCTGGTCGAAACTTCGCTTCGATCTCGAGCATCCGTGGGAGGGGTCAGCAGCCGGATACCTGGCTGACTGCGGTCTCGCATCAGGGGACTTTGACGCGGCTCTCGGCACCATTGGCGGAGGCAATCACTTCGCCGAACTGCTGGCGGTCGAGGAAGTCCACTCTTCCCGCGATCTCAAGCAGCTTGGACTCGGCAGGCAGCAACTGGTGACCCTCGTCCACAGCGGCTCCCGCGGATTGGGCGAATCGGTCCTGCGGGCGCACGCCGCCGAGCATCGTGGTGACGGCGTCGAACCGTCTTCGAGCGCGGCCGAGATATATCTTCAAGGTCACGATCTGGCCGTCCGTTGGGCTCGCATCAATCGCGAGCTGATCGCACAGCGGTTCCTGACCGCCCTGGGCGCCGAGGCCGATCGGCTTTGGGACGGCTGTCACAACGGCATCTCCCGGCGCGACCACAATGGCGAACCGCTTTGGATCCACCGCAAGGGTGCGGTGGAGGTGGACGGGCAAATGGTCGTCATTCCCGGGAGTCGCGGATCGTTGAGCTATCTGGTGAAACCGGAAGGCGACGGCGAGAATCACGGCTGGTCGCTGGCCCACGGTGCCGGCCGCAAATGGGCGCGCTCGCAGGCCCGGCAACGGATGCGCGAACGTTTCCGTCCGGCGGAGCTGGAACAGACCCGGCTGGGTGGCCGGGTCATCTGTGAGGAACGCGATCTCCTCTACGAGGAAGCGCCGGCCGCCTACAAGGACATCGATGCCGTCATCAAGGACCTGGTGACCGCCGGCCTCGTTTCCGTGGTGGCGACGTTCCGGCCATTGCTCACTTACAAGACGCGCAAGGTCAGGCGATAAATGGGGAACCGGAACGATCGAACGATTGATCAGAGAAGAACGGGGACTCCAAGTCCTCCTTCGAGATCAATCTTCGGTCGTTCCGGCGGGCATCGGAGATCTGAACGGGTCTCCAGTCGGGTGTTCGCACCACCTTGTAAACCCTTACTCCCCCTTCCGCTCCCAAGGTGCAATCAGACCTGCACACCGCCCTGCGAAGGCGGAGGTTCGTGGTGCAAATCCACGTGGGAGCACCATTTTGAATGTCCAATGACCGTTTCCGGGATTCTCCCTTTGACGGTGGTCATGGTGTAACAGCAGCACTGCGCCCTGTGACGGCGCCGGTATCGGTGCAAATCCGTTTGGCCACCCCAATTTCTCAATTTGATCCAGCCAGCAGCCACCCGCGCAGTTTGCGCGGTTTGGTTCTGCCGACGAGCTGGTTCGCAGTAGCTCAATGGTAGAGCAGCGGTCCCAAAGCCGTTGGTTGTGGGTTCGAATCCCACTTTGCAACAGGTCCGAAGCCGGAGGCTGGCGCGCAAGCGCAGCCGGAAGCCGACCCTGCGAGACTTGCCACCGCAATTCTCCCGTCGGCCGAGGGTGGCCTCCGGCTTCGGACTTCAACCATTTCAGACATCGCGACGGACGGGAGTCCGCGCCTGTCTGGACGCACAAAACCGAGCCGGTTCGATTTGAGCCGGCTCAATCACGAAAAGGAAAACATATGAGTACTGAGATGATTGTCACCGTCGCTGGTGCCCTCTTTCTTGGAGTCGCAATCACCGGGGCGGTGAGGACGCGTCGGCACACCTTTCTGGTCGAGGAAGGGCACGTGATGCTGCTCTATCGGCAGGGCCGGTTCGTTGAAGTTCTGAAAGCGGGCCGGCACATCCGCTGGGGCCGATTCCATTCGAGCTGCCTGTTCGATCTCCGAAAGGCGTCGCTGCTGGTGCCCGGGCAGGATGTGCTGACGGCCGACAGCGTCGGCCTGAAGCTCAGTTTGCTCGTTACCCATCAGGTGATTGATCCCGTCAAGGCCGCCCACGAAACGCAGAACTGGCACGCCGACCTGTATGGCATCGCCCAGCTGGCGCTGCGCTCGACCGTGAACGGCCTCTCCATCGAGTCGCTGCTCAGCCAGCGGCTCGACATCACGGCGCAGCTTCTGGCCCGCGTTCAGCCGGAAGCCGGGAAGATCGGCGTCCATGTGCTCGCCGTCGAAGTGAAGGACGTGATGCTGCCGGCCGACCTGAAACGCGCCTTTGCCGATGTGCTCAAGGCGAAGCAGGAGGGCCAGGCGGCGCTCGAACGGGCGCGGGGCGAGAGCGCCGCGCTGCGGAATCTCGCCAATGCCGCCCGGGTGCTGGAAGGCAACCCGGCATTGATGAACCTGCGGCTGATGCAGTCGCTCACTTCCGCCCAGCAGGCCGGCAACACCCTCGTGGTCGGCATGCCCGGAGGATTTGTGCCCCTGAAAGCAGGGCCAAACGCAGCGAAGCCCGAGGCCGGTGCCGAGGGCTGACGCAGTGGGCGGAGGCGTTTGCCTCCGCCCACCATTACAATCCAACGAACACGAACCGACTCAACCACACACCCCGCCGGGAGGATGAACATGAAGAGACGCAAACGACAGACCCCACGCCGGTTCCAGCTGCAGATCATGTCCTATGGAAACGGCTATTACATCGAGCGGGTTTCCCAGCTGGAAACTGCCCTCGCCCGGCGGCCACGAACCTTGCAGCTCGATCTCGTGGGAGTCGGCGAGATCCCCGCCGATGCGGCACTGCGCATCCGGGCCCTGCTGGTGGCCCGACAGGCACGCACCCGCATCGTCACCAACGCCCTTTCGAGCCTGCAGAACGGTTCCGTGCTCGTCTGGCTGCTGGGCGCCCAGCGGCTGATCCGCGAGGACGCAAAGCTTTACTTCCGCCGCGCCGACCTGCCTGAAGAGGATGTCGCGCAGTCCGGCGAGGATTGGAAGGAGGAGGAAACGGAGTTCTGCGATTCCTATTCCGGCATCGACCCCGAGGAGGGTGACCACGCCCGGGTGCTGGAATTGATCAACGAATACCTCCCGGTGAAGGAACTCACCGGCCGGCTGTTCGGCATGCCGGTGCTCCGTCAGTTCGGACTGGTGGAGAATGAGGAGGTCGATGACTTCCTGGCAACCGCCCTTGGCAACGGAGCCAAAGCGACCGGGCTTCAGCCAGGCAAGCGGACCGCCAACAACCGCCGCTCGCCCGCCAAATCCACCAGCTCGCGTAGGGCGGGCTGAAGGAATGCAAGGCGGCGGAAGTGATGGCTGATCGTCACGCCCGGCCGGTTCACCCGGGCGAAAGCATTCATCATTCATGAACGAAGCGATTTGGCAGCATGATGTCGTCAGATAAACCGGCGCAAGCCGGCCAAAGCGGAGAGTCCTGCAACCCCGCGCCACGCGAGTGGTCACTCATGCAATCCCATCCCCCCGGTTTATCGCGCCAGCGGTGAACTATCCTGGAAGCTGGAGTGCACAGGCAGCCGAGGCCAACGGTGCAGGCTGCCGCTAACGGTCGCGCCGAGCACGGCACTCACGCCAAACAGCGACAGTCGAGGGACAAGGGGAGTCCGCCGGTGCAAGCCCTGCAAGCGAGGGCCGGCGGGCAGAACCCAAGGTGACGGGACGATGAACGGCCGAGTCGAGAGACCGGGCCGGACGTCGCGCCCGGAGTCTTGAAGTTCCGTGTGACCCGGCACGGGAAGCACAGGAGGCGTGTGGCATAGCGTGGCTCAAAAGGTCACGACACCACCGGACGCGCACGTCTCGCAGGAGCTAGCTCAATGGTAGAGCAACGGATTCAAGATCCGTCGGTTGCGGGTTCGATCCCCGCGCTGAACGCAAAGACGCGTCCGCAGTCGAGGCCGGAAATGGCTTAATCCCCGGGTGCTTCGGCACAACCGGGGCTTCCGTCGTCCCGCAAGGAAGGCGGAGGTCGGTTGGATTCGCACGGTGGGGTTGCTCCCTTTGCTGCCCGCAAGGCAGACGGATGATGAATGCCGAGTGGACCCGTCGCAAACTGGAATCGCCA
>DNDP01000247.1:0-8701 GCA_003484235.1 Verrucomicrobiales bacterium
TCGCTGTCCGGTTCGGCGCCATTGCGCCGCGTACGCGACCGGGACTGTCGACCGCTTTCCCGAAACAACGGCCCGCCCCAAGGCGACGCGCCGCCGCTTCATTGCTTTCGTCATCCGTCGCGGCAACACGGTGCTCGTACGCCAACGCCCCGCCGGCGTGGTCAACGCCCATCTCTGGGAATTCCCCAACGCGGAGGTGACACCGGATGACCCGGAAGCGGTCACCGCCGCCGCCCATGCCCTGGGCGTGGCCGCAACAGGCGGTTCGCCGTTGGCCGTCATCCGTCACAGCATCACGCGCTACCGGATGACGCTGGAAGGCCACCCGGCAGCCCGCCGCGGCAGGCCGACTTCCACCTTGGGCCAATGGCAGCCGCTGGAGCGCCTGCGGGACCTCGCCTTCACCGCCGCGCACGGCCGCCTCGCCAAGCACGTCGACGGCCGTGGGCCGGCCTGAGCACGGACGGGTCGGCGCAGCTTTTCGGGGCGGATTGCCAGTCCGCCGGGCTCTGTTACCTTGGCGCCCGCATGGCGTTTGATTCCTACAGACAATTCATCGACAAGCTGGACGCGGCGGGCGAACTGATCCGCATTTCCCAGCCGGTCGCCACCGAACTCGAGATCACCGCGCTCGCCGATCGCGAGATGAAGAAACCCGGCGGCGGCAAGGCGCTGCTGATCGAGAAACCGACGATCAACGGGAAGGTCAGCCCGTTCCCCGTCGCGATCAACACCATGGGCTCGTGGAAGCGGATGGCCATGAGCATGAGCGCGGGGACGGTCGAGGAGGTCGCCGATGAACTCGGTTCGCTGATGAAGGCCAAGCCGCCGACCGGTTTCCGCGAGGCGATCAAGCTCTTCGGCACCGCGCTTGAACTGCGCCACGCGAAACCGAAGACCGTGAAGTCCGGTCCGTGCAAGGAGGTCATCCACAAGTTCGACGCGCCGCCGACCCGCACCGAACCGTGGCCGGCAGCCGCGCCAATCTCGAATCTCGAATCTCAAATGTCAGATTCTCCGCCCACCCTCGCCGATCTCCCGATCCTCAAATGCTGGCCGCTCGATGGCGGGCGCTTCGTTACATTGCCGTGTGTCGTGACGCGAGATCCGGACACGGGCGAACGCAATCTCGGCATGTATCGCATCCAGGTTTACGACCAGCAAACCACCGGCATGCACTGGCAGCTGCAGAAGGTCGCCGCGCGCCATGGCCGTCGCTACTACGAACGCGGCGAGCGCATGCCCGTCAGCATCTTTCTCGGCGGTGATCCGATGTTTCCCTTCGCGGCCACTGCGCCGCTGCCGGACGGTTTGGATGAGTTCCTCCTCGCCGGTTATCTCCGTCGGAAATCGGTCGAGCTGGTGAAGTGCGAGACCAACGATCTCGAAGTGCCGGCGAATGCGGACTTCGTCATCGAAGGCTACATCGATCCGAAGGAACCCCTCCGCGACGAGGGACCGTTCGGCGATCACACCGGCTACTACACCTTGCCCGAGCCGTATCCGGTGTTTCACGTCACCGCCGTCACGCACCGCAAGGACGCCGTGTATCCGGCGACGATCGTCGGCATTCCGCCGATGGAGGATTTCTACATGGGCGGCGCGTCCGTGAAGCTGTTCCTGCCGATCTTCAAGATGAACTTCCCCGAGATCGTGGACATCGCGTTGCCGGCGGAAGGCGTCTTCCACAACCTCGTCTTCGTCAGCATCAAGAAGACCTACCCGATGCAGGCCTACAAAATCATGCACGGCCTCTGGGGCATGGGGCAGATGATGTTCACCAAGTACATGGTCATCGTGGATGCCGACGTGAACGTCCACAACACGAGCGAAGTGCTCTTCCACCTCTGCGCCAACACCGACCCGCAACGCGACAGCATCTTCACCAAAGGCCCCGCCGACGTCCTCGACCACGCCACGAGCGAGATCGCCATCGGCAGCAAACTCGGCATCGACGCGACGAAGAAACTCCCCGGCGAAGGCTTCAAACGCCCCTGGCCGCCGCTCATCAAGATGGATGAAGCCGTGCAGGCGAAGGTGGAAAAGCTTGTCAATCCGTAACGACCAATGCTTCTCAGCGAATCATTGGGAGCCTCTCCACGAGGCACTGGTTTTGAATTGCTGAAGCGCAAACGTTCATCCGCGCTGACGCCACAAATGTGTCCGCCGTTGACCTCCTCGGTGAAGATTCGCCGGCCGGGCTCCACCAGGCGCTCGAGCGGCGGGCACAGATGATCCGGAACCTTCCGCACGAACAAAGCTGACTGCGACTGATGCGGGCGCTGGCGTGCGAGCAGGATGGGGATTGGCTCGATGGCGCCATCTACCTGGTCATGCAACCGCTGCGCGAACAACGCATACCGTGGCTGGAATTGGCGGCCTGACGGCCGCTTCGTCCCACCTCCTTGACTTACAATTCTTGGGGTGGTTCGCCAAACCCGGAACTAAACTTTGACACCTCCATCACGCGCGCCCGGATCTGGACCGACGTGGGCGGGTTGACCAGACCAAGCGGCAACTGGCGCGGGAGCGCGGGGTGTTGTGGCTGCCGGCCGAAGTCACAATGGCCAGACCAGCAGCAGCAGAGGAATGGCGATCGCCACCACAATGACTTCGAGCGGCAGGCCCAGCTTCCAGTAGTCACCAAAGCGGAAGCCGCCCGGCCCGAGAATGAGCGTGTTGTTCTGGTGACCGATGGGAGTGAGGAACGCGCATGATGCGCCGATGGCCACGGCCATCAGGAAGGTATCGGCATTGACACCCAGCGCTGTTGCCGTGCCGATGGCGATCGGACACATCACGGCGGCCGTGGCGGCGTTGTTCATCAGGTCGGAAAGGAACATGGTGACAGCCAGAATAACGGCGAGCGCGACCACCGGGTGCCCTTGGGCGACGTAGTCCATCAGGAAGCGTGCGATCAGGTCGGCGGTGCCGGTGGATTCCATCCCACCGGCGACGGGAATCAAAGCGCCGAGCAACACGATCACCGGCCAGTCGATCGCAGCATAGACGGCGCGTGGCGGCACCGTGCGCAGCGCCATCGAGGCCAGCACTCCGATGGCGAAGGATACCGCCGCCGGCAGCAACCCGAGGGCGGCGCCGCCGATGGCAAACGCCATGACCATGCCGGCCGCCCAGGCCTTGCGCCGGTCCGGGATGCGCAGGTCCCGCTCGGCGAGCGGCACGCAGCCGTTGTCGGCGGCAAACTCCGAAATGGCTTCGGGCGGTCCCTGCAGCAGCAGCAGGTCGCCGGACCGGATGGCCATGGCGCGCAGCCGACCCAGCGAGCGCTGGCCCTGGCGCGAAAGGGCCAGCAGGTTCAAGCCGTAGCGCGTGCGCAACAACAGGTCGCTGGCTGAACGGCCGCTCAAGGTCGAGCCCGGCAGCACGGCAAGTTCGACCAGCGTGATCTCACCGGAGGATCCCGCCTCACTCTCTTCTTCCTGCGTGTCGGCGTCCGCGTCCGTTTCGTCCGTTCGGTGTTGCTCCGTGCCTTTCCCCTCGCCCTCACCCGTCTCAGTCGCCTTGTCAGGTTTCGTTGCCTCCTCCAGTTTCAGCCCCAGGCTGGAGAGCACGGTGGCCAATACCTCGGCCTCGGCCTCGATGACCACAATGTCGCCCGCCCGCACCTTTCGCCGCGGATTTGGCGCGGTGAGGCGCACGCCGCGATGCACAAGGCCGACCACCTGTGCCTCGGCTTCACCCAGTTTTTCTTCCAGTTCGAGAAGCGTCAGACCCACGGCCTTGCTGTCCTTCGGCACGCGGGTTTCAGTGAGGTAGGCACCCGACTCGAAGCCCTCGATTCCGGCCTGCTTGCGGGCGGGCACCAGCCAACGGCCCGCCAGCACGACGAAAGTCACCCCGCCCACCGCCACGGCCAATCCCACCGGGGTGAAATCGAACATGCCGAAACTGCCGGCACCGTGCTGGGCGCGAAAGCCCGAGACGATGAGATTGGGCGGCGTGCCGATCATCGTCGTCATGCCGCCCAGGATCGTGCCGAAGGCCAGAGGCATCAGCACCCGCCCCGGCGGCATTTCGAGCCGGCGCGCCATCTGCACCGCCACCGGCATCAACAACGCCATCGCCCCGACATTGTTCATGAAGCCGGAAAGCACCGCTCCCAGTCCTACCAGGGAGGCCAGGCTCAGCACCATGCCTGCCTTCGCCGGCAGCACCAGACGGGTCAGGGCGTCCACCGCGCCCGAGGTCTGCAGGCCGCGGCTGAGCACGAGCACGCAGGCCACCGTGATCACCGCCGGATGCCCGAAGCCCAGGAACGCCTCGCCCGTGGAGACCAGCCCGGCCACCACGCACGCCAGCAAGGCCCCGGCAGCGACCATGTCGTGCCGCCAGCGGCCCCACAGAAACATGCCGACCGTGGCGGTCAGAATGACCAGTATCTCGATTTGATCTCGGCTCATGCGGAGTTCCGGTGCGGTTGAGTTGGGTCTTTGTTCTGCAAATCCGACCGCGTGTCCAGCTCCGGTCGAGCGGCACCATTGTCGCGCGCAAATCGCCCCGCCAAGTCCGAGCCGGTGCCGATCCGTCGTCCCGCGCTTGCTCAGATGAGAATACCGCACTCACCAAGCAGATGCCGCCTGCCTTGAGCCACGTCTGCGTTTCGACGCGCCGACGACCGTGCAGACCGTGGTCACGGACGATCCCGCCACGCGCGTCCATTCGCTCGGTTACAACGCCCCGTCGCAGACCACTCCCGCCAAGGACCGCCCCTATGTCCTGCCCGGGCCCATCGAGGATGCACCGATGTACCGCGTCACTGTGACCACCTCGATGAAACTGAAAAGCGCCCGTGCCCACAGCCCCAACGGGGCTGTGTCCCAAAGCCCAGAGTTGCGTGGTCCGAGCCGGACTGGCAAGGACTGCGCTTCCCTGGGTCAACGTCCCACCAATCTCCCAATCGCAACGCGGTTGGGGCGATTCCCAAACACCGTCGCACCCATCACCCACGAAGTGCGGCCTCGATTTTGTCGATGCCGATTTTTCCCATGTTCATCATCGCGGCGAAGACGCGTCCGGCTTCAGCGCCACCCCTTCCGAGTCAGCCAATCGCAGCACGATCGCCATGACCAACCTTCTGTTGCATATGCAGTAAAAGATTGTCCTGCATCACGCGCGGCCTGCGCCGGTTTTTTCGGGGTTGAACGTGCGTCCCGCAGGCGCGGGACCGGCCGGAGTCGCGCAGCACTTCCACCCGCTGCCGGCCTTAGCAGGCGGCCGTCGCGCCAAATCGGCCACAACCTCGCAGCAGCGGTATTGGAATTGACCGGAACCCCGCGCCGGAGGGCCATGCTTGTGCCGACAGGCTGTCTTGTTACTCTTGGAATCAAGTGAACGCCGCCGCCGTCGCACCTCTCGGCCGCCTTGGCCAATGGACCCGGGACTACGTCATGGAAGGGCTGCAGTCCCTCGCGGTGCTGGGCGCGGTGCTGGTGCTGGCCTGCCAGCCGCGTCAATGGCGCCGGACGGTGCGCTCGGTCTTCGCACGGCAGCTCCTCTTCACCGGTGTCCGGTCGGCCCGCTTTGCCGCCGTGCTCGCCACCCTGGCCGGCGTGCTGGTGGTGGTGCAGGCCAGTCTCTGGCTGGGACGGGTGGGCCTGAGCCAGATGTCGCCGCCGTTGCTGGTGGCGGTGCTCGTCCGGGAGCTGGGCCCGCTCCTCGCCGGTCTGCTCGTCATCGTCAACAGCGGCAGCGCGATGGCCACGGAGCTCGGCCTGATGAAACTGCGCGGCGAGGTGCGCGTGCTGCAGGCGCAGGGGCTCGAGCCCTTGCCCTACCTGGTCATGCCGCGCGTCCTGGCGGCGGGCATCTCCTCGCTCTGCCTCTCCGTGCTGTTCATCGCGGTGGCGTTTGCCAGCGGCTTTGTCTTCGAGGCGCTGCTGCTGGATGTCCGCATGGACGCCACCATCTTCGCCGCCGAGGTGCTGGGCGCCCTGCGGCCCGCCGACGCGCTGACGGTCTTCACCAAGGGCACCCTGCCGGGCCTCTTCATCGGGGTCATCTGCACCACGGCCGGACTCAACGCCGGCCCGACGGTGACCGGCGTCCCGACCGCGTGCCGCCGCGCGCTGGTGCGTTCGGTGGCGGTGCTCTTTGTCATCTCCGCCACGGTTTCACTGCTGGCCTACCTGTAAGACAGCCATGACGAAAGACGATCCCCCGGTCCTGGAATTTGAGAACGTGACGCTCGAAGCCGCCGAACGTTCCGAATCGGCGCTGCTCGACGTGGGCTTCCAGCTGCAGGCCGGGGAGCTGCTGCTGGTGCTGCTGGACCGCGAACACCTGCACGTCTCCCTCGGAGACGCAGCGTGCGGACTGCTCACGCCCTCCAGCGGCGTGGTGCGCTTCACCGGAGAGGACTGGGCCTCACTGAGGGCGGACGAAGCGGCCGACCAGCGCGGGCGGATCCGCTGGCTGTTCGACGAGGAATCCTGGGTGGCGAATCTGGACATGGACGAAAACCTCACCCTGGCCGAGCGGCATCACACGCCGCGGGCGCCGGATGAATTGCGGGAGGAGGCGACGGAACTGGCGCAACGGTTTGGACTGCCCGGGCTGCCCCTGGGTAGTCCGGATCGCTTCCCGCGCCAGGATCTGCGCAAGGCGGCCTGCGTGCGGGCCTTCATGGGCCGGGCGGCGCTCATTTTTCTCGAACGCCCCACCAAGGACATCTACGCTGAGGTCATGTCCCCACTTGCCAACGCTGTCTACGAGGCTCGGCGCCGCGGCGCCGCAGTGGTCTGGACCACGGACAATCGCGGGGTGTGGGACGACGGGGGCCTGAAGCCAACCCGTCGCGCGTTCTTTTCCGGGGCACGGATGCACTTTTGCGGTTCTTCTCATGGCGAAGCGATTTCAGTTCCGGCATGTCAATGAGCTGACCGGCGTGTTTGTGCTGGTGGTTCTCGCCGGCGCCGTGGTGGCGTTGATCCTCGCCGCACGTTCACAGCACTGGTTTGCCGCGACGACGGAATACCGGCTGCAGCTTCCCGCCTCGGGAGCGTCGGGGCTGAAACCCGGCGATGAAGTCGTGGTGCTCGGCCTGCCGGCCGGCATCGTGAAGGATGTGGTGGTGGACATCGGCGGACAGCTCGACGCGCGCATCACCCTGCGCGAGGATTTCGCCCAGTTCATCCGCGCCGACTCGCATGCCACGATCAAGAAGGTCTTCGGGGTGGCGGGCGATTCCTTCGTCGAGCTCACCCGCGGCACCCTGGGCGAACCGCTGGAACGCGGCGCCACGCTGCCCTGTTATTCTTCGGACGAACTGCCGGCTCTCATGGACCGCGCGTATGAGGAGTTCCGCGCCGAGGTGCTGCCCATTGTCAAACGGGCTTCCGTCCTCGTCGATGAATGGTCGCAGCTCGGTTCCAACCTCAACACCAGCCAGGCCGAACTTCAGGAGGCGCTGACACGGTTCAACCGTCTCGCGGCCAGCCTCGAGGCCGGCCAGGGCACCGCGGGCCGGCTATTGACCGATACGAACTTCATCGTGCAGGCGGAGCGGGTGCTGGGCCAGTCACAGGAAACCCTCACACAGCTCCAGGCGGTGCTGAACCAGCTGAAGGAGGGCACGGCGGCGTTGCCGGAGGTCACCGAGAATCTGCGCCGCGGCACAGCGCAGCTGCCCGCGATCTCCGCCGCCGTTGAGGCCGAGACGCGCGACCTGCCGGGCTTGGTGCTGCAGATGCAGCAGACGGCGGCCGAACTGCAGCGGCTCACCGAGGCGATCCAGCGGCATTGGCTGCTGCGCAACTATGTGGAGCCGCGCCCGGGCGGCGGGCGCATTCCCCCGGAGGCCATTTCAGGAGGCGCGCCGTGAGACTTTCCGTGGCGTTGCTTTGCCTGCTCGCTGCGGCGCTGGCGGGATGCGCCGGGCCCCGCTTCGACCGGTCGGCGTCCCAGGCCGATGCCGAGTTTGCACGCCTGTCACAACTGGCGCGGACCGCGCATGACCAGGGTGCGCTGGATCAGGCGGAGGTCCTGTATCGCCAGGCCCACCGGCGGGCGAGGGAGCACGACGCTGCCGGCAACATCGGGGAGTCCGCCTACAATCTCGCCGCGGTGCTCATTGCCGGCGACCAGCCGGACAAAGCCATGCCGCTGCTGGATGAGGCCGAACGGGAGCTGTCGCGCGCCGGATTGTCGCCCGTGGATGTCTGGCTCGTGAAAGCCCGTCTGGCGACCGACGCAAAGAGAAGTCCCGAAGCCACACGGTGGCTGGACCAGACGGACCGCCAAGGCGCGGCGACCGTCTCCCAACGCGTGATGTCAGCCCTTTTGCGCGGTCAGCTTGCGCATGACGCCGGCGATGCTGTCCGGGCCGGCGAGCAGCTGAAGATTGCGCAGGCACAGAGCCCCATCAGCCCAGAGCTTCGCGCGGGAATTGAAAGGCTTGCCGGAAGCATCGCCTCCCTTGAGCGCCGGCATTCCGATGCGGCCGTTGCGTTCGACCGTGAAGCGCTGCTCCGTCGCGGCGCCGGGCAATCGCGGGCCATGGCCCAGGCCCTGGTCCGCGCCGGAGAGGCCTGGGCAGACGCGGGTGACCCCCGCGTGGCGGCTGAGCGGCTCTACCGCGCCGCGCGAAGCCTGCTTGCGCAGGGAGCCGGATCCGCCGCCGCACCCCTCATAAACCGCGCCATGGACCTGGCCGCTGGCGGCGGGGACGCCGCGTTGCAGC
>DNDP01000247.1:8909-9313 GCA_003484235.1 Verrucomicrobiales bacterium
CCACCAACCCGCGCTGATCCAGGCATGCAAGCACCCGCAATCCCCGCCAACGAGCCCGAGCGACTCGCCGCGTTGCGTGCGCTGGGCATACTGGACACCCCCAAGGAAGAGCGCTTCGACCGGCTTTGCCGCCTTGCCGCACGGGTGTTCGACGTCCCCATCGCCATCGTCTCGCTGGTGGACTCGAACCGCCAGTGGTTCAAGTCCTGCATCGGGCTCGAGGCGACCCAGACGGGCCGCGACGTTTCCTTCTGCGGCCACGCCATTCTGGAACGCGAGACCCTGGTCATCCCGGATGCGCGCAAGGACGCCCGCTTCCACGACAACCCGCTCGTCACCGGGGCACCGCACATCCGGTTCTACGCCGGGCGCATCGTGCGCGGCCCCGGCAGGCACAATCTCGG
>DNDP01000247.1:9514-19796 GCA_003484235.1 Verrucomicrobiales bacterium
GTCTCGGAACGCTCTGCCTCATTGACAGCAAGCCGCGCGAGCTCACCGCCGAAGAGCACCGGCTGCACGCCGACCTGGCGGCGGTGGTCGAGCGCGAGCTGAACCTGACCGAGATGGTGGAACTGCAGGAGCAGCTCATGGCCTCGCAGAAGGAGGCCGACCGCCTGCTGCGCAACATCCTGCCCGATTCCGTCGCGGCGCGCCTGAAGGGATCAACCGAGGTCATCGCCGACGATTTTCGGGAAGCCACCGTGCTGGTGGCCCTGGTGCATGACTTCACCGGCCTGACACGCTCCCTCGGTGCGCGCCAGGAGGTGACCCTCCTCAACGAGATCTTCTGCGGATTCGACGAACTGGCGATCAAGCACGGTGTGGAGAAGATCAAGACCCTGGAGGCGGGCTACCTCGCCGCCACCGGACTGCCCGAGCCGCGACCGGATCATCTGGAGGCGATGGCCGACTTCGCCCTGGCCCTGCAATCGTTGATCGTGCAGCTCGATCCGCAGGGACAGCGCGGTCTCAACCTGCGCATCGGCCTCGACACCGGACCGGTGGTCGCGGGCGTCATCGGCCGCAGCAGATTCAGCTACGACATCTGGGGCGACACGGTGGACGCGGCGTGGGAACTGGCGCACCTCGGCATGCCGGGAAGCGTTCAGATCAACGACGCGGTGCGACGGCGACTGGAGGGCAGGTTCCTGTGTGAACAGCGCGGTGAATACTACCTCAAGAGCAAGGGCGCGTTTCAACTGCACCTGCTCCGCGGGCGACGCGGGAAGAGTTGATGGACAACGGAAGGAGTCTCGAACGAACTCCAGTACACCCAAGCACAATGAAATCGCCCGCCGGATTGGCTTCCTCGATGTAGATTTCCCCGCTAGATTCACGCCCATTCAACACCTGAACATTCTTCATGAACACCCACCCGGCTAAATCCCATCGCCTTTCCGTCCCGAAGCGAAAGAGTCATTTGCCCGCCGTGCTTGCCGCGCTGGCGCTGATGCTGGCTGGGTCCGCAACCGCGGCCGAATTGCCGCCGGTCAAAGTCTTCATCCTTGCCGGCCAGTCGAACATGGAGGGACACGGCTTCATTGCCGCTGATCCGCAGCGCAACGAAGGTCGCGGCTCGCTCGAGCACTTTGCCAAGGGCGACGGCCGCGACCGCCACCTCTTCGACGCGGAGAACCAATGGTACGTGCGCGACGACGTCTGGATCACCTACCTCGATCGTCATGGTCCGCTGACGGTGGGCTATGGCGCGCGCCCGGATCGCATCGGCCCCGAGCTGGGCTTCGGCTGGGTGATGGGCGACGCGTTTGACGAGCCGGTCGTGCTCATCAAGTGCGCCTGGGGCGGCAAGAGCCTGGCCGTGGATTTCCGTCCGCCGTCGGCCGGCGGACTCCCCGAGTCGTTCGATCCGAAGACCCGCGAAGCCGTTGAGCAGGATCCGGCGATGCTTGGGAAGTACTACCGCGAGACCCTCGCCCTCACGCGGGCCGCGCTGGCGAAGCTGGACGAACTGTTCCCCGCGTTGAAGGGACGCCGTCATCAACTCGCGGGGTTCGGCTGGCACCAAGGCTGGAACGACCGCATCAACCAGCAATTCAACGACGAGTATGCTTCCAATCTCGCCCATTTCATCCGCGACATCCGCCGTGACTTGACCGCGCCGAATCTGCCGTTCGTCATCGCCGAGACCGGCATGAACGGCCCGGGCGAAACGCATCCGCGCGCGTTGTCGCTGATGAAGGCGCAGGCGTCAGTGGCCGAGCTGCCCGAGTTCGCCGGCAACGTGGCGTTCGTGTCCACGCGCGACTTCTGGCGCGACAAGGAGAGTTCCCCCACCGGGCAGGGCTACCACTGGAACAGCAACGGCGAAACCTACTGGCTCATCGGCGAGGCGATGGGCGAGGCCATGAAGCGGCTACTCGGCACGGATCGCCCGACCGCGTCTGCCGAGGCGTCACGCCCTCGACTTCAGGTCATCAACGGCAGCGCGCAGCCGGTCGACATCTTCTGGCTCAAGAGCGACTCCGAACGCGTGCCCAACGGCGCGGTTGAACCCGGCGACCACACGATCATCACCACGACGCTGGGACATCGCTTCGTGATCGTGGGTCGGCAGGACAAGAGCGAGCGCATCGTCACCAGCAAGGTGCCCGTCCAAGCCGTGCGTTTCAATCCGCCGGACCCGGATGGCATTCCGGCGTTCTACACGCAACGGGTTGAAGCGGGCGGGTATCCGATCGTTGCCTCGGCGGCCGTGAATCCCTATGCGCTCAAGGAAGCGGCCTATCTCGTGGACCTGTTGCTGGCGAAGCGGCCGGATGTGCGCGAGGCGATGATCAAGAGCGGCTCGCGTCTGTGCGTCATCGCTTGGAACGAGTTCACGACCGATCAACCGGAGTTCGCGTGGCTGGGCAAGCGGCCGCACCGGGAGTTCCCCGACCTTCCGGGCAGGGATTTCTGGGACGCGCGCGCCCGGGGACTGGGCGGCAGCGAACGCGATCCCTTCTGCTCCTGCGGCGAGGAAAATCTGCTCGGCTACCCGGGTGATCCCTATGAAAAGGAGAACATCCTCATCCACGAGTTCGCCCATAATCTCCACCTGCGCGGCATGGTGAACGTGGATCCGACCTTCGATACCCGTCTGCAGGCCACCTACAACGCGGCGATGGCGGCGGGACTCTGGAAGGGGAAGTACGCGTCCGTGAACCATCACGAATACTTCGCCGAAGGCGTGCAGAGCTGGTTCGACGACAACCGCGAAAACGACCACGACCACAACCACGTCAACACCCGCGCGGAGCTGATCGAATACGACCCCGGCCTCGCCGCGCTGTGCCGCGAGGTCTTTGGTGACACGGAATTGAAATACACCAAACCGGCGACGCGCCTGACCGGGCACCTGGAAGGCTACGATCCGTCCACGGCCCCGCGATTCGAGTGGCCCGAGCGTTTGCAGGAGGCCAAGCGCGAGATTCGCCGTTCCGCGGAGGAACGCAACCGGCAGGCCGGCAATTAGGACAGAGGAGAATTCGGATTTGGCAGAACCCGGCAATCGCGACATAACCGGCGAACCTGCCTGCGGCGGAGGAGCGAAATTGCCGCCCTGCCGTGGCGCAGGAACTTCGCCCAGTTGCCGACGCCGGCGCAAGTCCTGACTCCGTGACGGTTCCGGCATATTCCGGACGCCCCCGGGGCAGTACCAGCTCTTTCCCGACAACCACAAGCGGTTTCGCCGTTTGCGTTCAAACGGCTCTCCATACCGGGGAGCGCCGACCTCCACCGCATTCCCACTGATTTGAAGAGACTGAAGAAGTCTGCCGAAAGGTTGCCGCAATGGGGCATCAGATCAGGTAGGGTGCTCATCGGTGCGAGAACCAAACGCCATCCGCAAGATCGCTTTTCTGGGCGACTACATGCCCCGCAAGTGCGGCATCGCCACGTTCACCACGGACCTGCGATGTTCGGTGGCCGCGGAGTTTCCCGGTGTCCAGTGCCTCGTGGTGCCGGTCAATGATCTCAAGAACGGCTACAATTACCCGGCGGAAGTTCGCTTTGAGATCGCGGAACAGGACCTGTCGTCCTACCTCCGCGCGGCGGATTTTCTGAACATCACGGAGGTGGACGTGCTCTGCCTGCAGCACGAGTTCGGGATTTTTGGCGGGCAGGCGGGCAGCCATGTGCTGGCCATGCTGCGCGAGCTGCGGATGCCCATCGTCACCACCCTGCATACCGTGCTGCGCGAACCGAACACCGAGCAACGCCGCGTGATGCGCGATCTGATCCGCCTTTCGACACGGCTGGTGGTGATGAGCAAGCGGGGCCGGGAGTTTCTCCTCGAGGTGTATCAGGCACCTGCAGCCAAAGTGGACCTGATCCCGCATGGCATCCCCAACATGCCGTTTGCCGACCCGAACTTTTTCAAGGACGAGTTTGGGGTGGCGGGCAAGCAGGTGCTGCTCACCTTTGGCCTGCTTTCGCCAAACAAGGGCATCGAGTATGCCCTGCGCGCCCTGCCGGAGATGATCCGCGAGTTTCCCAGGATCGTCTACATCGTGGTGGGCCAGACGCATCCGAACCTGCTGCGCGAGGAGGGCGAGGCCTACCGCCTGAGCCTGGAACGGCTGGCGAAGGACCTCGGCGTGCAGAAGCATGTGGTGTTCTTCAACCGGTTCGTCGAACTGGAGGAACTGATGCGGTTCATCGGTGCCTGCGACATTTACCTCACGCCCTACCTCACCGAGGCGCAGATCACCTCCGGGACGCTGGCCTGTGCGTTTGGTGCAGGCAACGCCGTGGTGTCCACCCCTTACTGGCACGCGCTGGAACTGCTTTCGGCGGATCGCGGCAAACTGGTGCCTTTCAAGGACGCGAAGGCCATCGCGAACGCCGTGGTGGCCCTGCTGCGGGACGAGCCGCTGCGCCATTCGATGCGCAAGAACGCCTACAAGCTGGGACGTGACATGGTGTGGAGCCGGGTGGCGCAGCTTTATGAAAACTCCTTCGAACAGGCACGCCGCGATCACAGCTTTGTGGGATCGAAGTCGTCGCCCATAAAGACGCTCGACGAGCAGCCGGGCCAGTTGCCGGAATTGAAGCTGGATCACCTGTTCCGGATGAGCGATTCGACGGGCATCTTCCAGCACGCCAGCTTTACGGTGCCGAATTTTGCCGAGGGCTATTGCACGGACGACAACGCCCGCGCGCTGGTGCTCGCGATGATGCTGCAACGGCTGGGGCTCGGATCCCCGCGTCTCAACGGGCGGGCCGCCACCTATGCCGCGTTTCTGAACCACGCCTTTGACCGCGCGCGCGGCCGCTTCCATAACTTCATGAGCTTCGACCGCCGGTGGCTGGACGAGGTCGGTTCGGAGGACTGCCAGGGACAGGCGCTTTGGGCTTTGGGGCTTTGCGTGGCGCAGGCGGGTCAGGGCAGTTTTCAAAGATTGGCTGCAGAGCTGTTCGAACTGGCCCTGCCGGTCGCGGCGGAGTTCACCTCGCCGCGGGCATGGGCGTTCACTCTCATCGGGATCGATGAATACCTGCGACGGCTGAGCGGCGACCGGCGGGCAAACCAGATCCGCGAGTCCCTCACGGCGAAGCTCATGCAACGCTACGCCGATGCCGCGACCGACCACTGGCAGTGGTTCGAGGAAGTTGTTTCCTACGCCAACGCCAAGCTGCCCCACGCGATGATTCTCAGCGGACGCTGCATGAACGACGAGGCGATGGTGGATCTCGGCCTCAAGACGTTGCGCTGGCTGGTGGGAATCCAGACGTCGGAAGCCGGATCGTTCCGCCCCGTGGGTTCGAACGGTTTCTATCCGCGCGGCAAAGAGCGGGCGTTGTTTGACCAGCAACCCATCGAGGCGCAGGCCACGGTTTCCGCCTGCATCGAGGCGTATCATGCGACGGACGATGTGTTCTGGGTGGCGGAGGCACGGCGCGCGTTTGAGTGGTTCCTGGGCCGCAACGATCTGGGCATGGCCTTGTACGATCCATGCACCGGTGGTTGCCGCGACGGCCTGCACATGGACCGTCTGAGCCAGAATCAGGGGGCGGAATCCACCCTCGCCTTCCTCCTCGCGCTCGCAGAAAATCAAGCGTTGCAGAACACCCTGGCCAGCTTCAAGGAACCACCCGGGGAATAGCGCCCTGCACCTTGGGGATTCCCAACCAGCAAACTTATGAAGCCAATCAGCCGCTCCACCTTCCGCGCCCATCGCATCGGACCGACTCTCATCCCGGACCGTGCCCGCGTGTTGATGCGACCTTTCTATCCAAGCACCGACGACATCGCACGGAGGATCATTGACCGGGTCAGGGACCTTTCGGATGAAATGGTCGGGCGCTTGTTGCACCAGGTGCTGGGCGAATTTGGGGACCGTCACGAAAAGGTTCCGGAGTTTCTCCGTAACCGCTTCATCCAGATCGAGCGACATCTCGGTGACGTGCCGGAGGGCTCGTCGGAACGGCAGGCGCTCATCGGCGCCTACTTCACCCACGAGTATTCGCCGGAATCCGCTGCGCTCTTCAATCCGTCCATCGTGCCGCATCCTGACCAATCGGGGCTCCGGGAAGGCGTTCTGCGTTTCATCCTGAGCCTGCGGGCAACCGGCGAGGGGCACATTTCCTCCATCACGTTCCGCACCGGCACAATCAGCGCACACCACCGGGTCACGGTGACGCCGCCGGTCCCCTTGGCGACCGAGCCGGAACGGGTGCCCGATGCCGGGTTCGAGAAGGCCCTGTTCGAGCGGAAGCTCGCTGAATCGGGAATGCGGGACGACAGCTGCCGGCGTCTGCTGGATCGCCTCCCCGACACCTTCACCCTGGACGCACTGCACTGTGCGATTTTGCAGATGCGCCAGCAGGCTGGTCCAACTGGAGCCATCGCGGAACACACGGTCCGGGGGGTTCTGCTGCTGGCCGAATCCAACTACGAGGTGAACTTCGCGCCCGGGAGCCACACCTCGCAGCGCATCCTCTTTCCGTCGTCCCCGAGCCAAAGCAATGGCATTGAGGATGCGCGCTTCGTCCGGTTTCAGAACGACGACGGCGACATCACGCACTACGCGACTTACACCGCCTACGACGGCAAGATCACCCTGCCCCAGCTGCTCGAAACATCGGACTTTCTTCATTTCAAGTTCAGCACGCTCAACGGCCCCGCGGTGCAGAACAAGGGAATGGCGCTGTTCCCGCGCAGGATCAATGGCCGGTACGCCATGCTCTCCCGGCAGGACGATGAGAATCTGCTCATCATGTTCTCCGACAACGTCCGCTTCTGGCAGACGCCCAAGGTGCTGGTATCGCCCGCCCAGCCGTGGGAATTCTTCAAGATCGGCAACTGTGGCTCGCCGATTGAGACCGAGGCCGGCTGGCTTGTCTTGAGCCACGGCGTGGGCGCGCTGCGCAAGTACTGCCTTGGAGCGTTTCTCCTCGATCTGGACGATCCCACCCGCGTCATCGGTCGCCTGCGCGAGCCCCTGCTGGCGCCCAATGAAAGCGAGCGCGAGGGCTACGTGCCGAATGTCGTCTACACCTGCGGAGCGATGCTCCACGGGCGGGAACTCATCATCCCCTACGCCATGAGCGATTTTTCCACCAGCTTTGCCACCGTGGCGCTGGATGATCTGCTCGGTTCGATGGCGTGAGCATCAGCGGTTCCCTGCCCAACCGGAGCGCCCGGCGGCGGTGGCCCGCACATTGGAGGCGGACGGGGGCAACCGGCAGGCGGGTAATTCGACGGGCACGGACTTCGCCTCAGCTTAGGGGCTCCCAAGCTCCCGGAGTTTCGAGCAGCAGAGAATCTCGCCGTTCATCGCTGGAGAAAGACGAACAGGCCCCTCTTGTTGCCGACCACGATGTCAGGTTTCCGGTCGCCGTTGAGGTCCGTCGCCGTTACCTGGGTGCCCACGCCGGAATCATCGTCGACCAGGTGCGCCACGTAGCGGGCCTCGCCGTTGGTCCGCTGGAGTTCAAACCAGTAAAGCACCGCGGGTGCATTCGGCTCCTCGTCTCCCATTGGCCCGTGCGCCCAGAAACGTTTGCCGGTGACAATGTCCGGGAGCCCGTCACCGTTGATGTCCACCACAGAGACGGCGTGCGGCTGTGAGAAAACGACCCCGGTCTCACCGTCCATGGGTGTCCGGCCGGCAATGAGATGACGAATCCAATTCGTAGCGCCGTTGGCACGCCGTTGCTCGTGCCAGGCGATGCCGTAGCCGTGCGCGTTCACGCTGGCGATCACATCGGCCAAACCGTCGCCATTCACATCGGTGGCGAACATCTGGGCGGCGGCCTCGCTGAACTCGCGATCATGCTGCTTCCACGAGCAGTCGGTTTCGAGCGTCGCCGGCTGCTCCCACCAGTTCAGGCAGGTGATCAGGTCCAGACGACCGTCGCCGTTGACATCGCCGTAACCCAGGCCGTGAGTGTTCCACTTCCAGCCTCGATCTTCCGTAACGGCATGAAAGGTCCAGGGAACTTCCGGCTGCGCGGGGTTGGGCGCGGCATAACCAAGGCGTCCACCGTTCATGCAGAGGAGCTCGGGCCTGCCGTCACCGGTGATGTCCACCCAATGCGGCGATTCATTGTCAGTCTGCGCCAGGGCCAGGTGACGGTGCCACGGGCGATCCTGTCCGGCAGGATTCTCGTACCACCAGGTTTCCTTTCCGGGATGGCCCACCACGATGTAGTCGGGCCACCGGTCACCATTGAGATCGGCGGCGAAGCTCAGAAAGTTTTCCGAGTAACCGTTCTCTCCGCTCAGGAAACCCTTGAAGCCCGCGATATCCGTGGTGAATCCGTCCACCCGCCTGAGCGGAAAATGCTCAGGAGCCGGATGGATTTGATGCCGGCTGCTGAAATCCGGTCCGGCATACCAGAACGGTCCGGAGAGCACATCGGTGTGCCCGTCGCGATTCACATCCGCGGCGCAGGCCCCCTCCGCCCAGAACTCCGTCGTCAGTTGGAGCTTCCGCCAGCGAATGGGTGCGGCACCGGGTGGCGCAGGCTGCGCATTGGCGAGCAACGCGGATCCGATCACGGCCGCTGCCAGCGCAAGCGCAAGCGGTCGGGACCATCCCCAGATCATGCGGACGGGAAAGTGGAGGTGTTTCATGCAGGATGCCTTCGGCGCGGGAGGGTGCTCCAGTGACCCTGCCAAAGGCAAATCCAACCAGCGGTCCATCCCCGTTTCACGACTGCACCTGCGGCGTTGATCGCGTGCGATGCCGGTCGCGGCAACACTGCCGCACATTGTTTACACCTGTGCGCGCCAGGCAAAATGCGAATACGATCGAATTCCAGAATGGTTGTCGTGCAGCTCCCGGAGCCTTTCCCGATCAGCACATCACTCAAACCGCCCTCATCCCACGTAGCTGTAGTCGTACGGCTTCCGCATTTCGCGGGCGAGGTGCTTGTTCGCCTCGGCAGCTCCGTCGCCGGTGAAGACTTCCCTGACCGGGTCCCACAGAAGTTTGCGGCCGACCCACATCGCGATGATGATCAGGTGGCCAACGACCGCCGAGCGATGGCCGAACTCGACCTTCGCCACCGGGTCCTGGCGTGAACGGACGCAGTCGAAGAAGTTCGTCATGTGATGATCGCTGCGCTCCAGGCGGATGGCGTTGTCGGGCAGCGGTTCCAGGTAGAGTTCGTCCCGGCTCGCGTTCAGATCGCGGCGGTTCACCCAGATCCAGCCGTCCGTGCCGGTGAAGCGCACGCCGTTGCGCTGGCCGTCGGGATCGATGATGCCGCCGAACGGGCTGTCGGCGGTGGTCGTCTTGACGATCTGCCGGATTCCGCCGGCATACTCGAGCGTGGCCTCGAATTCCTTGCAGGTGGTGTAGCCTCCCGCGATGGGCCCGACCGTCTCCCGGGCCTCCACGGCGATCGGTCCTTCCTGACCGATCGCCCAGCGCGCAATGTCGTTGTGATGCGCGCCCCAGTCGGTGACCGGACCGCCGGCGTAGTCCCACCACCAGCGGAAGGAGTTGCCGGCCCTTTCCTTCTGGTAGGGAACATTCGGTGCCTGACCGAGCCACATGTCCCAGTTCAGGCCCGGGGGCACGACCTGGTCGGTCGCGAACGGCCCCTCACGCAGGCCGGCCGGCAGGAACACCTCGACGGTCTGGAGTTTGCCGCCCCGGCCGTTGCGAACCAGTTCGCAGGCGAGCCGAAAGCGACGATCGCTCCGCTGCTGGGTGCCCGTTTGAAAGACCACGCCATTGTCGCGCACCGCCTTCACCACATGCTTGCCCTCGTCCACCGTCAGAGTCAGCGGCTTCTCGCCGTAGATGTCCTTCTTTGCGCGCGCCGCGCCGATGTTGATCAAAGAATGCCAGTGGTCGGGCGTGCCGTTGACGATGACGTGGACGTCCTCGCGTTCGAGGACCTGACGGAAATCGCCGTAGCCGACCGGCACTTTGCCGTCCTTGGTGAACGACTTGATCGCGCTCGCCACCGAGTTCTCCTTCACGTCGCAGACGGCGATCACGTCGCCAAACTGGGAGGCGGCCCGCAGGTCGGCGCTGCCCATGCCGCCACAGCCGATCAATGCCAGTCCGGGGCGGTCGTTGGCAGACCCGGGCACCCGGGCAGCCTGGTCGGCGGCCAGCGCCAGATCGCGCTGCACAAACCACAGTGGCAATCCGGCGGCAGCGGCTGTGAGACTGCTTCGCTTGAGGAACGAACGACGGTTGATTTGAAATCTCGTGGGCATGGACGGATTGAATGCCCGGCCGATCAAATGGTCAAGGTGAAGACTGGC
>DNDP01000117.1:0-2218 GCA_003484235.1 Verrucomicrobiales bacterium
ATCCTCAAGACGATGCTCTGGGGCACAGACCTGTCCGGCTCGATGCAAGGAGCGGGTGGCGTCGGCGGAAGCGGATGGCTCCAGAGGTAGGATTCGAACCTACAACCGATCGGTTAACAGCCGATTGCTCTACCATTGAGCTACTCTGGAACCCAGAGGCGGCGCAATGTAGAGAGCGCCCTCCGGAGCGTCAACAGTTTATTCCCCCCGTCCAGGCGCCGCGGCAATCATCCTGGAGCCGGCCGGCAGTTGCTTCGGCAGGCCGGGCCAGCCGGTGTTCAATCGGAGGGGGTGTCCGCCCTCGACAGGGTGGTTCCGTGGACGGATTGCCGGGGGCCAGCTTGTCCGATGAAACGCCCTTGGAAACCGGCAGGAGGGCTGATTTGTGCCCGAATCATTCCTGCCGTAAATTGGCGACGTGTGCGGATCAACGCACAGTTGCCGCGTTGGGCGGCAAAGCGGTAATCTCCGATCACACACCAACCGTCAGCCATGTCGAAACGACGCATTCTCATCATCGAAGATGACGATCTCCAATACGAGATCTACGCCGATGCCCTGGAGAACTTCGAACTGGACCGGGCGCGCACGGCCACCCAGGGCTTTGCCATCGCATCCAAATCGCCGCCGGACCTGATTCTCCTGGATCATGTGCTCGACAAGGGGGAGCTGGGGCTGAACTTCCTCCCCGAGCTCAAGGAACTGCTGCCGTTTGTGCCGGTCATCGTGGTTTCCGGCGCGCTCGAGGTGCACCAGCAGATCAAGGCGCTGCAGGGACCGCGTCGCGCCCATTGGTGTCTGACCAAGCCGGTGGACATCCATGAACTCACCCAGACGGTTGAGACGGCGCTCAAGGAATGCGGCGAGCAGGAGATCGTGCGCCAGTTCGAGGCGTTGGAACGCAGCAAGCGGATCGACAAGGACGAGCTGCTGAGCCGGTCGTCGGACCGCCTGAGCCGGCAGACCACCATCCGCAAGCAGCTCAGCGGCTCGACCGACCGGCCGAACATTTCCGCGCTCTCGCGCCAGTTCAACGTGGCCCGGCGCACCATCATCCGGGATCTTCAGGAACTGATCCGCCGCGGTGAGCTGCCGCCGGAGATCTACCCGGAAGGCGAGATCGCCAATGTCGAGGAGGCCTGATTTCGGTGCGGTTTCTCCCGTGGGGCCTGGGGTGGGCAGCCGCGATTGCGAATCGGCTCGCCAAGTCATCGGTCCCGCCTAGGCTCGGGCCGTCCATGAGCGAGCCGTACGAAGAGATCATCGAAGGCGAGCAGTTCATCCGGCAGTCTCCCGGGGCCCGGCACGAGGCCATCCGTGTCCGGTTGCAGGAGCGGCTCGCCGGCGTGATGGCGGACGGGGCGGTGACGAGGCTGCTGGCGACGCGTTCGGTGGTGGCATTGGGACCCGGGACGGTAATACGGCCGGACCTGGCGGTGGTTGCCCACGCCAATGACCGGCTGCTGTTGGCAGTGGAAATCATCGATGCGGGCGATCACCGCGTGGATACCGTCACCAAGAAAGAGATCTACGAGCAGCGCAACGTGCCGCGGCTCTGGATGGTCGATCCCCGCTACGACAACGTGGAGGTCTATGTCGGTACGCCGTACGGGCTTCGGCTGCATGGCATTCTGGCCGGCGGGGACCGGCTGACGGAGAGCCTTCTGCCCGGATTCGATCTGGTGGTCCGTGAGCTGTTCGCCGGAACCTGAGCCCTTCGACGGGCGGGTTCCTCCGCTTCCCCAGCCTGAGCTGTTCAACCATCCGGGGAGTCGTTACGGTTGCGTCATGAACCCATTGCGCTGCTTCCCGCTCCTGTGTGCGTTGATGCTGATGGCGGTGACCGGACGGGCGGCCGACCGTCCGAACGTCATCTTCATCCTCGTCGATGATCTTGGCTGGACCGACTTGTCCTGCATGGGCAGCCGGCTCTACGAGACGCCGAACATCGATCGCCTCGCCGCCGACGGCATGCTCTTCGACAACGCCTACGCCGCCTGCACGGTGTGCTCGCCGACCCGCGCGGCCGTGATGACCGGCAAGTATCCGGCGCGACTGCACATCACCGACTGGATCCAGGGACACAAGCGACCCAAGGCGAAACTCAAGGTGCCCGACTGGACGATGGAACTCCCGCACGACGAGGTGACGATCGCCGAGCTGCTCAAGAAGGAAGGCTACGCGACGTGCCACATCGGCAAGTGGCATCTCGGCAACG
>DNDP01000117.1:2461-2639 GCA_003484235.1 Verrucomicrobiales bacterium
GGCAAGTGGCATCTCGGCAACGAGACGCACCACCCGGAGACGCACGGCTTCGACCACAACATCGGCGGCTACCATCGCGGCCAGCCGCCCAGTTATTTCGCGCCGTACAAGATCCCCACGCTGGAAGAGGGTCCGGACGGCGAGTACCTGACCGATCGCGAGGCGGCCGAGGCGGTGA
>DNDP01000088.1:0-191 GCA_003484235.1 Verrucomicrobiales bacterium
ATTCCGGCGACGCTTCGGAAAGCATCGTGCGCTCCCAGAGCTTGGAGTTCCGCACCGCCTCATAGACCTGCTTGACGAGGAGCTCGCCGCGGGAAATCCGCACCGGCAACGTGCGTTCGTCGTAGGTTGTGAGCGTGGGCGCGCCAAGCGGCTGGGAGATGCTGGTCGGCCGTCCCAGTTTCGCCGCGATG
>DNDP01000088.1:361-2037 GCA_003484235.1 Verrucomicrobiales bacterium
CTCGCCGCGGGAAATCCCCACCGGCAATGTGCGCTCGTCGTAGGTGGTCAGGGTGGGTGCCCCAAGCGGCTGCGAGATCCTGGTCGGCCGCCCCAGCTTCGCCGCGATGCTGCCGTCGTAGCCCATCGTGTAGGTGATGTCGCCGACGGTCCGGCTCCGCATGAAGCCGGTGCTGGAGTCATGCGCGATGGTGTGCTCCACCCCCTTTTCGTCGACTGTCCGGACCACCTGCCCGCGATCGTTGTAGAGGACCGTCCGCCGGAAACCGCCGCCAAAGTCCGTCACCTCGGGCGCCCGGCCGTCGGAGCGCAGCCGGATGTTGATGGT
The DNA here is from genome assembly GCA_003484235.1 of Verrucomicrobiales bacterium. Taxonomy (GTDB): domain Bacteria; phylum Verrucomicrobiota; class Verrucomicrobiia; order Limisphaerales; family RI-55; genus RI-55. Next base: position 689 of record DNDP01000088.1, read on the forward strand.
GAAGCCATTGGCATTCACCTGGGGCCCCGACTCCAGGTTGTATCGGGGATCGTGGTTGTAGGTCAGCGAATAACCCTCACCGCCCCGGGGGCCGGGATCGACCGTGATCCGCTTGAGGTTCGCGCGCGACCGGAAGATCGGGTTGCCGCTGTCGTACTCCCGCCGCTCGGAGTTTCCTTCAGGATGCATGATGTAGAGGAGCAGGCCGTCCACCGAGTTGGACCGCACCTCGGTGACCGCTGGTCCACCGCCGCCGCTGATGGTGGTTGACTTGACGTGCCCGCGGTTGTCGAACGACCGTTGCACCTGGCTGTCGTCGCCAAGCCTCACACCGCTGCTCTGGGTCGCGACGGTCTTGGCGGAGTTTTCCACGTCGATGCTGATGTCGGCATTCCCATAGTTGCCGGAGGTCGCCTGGGCTACCGGCTCGCCCGTGCTGCTCGTGGCGTTGACGGCGGAGACATAGGGGGTGCCGTCAGCCGATGCCTTGATGGTTGCCAGCCGGCAGTTCACGTAATCGTAGTGGGTCTCGGCGCGCCCGGAGAATCCGCCGTTGGCGCCGCTGACCTCGACGTCCAGCCTCTTGATCAGAAAGCCCGCCGCATCATACTCGAAAAGCACGTCGCGGCCGGTGTAGTCGCGCAGCCGGCAGATCAGCCCTTCGAGGTAGGAATTGCTCGTCACCTCGTCCAGCCCGGGCACGAAGTCGGGATCGCTGTCACGCCGCCGGTAGTGGCCGAGCTCGACGAAACGGGGTGCCTCCACCGAGCGATCGTCGATGCGCACCAGCCAGCCGTTGCGGTCGTATTGAAGGTCATGGCGGTTGGCCGGAAAGGTGTCGATGACCGTCTCCAGTCGTCCCGTCTCCGTGTAGCGATAGCGCATGCCCGAGGGCGTGAGCCGTTCGAACCGGCCGTCCTTGAACTTCACCAGCAGATTGAACAGACCGCGCTGCGGCAGATAGTAGTCGGAGACGCGCCCCTCGTATTCGAACTCCTGCACCAGCGGGTCGGCCGCGTACTCGGGCGGCATGTTGGTGCCCTTCCAGACAAAATGAAACACCCGGCCCTGGCCGTCGTTGAACAGCACGTCCTGGCTGCCGGCAATCTCGCTGTTCTCGGCCTCATCCCGGACCACGAGCGGCATTTGGAGCCCAGCGGGGAACGTCAGCGGATCAAGCACCGTCAGCCGTTGGTTATAATTGAAATCCCAGCCCACGCCGAACGGCCCCTCGTAGGTGTCCTGATTGCCGATCACCCGCGTGATGGCGATCGGCATGCGCGGGCTCGGCACCGTGATGTCCACGTCCGCCGTGCGCAGCTCGCCGCTGTGGGAAAGGATCGTGCCGT
>DNDP01000088.1:2172-6033 GCA_003484235.1 Verrucomicrobiales bacterium
AAAGGATCGTGCCGTAGGTGTCCTCGAGCGGCGAAGTCCCGCCGGTCGGCGGCGGATTGTCGCCCACCAGGTAGTCGCGGTTCACCGTGTACGCGTTGACCTCGCTGATGGGAAAGATGCGCTTCATCCGGGCATCGATGCGCGCGGCAAACGGGCCGATCACGGGGTCACCCTCCTGATTCGGCTCGATGAACGCGCGTAGCGCCGCACCGCTGAACAGGATTTCCCGGTCCACGAGTGTCGTGAGCCGGAACAGATCCTCGAAGGAGACGGTCTCCGTCACGAGCGCAAATGGGCGCGACAGATAGCGGTTGTAGAGCGGGCTGGTGGGATCGTCACTGAGACGCCACGCCGGCAGCGAGCGGATCGCCGCTCCACAGTTTGGCCGCGGCGTCTGGCCGATTGCGTCCTGAGTGGTGCCGGAAGCCGACCGCACTGGGGCAAACCCTTGACCGGGATTCGAGAGCGGTCGCCCCGCGGGATTGAGGGACTCCAGCCCCAGTTCGATCTGCCGTCCAGCTCCACCCGGTGCCCGCACAAGCACGTAGTAATGGAGCGACAGATTGGGGCTCGGCTCCAGGTCGGACTCGACAAAAAGCGTTGGCTCGGGACGCACCCGTGAGGGCGCCAGCGCCGACGCCCGCTCCAGTTCCGACAACAACTCGTTCAACTCCTCCTCGGGGCGTCCCCCCAAATACTGGGGTTCCAGCAGCATGCCGGCATTCGGCGCCCTCACAAACAACAGTTCCGGCGGAGCCTGCACCACCATCGAACGTCCACCGTCCGCCACGGAGCGCACTCCGAAGTCCGTTGCTCCCAGAGTGCGGGAGCGGTCACCGGCGTTCGGCAGCATGCCCGTAATCGCCGGGTGCAGTTGCCCCTCCGGAATCTCGATCACCCCGAGCTCGCTCGGATCCAGCAGCAGCAGGTGCTGTCCGCCAGCCACTTCAATGCGGCCGCCCTGGCCCACCACCACGGACTGAATGGGACCGCCCAGCAAGTCCTCCGAAATGGGAATCTTGTTCAACACCCGCGGCGTCAGCGGCAGCGAGATGTCGACGACCGCGAGCTTCTGCGTGGAGTCCGAGTCCGGCTGCAGGGACACCAACGCGGCGGAGATGGAGGTGCGCAGGCCATCCAGTGTGATTGGCATGTTTTTGACGAGGGTCACCCAGCGCGGATAGGCGTCCTTGAACAGCACCGCCGCGCTGGTCGGGCTGGGGATGTTCAACGGCACCCCGCCCGCCACCAGGGTTCGGTACATCGGCGGCAGCGGAGGGCCGTTCGGCCGGCCGAAGTCGTCGAGCATGATGCCGTTCCTCAAGGTGACGCCGACCTCGGTGCCCGCCCGGATGACCGAGAAATCCAGAATCTTCTGCGTGGTGTTCTCGAGGACGAGGCTGTTGTGCTTGCCGTAGAACTCGGCGGGCGCAAGGTCCGGCAGTGGCAGCGTCTCGCCTTCGTCCACATAGTCTCCATCACCGTTCAGGTCCTTTCCACGGTTGTCGTCGTTGCGTCGTCCCGGCGTGGGAAAGGCCTCCCGCTGGAGCTTCGTCGACTGGAAGCCGATGATCATTTCCTGCAGGTTCACAAATCCCAGCAGCTGGATGTCAGCGCCAAATTCCTGGTAGACCACGAACGGCGGCACCCATTGCACCTTGGTGGCCGCCGAACCGATCCGGAAACTGACGATGGGCGAGGCGAGGACCCGCGGGGAAGCACCCCGGCCCTCCATCGCGACCGCCCAGAGATACTGACCGCGCGTGCTGACAGTTGTGCCCAGTCCAAGGTCGATCCGCGCGTCCAGGTCGCCGCCCACCACAACCACCACGTCGTTGACCTCGATCTCCGCGTGGATGTTGCGCCGGTAGGCAAACCGGGGAATGAGCGCGAGATCACGCGGCTGGCCGACGAGCGGAAGCTTGCTGAGCAACTGCGGCCGCAATGGGATGGAGATGTCGTAAGTCAGAAGGAAGTTGCCCTGCTCACCTTGACTGATCGCATAGAGCCGGTCGCCTTTGATGACGCTCCCCTTCCCGTTCGAAACCTCGGCCAGAGGCGCCGTGTTTGCCGGCGGCGTGCGGAAGCTGAGGGTGAAGCTCTCCGCCTCCTCCGTGCTGGGATACTGGTCAAGCGGCTGCCCGGCGAGATCGCGCACCGACTGCCCGGACAGCGTCAGCTCGTAGGTCTGATCCGGCACAAGTCCGGGATACGCGATGGTCAACGATCGCTGGCTGGGCGAAAGCCGCAACACTGGCAGCGCGGGGCCCGGCCCGCCGCTCAGCACAATTCCGCTCAGCTGGTTGGTCACGACACCATCGATTGGCTTGTTGAAGTGCACCTCGATTTCGCCGCGCTTGTCCACGAAGCCGAAACCGGGCGGCTTGGTCTCGACCACCAGCGGGCCATGCACATCGTTGGTGTCCGGCGGCGGGATGTTGGCCGGAATGTTGGGCGGGGTCGGACCCGTGAAACCGATCGCATACGGAATCACCGCGCTTTGAAATCCGTTCTGACCCTGGACCACCACCTTGAGCCTGACCAGCACGGGCTTGTTCACCAGCAGGGTGCCCTCCCAACGGGCGCTTGTCCCGAGCGTGGATTCCACGATGTTGTCCAGTGAATGGTTGACGTTGGTCTCCACCCGGCCGGTCAGCAGATTCGTCACGCCGACCGAAACGATGCCGACGCCGATCTGGGGTGCGACGGCCGGCTGCGAGGCATTCACAATCACCCGGCACGGCTGACCCGCTGCGGGCTGCACGGGGATTGTCGAGATGCTCACCGTCGGCGGCGTCTCGGTGATGGTGGGAACCATGAAAAAGAAGTTCTTGAACACCGCTCCGGCCAGACTCAGGTCACCTTGCTGACCCGGGATGGTCGAGATCGGATTGACCGCCTGGGTTTGTGCCTCGTACTGAGGGTGCGAGGCCGTGATCAGATAATTGGCTCCGACCGCCGGTGCCACCGTGAGAAAGTATCCATCCTGCCCGCTGGTAGCGTACACCATGCCGGGAAAGATCCGGCCGCGCTGCGGGTTGAGCGGTCCACCGCTTAACGTCAGTGTGACAAAGGCTCCGCTGACCGGCTTGGACAACCGTATCTGCTGCTGTTGAAAGGCAAAGACGCCGACTCCGATCAACTGCTGCGCGGCACCCCCACCCACTTCCAACGGGTTGCTGGCCAGTCCCATCTGCTGGGCGAGCTGAAATGGAATGTCCACCGACCCTTGGCCAGTCTGGAGATTGAGGATCTGACTCAACACCCCGGCGGTCTGCAGCCCCACCGCAAGATCGTAGGGCAGTGCCGCCACTTTGCCCTTCACCACCACCGGTCGCGGTCCGAACAGCAACGGAACGATCACCTGGTTCCAACCCACTTGAATGGGCAGGGCCGAGCGTCCCAACGCGGGCATCACAATTCCGATCGAAGTGTCGAGAAAACCGGCGGCCAACTGGTCGTTGTCGCCGTTGTTCAACCGCGGCTCACCCAGGAGGCGGGGAGCAGGCTCGGAAAACGGCGCGGGCGTGAACTTCAACTGATCCATCACCTCGAAGGTCGTGACCCCCTCATTCTCACGCACGACGGCGACCGCAGCTGCGGCGTCGGTCGGCGCTTCATTGGTCGGATATCCCAGGTCCGTCAGATTCACCGGGAACCGCACCTGCAAGGGCAACGTCGGTGCCGGGCCTTCGATGCGCAGATTGAGCGCCGGACCTGCGATGGATCCCTCGGCGGGCAGGACGCCCTGCAACTGCGAGAGCAAAGCGGCCGTGGTCAGCGGCTCCAGCTTGAACTTGCTGCGCGTGGGAATTGCGCTGGGCTCGATGAAGACCCTTACCGGAAGACTTTGTCAGCGCC
>DNDP01000030.1:0-2805 GCA_003484235.1 Verrucomicrobiales bacterium
ACGTCGGCATCGCGATCTAGTAGGCAATGATCTCAATGATGAAGACGTAGATCGTGCCCTGTTGCGCGATCCAGAAGCCGAGCGGGAATCCGCCCAGCTTGAACTCGTTCAGCCGGTCCACGAGGAAGATGCTGAACACGCAGGAGAAGAGGAACCAGATGGCCAGCAGGATGGCCAGGACGATCAGGTTGGCCCGCCAGTAGGCATGGTGGGGCGGCTTGTGGGTGGACATGTTGCGTCGCAGTTGAACCGAGGGACGCGCGTTTGTAGCAAAGCGCGCCGACGGGAGCAACAGGGGAACGGGTGGGCCGCGGCCAATCGAAAGGAGGCGCTGAAGGACGCCCGCCGCGGCTCAGTTGCCGGCGTTGAGGACGTGCGTGAACGCCCGCCGGACCAGCTTGAGGCAGTCGTGCAGAATCTTCTCCTCGGCGGGCGTCAGGTTTCCGCGGGTCTTGGCCTGCAACATCTCCAGCTGATCGATGTACATCTTGGCGGACTCCGGGTCGCGATATTTGTCGCCGGTTTCGGGATGGGTGACCTCGCCAAGGAACATCAGCGCCATGTTCATCTGTTGGCTGACCAATGCCTCGAACAGGCTGCCATGGATCTCCTCCCGGCTCGCGTTCGCCAGTGAATCTTCGTCGAGCGGGCCGATCATTGCGGCGGCTCCTTTTCCAGCCGGCGGATTTCACGGGCCAGGTATCTCGTAAGGTGCCTGAGACGGAGTTCGAGGTCGGAGGTTTCGAGGATGATCTGCCGCTCGCCCGCATCGGTCAGGAAGGAGCAGGCCACCATGTCGGCCACCTGTTCAGGGTCCGCCAGGGTGTCGAGATAGCGGAGAATGTCCTTGGGTTTGACGACCGTGCTGGTGCCGCTTTTGATTCCGGAACCGCCGCCCTGCCCGGGAAAGCAGAATCCCAGCTCCAACCGTCGTTCGATCAGCTGGCGCAACTGATCCATCTGGTTGTCCACGGCCTTCTTTTCATCGGCAATGGTCGGCTGGGGCGCGATGCGATGGATGCGATAGGGCTTGTAGCGGACGGTCTTGTCCAGCCGCACACGGGTGAGACCTTGAAGGATCAGGTGCGAGGTGCCGTTGTCGTGCCGGACGGATGCGCGTATCAAGCCGATGCCTGCGACGGACTCGGGCGACTCGCGCGAAGTCGTGGGCCGCTGCATGGCCACGCAGAAGAGCCGGTGCGAGTCGAGCGCATCCTGCAGCATCCGGCGGTAGCGTGGTTCGAACACATACAGCGGCAACATCGACTGGGGAAACAGCGTCGCGCCCTGCAGGATCATCACGCCGATCTGGTCGGGCAGTTCCATGAATTCACTGTAGGGGCGACCGGCCGGTTGGCAAGGATGCTGTGAAGCGGGGAGAGGGCCGCAGCCGGGAAGAACGGCGCTGCGAGTCTGGTTTGCGGACGGGCACGATCGCGAGTCCTCAAGGCTCCCCGCACGAAGACGTGGGAGGAGGGAAGCGAAGCGGCGTTCCCGGAAGCGCCATGTGTTTGGGCTAGGATTCCCGACCCGAACCGCGGAAAAAACCCGTTGACAGCAATCTCACCACTTATCATCTTATCCGCATCCGTTGATTTGAACGGATGACTCATCGAGAGTGGTCGAGGGTTCTGGCCCGCAGACACCACGGCAACCGGCTCCGAAGGCATTCGGAGCGACCAGGTGCCAAATCCAGCCCGACGCAGAGCCGCGCGGGGAAAGATGAGAAGAGTGCGCCGGTTTTCAGACGAACCCTCTTCTCGCGATGGGAAGAGGGTTTTGTTTTGCCCTCTTCCCATCGTTCCCCACCAGCAATGTCAGTCGGGCGTCCTGTCTGTCAGGTGACGCGGCCGCCGGCCGGGAAAGCTTTGGATTGGTTGAGTGCGGGAATTGCCGGTCCACCGGGCCTGCTTCTCCTCGACGCCAAGGTGACAGGCTGGATGTCTGTCCCACGTTGTTGTCGAACGAACTGAAGATTATGAGCAAAGATCAAAATTTCATGAAGGCGCTGAAGTGCCGCGAGTGCGGGCGCGAGTATCCGCTCGAAGCGACGCACGTATGCGAGTTCGACTTCGGTCCGCTCGAGGTCGTGTATGACTACGACCGCATCAAGAAGGCGCTGACGAAGAAGCTCATCGAATCGCGGCCGCAGACGATGTGGCGTTATCGCGAGCTGCTGCCGGTCGCGGGCGAGCCGACCGTCGGTTTCCAGGTCGGCTACACGCCGCTGGTGAAGGCCGACCGGCTGGCCAAGCGGCTGGGCATTCGCGAGCTTTGGGTCAAGAACGACACCGTCAACTACCCTACGTTGTCGTTCAAGGACCGCGTGGTCAGCGTGGCGTTGAGCCGGTCGCGGGAACTTGGCTTCAAGACGGTGGCGTGCGCCTCGACCGGCAATCTGGCAAATTCCGTTGCTGCCAATGCCGCCTCGGCCGGACTCGAAGCCTACGTGTTCATTCCGTCAGATCTGGAGCACAGCAAGATCGTCAACTCGCTCGTCTATGCCGCGAACGTCGTCGGCATCAAGGGACACTACGACGAGGTGAACCGTCTGTGCGCGGAGATTGCCGGCAAATATGGCTGGGCGTTCGTGAACGTGAACATGCGCCCCTACTACGCCGAGGGCTCGAAGTCGATGGGCTATGAGATCGCCGAGCAGCTCGGCTGGAAGGTGCCGCAACATACGGTGATCCCGATGGCCTCCGGCTCGTTGCTGACCAAGGTGCACAAGGCCTATCAGGAATTTGCCAAACTGGGGCTCGTCAAGGAGACGCCGTGGCATGTCCACGGAGCGCAGGCGACCGG
>DNDP01000030.1:3135-5429 GCA_003484235.1 Verrucomicrobiales bacterium
CTGGCCATCGGCACACCGGCCGACGGCTTCTACGCCCTGCGCGTGATGAAGGAGACCGACGGACATGCCGAGGATGTGACCGACGACGAGGTGCGCGAGGGCATCCGGTTGCTCGCCGAGTGTGAAGGCATCTTTGCCGAGACGGCGGGCGGGGTAACCGTGGGCGTGGCCAAGAAACTCATTGCCCAGGGCAAGATCCCGGCGGATGATTCGGCCGTATTGTGCATCACCGGCAATGGATTGAAGACCATCGATGCCGTCCAGCAGCACGTGGGCAAACCGCAGGAGATCCGTCCGAGTTTGCGTGAGTTCGAAACCATTCTGGGCGCGCGGCAGCGCACGGAAGCAAAAGCCTGATATTATGCCAGTCAACGTAAGAATACCCACCCCCCTCCGCAAGCTGACCAACAACGAGGAACTCGTCGAGGTGCAGCCCGGCACCATCGGTGCCGCCATCAAGGAACTGCAGTCGCGCTATCCCGGCATCGAGGAGCGGCTCGTGGATGAAAAGGGGGCCGTTCGCCGATTCGTCAACGTCTATGTCAACGAGGAGGACATCCGCTTCCTCAAGAATTCCGAGACGCCGCTCAAGGAAGGCGACGAGGTGAGCATCATTCCCGCGATTGCCGGAGGCTAACCCGCATGGCTGCCAAGAAGAAAACCGCCCGGAAGCGAAGCGCCGCTCCCACTTCCACCAACGAGGACAGACGGCTGTGGTTGATGTATCCGCCGCGGCTCATTCAGACGCCGATCATCTGGGAACTCAGCCAGAAATTTGCGCTTGTGACAAACGTGCGGCAGGCGAGTGTCAACGACGAGATCGGCATCGTCTGTCTGGAGCTCAGTGGACCGCGTGAATCGATCAAATCCGCCATCAAGTGGCTCGGCAAAAAAGGGGTGAACGTCGAGCCGGTCGAGATCAACGTGATCGAGAGCTGAAGCAATCGATTATTTCCAAGCCTCAGTGGCCTAACGGGTTGCCGCGATTAGTGGCTTGACCGGAGGTGGAGTCGCCTATATAAGACTCTACAACTCCGTCAAAATCGGCCCAAACGTCAGCAACCCTTTAAGGCCTATGACCAAGCGAGACATAGTTGTACGCATCAGCGAAGAGACCGATCTGCAGCAGCAGAAGGTCCTCGAAATCGTCCAAAAAACCCTCGACTACATCGCCGAAGCCCTGGCACAGGGCAAGAAAGTCGAACTGCGCAACTTCGGTGTGTTCGAGGTCAAAGTCCGCAAGGCCCGCATCGGCCGAAATCCGAATGCCCCGGAGACCGATGTCCCGATTCCCCGCCGTGCGGTCGTAAAATTCAAAGCCGGCAAGGAAATGCGGGAACTGGTGCTCCGGCTGACACCCGAAGATGGGCACCCGGCACCCCCTGCGGGCGCTTCCCGGGCTCCCGGTACACCACCCATGCCAGTTTGAACAGACATTGCCTCCGTTGTGGGCGCCCGTTCTTGAAACGGGCGCCCGTTTGCTTTAGACGAGTCGCGGTTTTGACCGATGACCGATGAGCCACTCTCCGAACTGCATTTGCCGGGAACATCTCCGCGCTTCCGACGCCGCCCGTGGGGCATGCCTGAATCGGCCCTCGGCGCCGGTTGATCAACGCTGCTGAAACGCGCTCCCATACCATTTCATCCATGCAACGACTTCCCGGCTTCCGAGATTTTTGTCCTGATCCACTTCCCAATGACGACGTGTGGAGCGCCGACGCCCGCACGTGGCTGTTCGAGGGCTGGCGTGAGACCGCCCGTCGCTACGGCTTCCGCGAGTACGACGGCCCGCCGCTCGAACCGCTGGAACTGTTCACGCTCAAAAGCGGCGACGAGATTGTCGGCCAGCTCTACAACTTCACGGACAAGGGCGAACGCGCCGTCGCCCTGCGGCCGGAAATGACCCCGACGCTTGCCCGGCTCGTGGCTGATGCCCAGCGCCACTACAAGAAGCCGCTGAAGTGGTTCGCGATCCCGCAGCTTTTCCGCTACGAGAAACAGCAGAAGGGGCGGCTGCGTGAACACTTTCAGCTGAACGCGGACATCATCGGCGAAGCCAACGCCGGCATCGACGCCGAGCTGATTGCGCTGCTCATCGACGTGCTCCGCCGCGCCGGGCTGACCGCCGAGGACTTTGTGATCCGCCTCAGCAGCCGCAACGCCTGGCAGCAGTTCTTCACCGACTTCGGTGGCCAGCCTGAACACGCCTACGCGTTCTACCAGGCCGTGGACAAGCTGGAGCGGGACAAGCCGGAGGAGAGCGCGAAGAAATTCGCCGGGGTCGGCATCGCCCT
>DNDP01000030.1:5718-7358 GCA_003484235.1 Verrucomicrobiales bacterium
GTGAAGATCGACTACCACATCATCCGGGGACTCGCGTATTACACCGGGGTGGTCTTCGAGGCCTTCGACCGCAAGGGCGAGTTTCGCGCGATCGCCGGCGGCGGCCGCTACGACAACCTCGTAAAGCTCATCAGCGGCGGAAAGGTGGACCTGCCGGCGATCGGCTTCGGCATGGGCGACGTGGTGTTGACCGAGTTGCTGAAAGCCCGCGGCAAGCTGCCGGCCTTCGATGCCGGCATCGACGCGTACGTGCTGATCGAGAACGAGGCGCTGCGGGCCGAATCGCTGGGCGTCGTCCAGCAGCTGCGGGAAGCCGGCCGCGCGGTCGAGTTCTCCACCTCGCCGATGAAGGGGGACAAACAATTCAAGCGGGCGGTGGAGATGAAGGCGCGGTTCGCGGTACGCCTGGAGAGTGCCGCCGGCGGCGAGCCATCGGTCCGGGTCAAGAACCTGGCCACGCGGGAGGAGAAGACCTTCGCCCGGGAGGAGCCATCAAGTTGGCTGGCTTGATACGTCCGGTGGCGCGCGCCGACTTTTCGCTTGCCGGTGGTCCCGGCGTCGCCAGTCTTCCGCTGGTCAGAAGAGCGCATGGCAACCCAATCCGACTTCTCGCGATTCCTTCGCCGGATCGACGGTTTTACCCACCCTGACTGGGAGGCGATCGCGGCCGCCATCGAGAATCAGCCGGCGGATGAGTGGCCGGTCGCGTGGAAACGTGTCTCGCGGATGTGGGTGGACGGGCTGCGGGATGACTTCGGGGGCGGCTACCGCGTTCATGAGTCGGCCAACTTCCTGATCCTGACCACGGTGCCCGATCCCGTCGCCGCTGCGGCCTGCCGGTTCTGCGAATCGGCCCTGCAGACGATCATGACGGGTCTCAAGGGAGCGGCGTCCGATGCCGGTTACGGCCATCACGTGGTGCTGTGCTTCGATGAAATGGACGACTACTACAGCTACATCGCCCAGTTTTATCCCGATGGAGATCACCCGATGACTGGCGGCGTTTGCCTCGGCGGTGGCGGCTATGTCCACCTTGCTCTGCCCACCAAGGGGCAGGCTTTCTCCCGGGGACCGCTCGTCCACGAACTGACCCACGCCTGTTTGGTTCATCTGCCGTTGCCCACCTGGCTGAACGAAGCGCTGGCCATGAAGATGGAAGCGGTGATCTGTGGCGGCGGTGCTCCGCCGTTTGACCGCGAGCTTTATGACCAGCACGTTCGTCACTGGAATGGGGCAACGATCCAGCAGTTCTGGAGCGGTGAATCGTGGGGGCTGGCCGGAGACGGCTTCACATTGAGCTACAGCCTGGCGGACATCCTGTGGCGCAAGATCGAGGTGGACCTGAGACCGCCGAAGCCGGTGCTGATTGAGTTCATTTCAAAGGCCAACTCAAGCGACGCCGGCCAGGCCGCCAGCCGGGAGCTGTTTGGTGTGGGACTCGAGGACGTGGTGGAGGACTTTCTCGGGCCCGGCCAGTGGATGCCGGCGCCCGAAAGCTGGCCGGGCGAGTTGGAGGCCGAAAAACCGGAGACTCCGGCGGCGCGCCCGATCACCTCGGCTCCGGCTCGACGTTGAGCTCGCCCGCGTCGTCCAGACGGCGGATCTCCGCTGGGAGAACGATCTGGCCTTTGGTGGAGATC
>DNDP01000030.1:7467-9853 GCA_003484235.1 Verrucomicrobiales bacterium
TCCAGACGGCGGATCTCCGCCGTGTAACCCTGTCGGAACGTGGGAAACTTCAGCTGGTAACCCAGCTCCATCTTCAACCGGCGGTTGCTCACCTTCTTGTTGGTGACGCCCCGTTTGCGTTTGGCGAGATCGGCGAGTTCCTCCGGCGTGGCGGCGGGCGGCATCCATTTACCCAGCGTCTCGGAAAGCCAGCGCAGAAAGTGGACCTGCTGCACCGGTTCGTCATCCACCGCGTTGTAGACCTCGCCCGGCCGGCCATTGCGGAGCGCGGCGATGATTGATCCGACCACATCGTCGCGGTGAATCATGTTGAGGTGCCGCTCACCCCTGCCTTCGACGCGGGCCCGGTTCTCCAGAAACTGGCTGAGCTGGAAGGTGCGCGCCGGTCCGTAGATGCCGGCCACGCGCAGGATGATCGCCGGGAACTTCCGCTCGCGCGCGGCGGAGAGCAGCAGCTGTTCGGTGGCGGCCAGCACCTGGGCGGTCTCGGTGGCGGGCTCCGTCGGATGATCCTCCTTCACGACCGAGCCGTTGTCCTGTCCGTAGACCCCGGTGCTGCTGGTGTAGAGAAACTTTGCCGGGGGCTGCGTTGTGAGCCACGAGATGAGATTGCGCGTTCCGTCGAGATAAACATTGCGGTAGTCGTCCAGACCGCCCTGCGAACTGGAGACGCAGTTGACGACCCAGTCGAACGGGCCGCCGATCTTTGACAGGGTTTCCGGCTGGGTGACATCGGCGTCCAGCGGCCGAATTCCCGCCTCTGCGAGTTCAGGCCGGGCGGTCGCGTGGCGTCCCACGCCGGTGACCTCGTGACCCTGCCTGACGAGCTCGGTAGCGAGCGGGAATCCTATGTAGCCGCAGCCGATGATGAGCACCCGCATGGCGTGTTACTCCTGCTCGTGGACGATCTTGCCGCCGACGATCGTCAAGCTCGCCCTGCCACGCATGGGCCAGCCATCAAACGGGCAGTTGCGGGATTTGCTCGCCGATTCTTCGTTGCGATAGATCCACTCGCGATCAGGGTCCAAGACGGTGACATCGGCTTCCGCCCCCACCGAGAGGGTGCCTTTGTTCAGGCGCAGCAGTCTGGCGGGATTCACCGTGAACTTGGCGATCACGTCGGGCAGCTTCATCCGTCCGGAGTGATACAGCTGCATCAGCGAGAGCGGGAGCTCCGTCTCCAGCCCGGTGATGCCGAACGGCGCGGCGTCGAACTCGACCTCCTTCTCGTAGTTGCAGTGCGGGGCATGGTCGCTGCCGATGATTTCGAGCGTGCCGTCCGTCAGTGCGTCGAGAATGGCCTCACGATCCGCCGGAGTGCGGAGCGGGGGATTCATTTTGAACAGCGTGTCATAGGCCGGCCACTGCGGACGGTTGTCATCCGGGAAAAAATGAGCCAGCCCCTTGCCGTCCGCGGGCCAGAACTTGTCGCTGCCGGCGACCGCCGCATCGGTCAGGGTGAAGTGGTGGGGACAGGCTTCGGCCGTGACCGGCACATTCCGTTGCTTGGCGCGTCGCAGCCACTGCAGGCTGCGGGCGGAAGAAATGTGCTGGCAATGGACCGGTGTGCCGGTCGTTTCGGCGAGCAGGATGTTGCGGACCACGATCATCTCCTCGCCCATGGCCGGCCAGCCGGGCAGGCCGAGGAACGCGCTCCAGTAGCCCTCGTGCATCACGCCGTTGCTCACGAGGTTGTAGTCCTGGCAGTGGTCCAGCACGGGCAGGTCGAACATGCGGGCATACTCGCAGGCCCGCCGCATGAGTTCGTTGTTCTGCACGCAGTGCCCGTCATCGGTGATGGCGACGACGCCGGCCGCCTTGAGCCCGCCGATCGGCGCGAGTTCCTCGCCCGCGATGCCCTTGGTGATCGCACCCGTGACAAAGACGTTGACCACGGCCTGTCGCTCCACTTTGTCCTGTACCAGCGCGACGGTTGACGGGCTGTCGATGGAGGGCGACGTGTTGGGCATGCACACCAGGGAGGTGAATCCTCCGATGGCGGCCGCACGGGTGCCCGCAGCGATGGTTTCCTTGGCGGACTGACCCGGTTCGCGGAGGTGAACATGGGAATCGATCAAACCCGGGCAGACGACCCTGCCGCTCACGTCCCGCCGTTCCGCCGACGAAGGGACTTCAAAGGTGCCGGCCTTGCCCACAGCCGAGATCTTGCCGTCCTGGATGAGCAGATCGGCGGTCTCGTCGCGGCCGTTGGCGGGGTCGATCACGCGGCCGCCCGTCAGGAGCAGTGAAGTCATGCGGGCGGAGGATAGCGGCCGGCGGATTGACAGCGCAAGCGCGGTGGCTACACTCCGCCCCGGCCTGCGGGTGTAGCTCAATGGTAGAGCTCCAGTCTTCCAAACTGGCTACGAGGGTTCGATTCCCTTCA
>DNDP01000030.1:10010-21389 GCA_003484235.1 Verrucomicrobiales bacterium
CGATTCCCTTCACCCGCTCCATCTTACCCTCCTTCGCGGCTGACCTCGTCGCTTTTTCGTGTGCTTCCAGCGGCCGACTCCGGTCTGGGCGGGCCTCCGGTTCCATTTTGTTGCGTCGCAGGCTGAACTGATTCTCCAGTTCACGGTCCAATCCTTCAGCAACAAGACGTACGACCATGAGTGCTCCGAAGAACATCTCGCCGCCTGCCGCCCGCAGCCTCGTGATTTGGCTGCCCTTGGACGCCGCCCTCCACGCCGAACTGTTGGCGGAACACTGGCGGGAAACCGACCGGCAGTCGTTTGGTCGAAGAACACGACTGGAACTCGTCAAGGGGGCTCCGCCGATTCCGGAACCGGTGCGGCCGCCCAAAGAAGGCGCCTGGGCGAGGCGGGGAATCCGAAACGGAGCGGCAGGAGTCATCGAGCCCTTCCGGGTGCATCTGGGCCAGCGGGGCTAGATTGCGTTGTGTTTCTTCACCCATTGGGGAACGCTGCGCCATGCCTGTCCCCGCCTTGACCTCGACGCTGCGGGTTCGAAGCTGCGACGTGGACTCGTTCGGCCACGTGAACAATGCCGTGTATCTGCAGTACTGTGAGGGTGCCCGCAACGACTACATGCTGGAGCGGGGGCTGACGTTCGCGGATTTCGAGCGGTGGCAGGCGGGACCGGTGCTGACCCGCGCCCAGCTTGAATTCAAATTCCCGGCGCGGACCGACGACCAACTTGCGATACGGGGCAACATTTCGCTCATCGGACGGACGCGGTTTCGAATTCAACATGAGGTCGTCCGCATTCCGGATGGCACGCACGTCTGCGGCGCTGATCTGCACTTCGCCTTTGTAGATCTGACCAGTGGACGGCCGGTGCGAGTACCTGCGAAATTCCTCGCCGCGTTTGAGCTTTGAGCGGCCTGAACCGGGCTGCACACGCCGGTCTGTTTTGGAGCATTCAGCGGCCGGTTCCATCCTCTGCCATCTGTCAGTCAGCAGGCATCTTACAAATCCTTTTCCAATGGCGGCTCCCAGCTCCGTTGATGGCGCGCGCGGCGGAAAAAACTATTGCCAAGAATTTTCCTTTGTGGCTAATTGAACGCGTTTCCCAAAACAAACCAATGTCTCACAGCCTGACAAGAACAGGCAGCTTTAGCTGTCAAAAGGCGTCTCGCGCGGGTGCCGGGTTCCTTCTGTTTGCGTCATGGCCAGACGACAACCAACAGAAATGAAGGTAGCCTATGCGCAGTAAATCCCTACATAGACTCGCCGCAACACTGATGACCGCAGGTCTGGGTGTGGGGTGGGTCTCAGCTGGCAATTTGGACCAGCTGAACTACTTCGACGTGCCGGGGACGCGGGTCGCTGACCTGCGAACCTCACCGAACAACACCATCTTTCCCGCCAGTCCCGGGACCAGCTTTCTGGTGGGTACGGAGCGCACGCAGTTGATCAATCCGAACCTCACCATTCCGCCGGAGACCTTCATACAAACCACCGGCCAGGGCCCGCAGAACTCGGCCACCTGGGTTCGTGGTTTTGTCGAGCCTCCGCAGACCGGTGAATATACGTTCTGGGTTTCCGGTTCCGACGATGCCGAGCTGTGGCTGAATCCGGCCGGTCCCTCATCCGCCGGCAAGCAGATGGTCGCCTTCACGGGTGGATCCACCGGTGCCAATGTCTGGGCGCAGCGGCTCACCCAGAAGTCCGCCGTGTTCGTCCTGACCAAGGGGCAGCAGTATTATTTTGAGCTCATTCAAAAGACTGCTGGCAGCCCGGGTGGCAACGCCTCCATCGGATGGTTTTTGCCGGACAAGACGCTCCAGCGACCCCTCCCGATCCGCTATGCCCAACGGTTTGCCTACCAGGCGACTTGCAGTCCTGGTACAGGCCTCTGCTCGGGCAGCTGGGTGAATGAGCGTGCCATCGCAGTGGCGGAGTTCGACCGGCATCCCGGCACCTCCTCCTCGGTGGTTATTGCGGAAAACCAGCCGCTCGACCTCACCCCGTGGATCTCCGCCAACTATCCGCGGCAGTTCCAATGGCAGGAGTTGGTGGGCTACGTGAATCCCAGCAACCCGGGAACGCCCTCCAATCTGGCGGGTGAAATCACCTCCACCAGGTACATCGAGAGGATCATTCCCGCCCAGCATCACAACAAGACCTACCGTCTTCGCGTTTCCAATGGCGGGTCCTCGGTTGACTCCAATCCGGTCACCATCACCGTGATCAACGATACCACGCGGCCAACCATTGCGTCGGCCAGCACCGCCGGCAATCTCACCGGCTTCAACGTGGTCTTCTCCGAACCGGTGAACCCCACCACGGCGACCAACAAGGCCAACTACTCCGTCAATGGCCTGACCGTCGACCGGGTGGAGATGCGCTATGGCATCACCACCAACAACAACACCGTGGTCGTTTACACCACCACTTCGCTCGACAATCCGCCCTACACGGTGACCGTGGACAATGTGACGGATCTCGCCGCCACCCCGAATGCGATCGCGGCGCCCAACAACACCCGCGCCATCTCGCTGACGGACGGCATCATTTCGTATTTCGCCTACGGCGCCATCAACGGCGGCGACGCGATCGGTGGAACGGCCATCGCCAACCTGCTGGCCGCCACGAACCGCTATCCGAACAGTCCCGACCTCTCCACCACCCGCACCGAAATGGGCATCCCCCTCAACGTGGCGGACAACTACGGTGCCCGTCTGGTCGGCTTCCTGGTTCCCCCGCAGACCGGTCTCTACAACTTCGTGATCGCGGCGGATGACCAGGCCGTGGTCTACATCAGCCCCAATCAGGATCCTGCCGCCAAGGTGGCGGTGGCGGTCGAGCCGCAATGGAATGGTTTCCGCAACTACACCACCAACGTCCGCCGCTGCAAAGACGGCTGCGATGGCGCGGAAGCCGCGAACGGCGCCGGTGACAGCTGGATCAACGCCAACTTCGGCAATGGCTATCCGGGCAACCGTCCGGCTCACCAGTCCAAGTTCACCCGCGGCGGCACCCAGTTGACCGCCGGCAACAAGTACTTCATCGAAGCACTGATGAAGGAAGGCGGCGGCGGTGACAACCTCGACGTCACCTGGCAGCTGCCGGGAACGTGGAACCTCAATGACAACACCGGCCTCTCGAACGGCCAGGCGCCGGTTCCGGGCGAGTTCCTGTCGCTCTTCTCGGCCGCCGGTCAGGCGGGACCGATTGTCATTGACAACCAGCCGGCCAGCCAGACGGCCCAGGAAAACAAGTCGGTCAACTTCCTGGTGGTGCATCGTGGCTCGCCGTCGTTCACCTACCAGTGGTACCGCAACGGGTCGATCATTCCGGACGCCAACGCCCAGCAGCTGACAGTTCCGCTGCCCAGTCCGGCGACCGATGACGGCGCCCAGTATCAGGTGCTCATCCGCAACCTGTTCAGCCAGCAGTGGAGCTCCAATGCCACCCTCACGGTGGTCGCTGACACCAACAAGCCCACCGTGGTGCGCGCCTACGCCAACGCCGGCTTCAACAAGGTCACCATTTCGTTCAACGAAGTGATCGATCCGGCCACGGCCACGAACCCGAACAACTACACGATCGTGAACACGAACTCCGGCGCTGGTCTGACGATTCTGTCGACCCCGGCCGTGCTCAGCGGAGCTGCAAACGGTGGCTTCACCAATGTCACCTTCACCACGGCCCAGCAGGCCGAAGGTGCCAAGTACCGCATCACGATCAACAACGTGAAGGACATCTCGGTGGCCGGAAACGCCGTTGAGGCGAACACCACCGTGATCTTCTCGGGCTGGATCCTCTCCCGCGGCTTCGCCCGCTACGATGAATACTGGAACATCACCGGCGGCGGCGCCGACGGCGTCCGTTCCGATCCCCGCTATCCCGACAGTCCGAACAATTCGCGCTTCCTCACCCTGTGGGACGCTCCGACGGACTTCCGTGACAGCTTCGGTGGCCGCATCAGCGGCTTCATCATCCCGCCCTACACCGGCCAGTACACGTTCTACATGTATTCGGACGACAACGGCGGCTTCTGGCTCAGCTCGAACGACACTCCCGGTCCGGTGACCCGGATTGCGACCGAGCCGGCTTGGAACGGCTATCGCGACTGGGTGGGCACGGACCGGCGTAATGCCTCCTCACCCGAAAACATCTCGTCACCGCAGAACCTGACCGCCGGCGTCCGACGCTATGCGGAACTGGTCTACCTCGAAGGTGGCGGTGGTGACCGTGGCGGCGCCACATGGCGCGTGCCGGCCCAGAATCCGGCCGTCCCCGAGCAGAACCCGCCGGTCAATGGCCAGGCCTCCCGTCTGACGGGCAACGTGATTGCCACGTTCGCCAATCCGGACGAAACGACGTTCACCTACACGACGCAGCCGACCGACCAGAACAGCAGTGAAGGCCTCACGGTGACGTTCACGGCCGCCGGCAGCGGAACCACGATGTTTGATCCGGGTCCGCCCACGTTCTGGCGCTGGCAGCGCAAGGCGCCGGGTGGCTCCTCGTTCGCCGACATCCCGAATGCGTTCGGCACGAGCTACACCACGCCGGCCCTGACTCCGTCCGACAACGGTGCGGAATACCGCGCGATGGCCTCGATCCCCGGCAAGGAGACGCCCAGCAATGCGGCTGTCTTGACGGTGGTGACCGACACTGTTGCGCCGTTGGTGACGGCCGTCAGCGGTGTGCCGCCGGCCCCGCCCGCAACCGCGCAGAACAAGGTTCGCGTCTACTTCAGCGAACGCGTTCAGGCGGGTCTGGCCACCGATGTGGCGAACTACACCATCACGGGCCCCGGCGGATCGTCGCTGGCAGTGACAGGTGCGACCCTCTCGGCTGATGGCCGGGTGGCGGAACTGACCACGGCTGCCCAGACCGCGGGCACCCAATACAACATCTCGGTCAAGGACATCCGCGATCCTTCGCTCGCAGCCAACCTGCTGTCCCCGAATCCTACGGTGAAGACCTTCACCGCCTGGTCGCTGCAGGCAGGTCTGATCAAGCGCGAGCGCTACTACAACCTGAACGGTGCACGGCTGGCCAACATGACCAATGCCGCCAAGTTCCCGGACAGCCCGGACCAAGTTGACTTCGTCGACGTCTGGGGCTCCACACCGAACCAGGACAACTACGGCACCCGCCTGACCGGCTGGGTGGTGCCGACCGCGACCGACGACTACCACTTCGCCATCTCCGGTGACGATTCCTGCGTGATGTTCGTCAGCACCGATGAGAATCCCGCCAACAAGAGGGTGATCGCGGAAGAGCCCGAGTGGAACGGCTACCGCAACTGGAACGGCACGGACCGCCGCATCAACAACGGCAACGCGACCTACTTCCGCAACGTGACCACCCTCCCGGTGAACCGTTCGCAGAATACGATCGTGACGCCGCTCAACCTGGTGGCGGGCAACCGCTACTACGTGGAAGTGCTCCACAAGGAAGGCGGCGGCGGTGACAACGTGGGCATCACCTGGTGGCCGGCGTCCGGCGCCATGCCTGCCAATGACACCGGCCCGCTCGGCGGGAATGTCACGTCCAGCTACGTGAACCCGGACAACACGGCCAACATCACGGCTCACCCGACCTCAAGGGCGGTGGATCCGGGCCAGAACACGACGTTCAACGTCACGGCCAGCCCGACCTCGCCTATGCTCGGTGGTCCGCTGAGCTACCAGTGGCGCTTCAATGGCACCCCGATCGGCGGCGCGACCGGCTCCAGCTACACGGTCAACAACGTGCAGCAGGCCAATGCCGGAACCTACGACGTGTTGATCAACGGTCCTGGTTTCGCGGCTCCCGTGGCCAGCAATCCCGCGACCCTGAGCCTCACGGTGATCGACGTCACCCTGACCATCACCCGCAACGGCAACAACGTGACCGTCAGCTATCCTGCCAACGCGCAGGCGGCCGGTCATGAGTTGCAGGCGACCACCACCCTCACGCCGGCGGCATTTGCTGCCGACCCGGGTGCGGTCAATGGTGCGAACTACGAACGCACCAAGGATGTCACCTCGGGTGACAACCAGACCTACTGGCGCACCCGCAAGCCCTAAGGCTGCGGGCATCCATTGACACGAGGGCCGGAGCGAAAGCTCCGGCCCTTCTTCTTGTACGAAAGGACTCCACAGGCACGGGAAACACCCGGGTGGGAAACAGTATGGCATTGCCTGCGCGACTTCGCGGAGGAATCCTTCCCCCGGCTGGAGAGTGAAGGGTGCCTGGTGGCCCCCGCGGTCTTCAAAACCGTTGTTTCGGCGAACAGCCGGAAGGTAGGTTCGATTCCTACCCTCTCCGCCCTGCGCCGCACACCATTCCTTCCGCCGCCCCCTCCTGCCTTACCAATCTGTAATTCTGCCGAAAGGCGGGGGACAGACGGAGGTTGTCCATTATCACGTGGCTCTTGTGAACAAACCAAAGCTCAACCGTGAAACGAACATGAAGGACAACATGAAGGAATCAGTGAATCGCATGCGCTACGCCCTGCTGGGCGGAGCGATCATCATTTCGGCCTCGCTCTTCGGACTGCAGTCGTGGGCGGGAGCGGACTCCCGCAAAGGAAGCACCGTGGAGGTCCGCCTGGACAACCAACCGATCACACGCGACGGCGGGTCCGTCATCACCAGCTTCGCGCCGGTGGTCAAACAGGTGTCGCCCAGCGTGGTGACCATTTCCACGACCCAGAAGGGCAAGCGCGTCCAGATGCGCGGCAACCCGTTCATGGAGGACCCCTTTTTGAACCGCTTCTTCGGCGGACCAATGGGACCGGGTCAGCGCGAGTTTCGAACCCCGGACAGGCAGGGGTTGGGCTCCGGGGTGATTGTATCAAAGGACGGCTACATTCTGACCAACAACCATGTGGTGGAGGATGCAGACGAGGTTCAGGTGCAGCTCGCCGACAGCCGCAGGGAGTTTGTGGCCAAGGTGGTCGGCACCGACCCCAAGTCCGACATCGCGGTGTTGAAAGTCGACGCCGCCGACCTGCCCGCCCTGGTACTGGGGGACAGTGATCATATCGAGATCGGCGACCTGGTGCTCGCGGTGGGAAACCCGTTCGGCATCGGGCAGACGACCACCATGGGGATGGTCAGCGCCAAGGGCCGCGGCAACATGGGTCTCGACTATGAAGATTTCATCCAGACCGATGCGGCCATCAATCCGGGCAATTCCGGCGGCGCACTGGTGGATGTGAAAGGCCGGCTCATCGGCATCAACACGGCCATCATCAGCCGGACCGGCGGGAACCAGGGCATCGGCTTTGCCGTGCCGGTCAACCTTGCGCGAAGCGTGATGGAAAGCCTGGTCGAGAACGGCCGCGTGATCCGCGGCTTCCTGGGTGTGAACATCCAGAATGTCGATCAGGACCTCGCCAGGGCCTTCAAGCTGGAAGAAGCGCGTGGCGCACTGGTGGCGCAGGTGACTCCCGACAGTCCGGCCGAGAAGGCGGGAGTCCGGGATGGCGACGTCATCGTCGAGTTCGACGGACAGGCCATTCGGGACAGCCGGCAGCTGAAGAACATCGTCGGTCAGACGAAGCCCAACGCGAAGGTGCCGCTCACAGTCATGCGTGATGGCCGGACGCGGGAGCTGACGGCGACGTTGAAGGAGCTTCCCGGCGACCAGCAGCTGGCCGGACGTTCCGGCGAGACCTCGCACGACACCGAGCGGCTGGCCGGAGTGGCGGTCACCGACCTCGATGGTGCGGCCCGCCGGCAGCTCGAACTGCCAAAGAGCGTCAACGGAGCGCTCGTCACCGCGGTGGAGCCCGACAGCCCCGCCGCCAAGGCGGGATTGCGCGAAGGCGACGTCATCCTCGAGATCGATCGTGAAGAAGTGACCTCCGCGGCGGACGCCGTCAAGCTGGCCGACCGGTCTGAAGGCGACCAGATTCTTCTGCGGGTCTGGAGCCAGGGCGCCACGCGCTGGCTGGTGGTGGATGAATCCCGCAACAGCTGAGGTTCCGAACATGCCCACGCCCGCCCATCCCGTTTCGGGGAAGGGCGGGCCTTTTGTTTTGCCTTTGCCATCCGCTGACGCCTGCGAAACGATGGATGAACCGATGCGCATTCTCGTTGTGGAAGACGATCCCAAGATCGCCGGGTTCATCGTCAAGGGGCTCAAGCAGAGCGGATTTGCGGTGGACCACGGAGCGGACGGCGAGGCCGGCCTGCGGCTCGCCCGCAGTTTTGGCTACGACGCGGCGGTGCTCGACCTCATGCTGCCCAAGCTGGGCGGTCTCGAGCTGCTCCAGCGTCTCCGCGCCGAAGGCTGCCGCATGCCGGTGATCCTGCTCAGCGCCCTGGCCTCGGTGGACGACCGGATCCGGGGGCTGCAGGCGGGAGGGGACGATTACCTGACCAAGCCCTTCGCCTTTTCCGAGCTGCTCGCGCGCCTGCAGGCATTGATCCGGCGTTCCACCCAGGGAACGGAGCCCACGACCCTGAAGGTGGCCGACCTTTCGCTGGATCTGATCAAGCACGAAGCCGTGCGGGACGGGAGGAAGATCGATCTGCAGCCCCGCGAGTTTGCGTTGCTGGAATACCTCATGCGGCACCCGGGACGGGTGTTGACGAAGACGCTCCTCCTCGAACGCATCTACGACTACAACTTCGATCCCCAGACCAATGTGATCGACGTGCTGGTGCACCGCCTCCGGGCCAAGGTGGACAAGGAGTTTCCGGTGAAGCTCATCCATACCATCCGTGGCGTCGGTTACGTGATGAAGGAGGCGTCGGAATGAACGGCCGGAGTCGGCATCCACACCTCCGCCGCGATTGGGTGGTGCCGGAGGGCCCGCGATGAGTCCCGGGTTCCTCCGTTCGTTCGGATTCCGGCTGAACCTCTGGTATGCGGCACTGTTCACCGTTTCTTCGCTGCTCGTGCTGGGCGGCTTCTATTGGATCACCGACCGCCTGCTCGAGGCCAAGGACCGGGAGATCATCACGGCCCGGCTCAACGAATTCACCACCCTCTACCAGACCGGTGGTTCGCGGGCGATCGAGCGGGCGATCAAGGAGCGGGGCACGATGCAAGGGCGCTTCTTCGTCCGCGTCGTTGGGCCGCGCAACAACGTGCTGTTTGCCGACGTGCCGCCCGAATGGATCGAGGTCGAGGTCGTGGGGCGGGACTTCTTCGGCAATCTGCGCGGCGTCCAGTGGCTCAATATTCCGCAGGCGGAGGCGCGTCGCATCCAGGCCGGGCTCAAGGTCGCCTCGGTCGTGTTCACCGACGGCACGCTGCTGCAGGTCGGCGCCAGCTCGCTCAGCGGCGAGCTGCTTCGCACCGCGATGCAGCAGTCCATCGTCGGCATCGTGCTGCCCGTGGTGCTGACCGGCTTTCTGGTCGGCGCCTTTCTCTCGCACCGGGCGCTGCGGCCGGTCCGGGAGATGGTGAACGCGGTCCAGTCAATCATCCGCACGGGCGATCTCGGGGCGCGCGTGCCCGCCGCAAAGTCCGAGGACGAGTTCGCCGAACTGGGCCGGCTGTTCAACCACATGCTCGGGCGCAATCAGCGCCTGATCCGCGGCATGAAGGAGTCGCTCGACAACGTCGCGCATGATCTGCGGACCCCGTTGACCCGCCTCCGCGGCTCCGCGGAGGTCGCGCTGCAGAACGAGGATCCCGCCGGCCGGCGCGAGGCGCTGGCCGATTGCGTCGAGGAGTCGGATCGGGTCCTGGCGATGCTGCGTGCCCTGATGGACGTCGCCGAGGCCGAGGCCGGCGTGATGAAGCTGGACCGCCAGGCCACCGACCTCACCCGGCTCACGCGCGAGGTCATCGAGCTTTACGAATATGTCGCGGAGGAGAAGCGCGTGCGGGTGGAGGCACGGTTGGACGGTCCCTGCGAGGCTACGGTGGACGCAATCCGCCTGCGGCAGGTGATCGGCAACCTGCTCGACAACGCCATCAAGTACACCGACGCGGGCGGGGTGGTTTCGGTCACCTCGCAATGCGATGAGCGGGGTGTTGCCCTGCGGGTGGCCGATTCCGGGATGGGCATCGCGGCGGAGGATCTTCCCAAGATCTGGAACCGCCTGTATCGCGGCGATCGCAGCCGCTCGCAGAAGGGACTGGGACTGGGCCTGAGCCTGGTCAAGGCCGTCGTGGAGGCGCACGGCGGCAAGGTGAGCGTGACCAGCGAGCCGGAAAAGGGGTCGGAGTTTCTGGTGTGGCTGCCCGCCACCGGATGAACGGCAGAAACATCCGCCGGAGGTTTCGCCCGGTTCAGCGCAGTCCAAGCTCGCGGCGCGTCTGGTAGACCAGGGCGTCGAGCTCCTTCTTCAGCTTCGATTTGCCGCTCTTGGAGAGGTAGTCGATGAACAGCACACCGTTCAGGTGATCGGTTTCATGCTGGACCGCCCGGGCGAGCAGGCCGCCGCAGCTGAAAGCGAGGCGCTCCCCCTTCTCATTCATCGCCGACACCGAAACCCGTTCCGGGCGCTGCACGTCGAAGTACACCTCGGGAAAGCTCAGGCAGCCTTCGGGTCCGGTCACCGGTTCGTTCAGCGGCTTCACCTCCGGATTGATCAGGACCAGCGGCATGAGCGTCAACGGGTCCGCCGGTTTGCCATCGAGTTCCAGGGTCGACGGCCGGTCCTCGATGCCGGTGACGTCGATGACCGTCAGCTGCAGCGCCCGGCCCACCTGCTGCGCGGCGAGGCCGATGCCGTTGGCGTCCCGCATCGTTTCCATCATGTCAGCGATGAGCTGGGTGATCTCGGGCGTGATCTGGGTGATGCGCTCGCCTTTCTGGCGGAGCACCGGATGTCCGTACGTGACGATCGGGAGGATCATTTCGGCAATGATAAGTGCGGAGAAAGACCGCGCCCAGTCCCAATCATTTGGACGGCCAGTTGCGGAGAAAACCGGCGAGATCGGCGACGGTCGGGCTGGTGGCGTTCGACACGTAGTAACCGCTGGTCGAGACGCCGGTCAGCACGCACTCCGCGTTGTTCAACCCGAGCAGCTTGCCGAGGCAGAAGCCGGAGTTGAAATGATCGCCCGCGCCGGTGGTGATCTTTGGCTTGGGCACGAACGGGCCGCGCACCGTCGAGACCGCTCCGGCATTGGTCGCCAGCGCGTAGGCCACCGGATGGACGACGATGGTGTCCACCGGAATCCGTTCGTGGAGTTCCAGCGTCAGCCTGGCAAGGTTCTCCGCCGAACGCTCGCGCTGCGGAAACCCGATGGCCTCGCTCACCTCGTAGGCCTCCTTTTCGTTCAGGCCGAGAATCACGTTGAACCGCTCGTTGAACCGCGCAATCAGGTCGAGCGCATGCTTGATGTCGTCGTCCGTCCGCTTCTGGGGATCGGCCAGGTCGAAGAAGATCGTCCTTCTCGGCGCATTGGCGGGCGGCATCAGGTCCTTGAGCAGCACCG
>DNDP01000030.1:21553-24750 GCA_003484235.1 Verrucomicrobiales bacterium
TTGAGCAGCACCTCCCAGATCCGGCTCATGAAGGGGACCATCGTCCAGTTGACGAAGGCGACCAGCTCGGAGCCGAGAAACTTGGCGGTGAAATGCTCGCGTCCGTAGCGCTCCTCGATGTGCTGCCACGTCACATCGTTGAGCTGCACGGTGCTGGAGAGCATCAGCTTCCCGTCATCGAACTCCAGCGCGTTGGTGTGGCCGGCATCGGCGATGGAATGCACCTCGGCCACCTGCGTGAACCGATCGAACACCTGGCGGATCTTCGGGTATCCGAGCGCTCCGAGGTAGGTCACCTTCAGTCCGAAGCTGGCCAGGGCATTGGCCATGATCGGGCCGTTGCCGCCCAGCTTGGTGAGCTGCGGCACCAGCTCGATGTTCGTGCTCCGGCCCGCGGCGGCGGCGAGCCGCTCCGCAAACGCCGCGATCGTGGGAAGCCGCTCCCAGGATTCGGCGTTCTGGCGCGTGTTCACCACGTGATAGATCTCGTCCACGAAACCATCGAGGCCGACAAAGGCGTTCAGGGTCGGGACCCGGCCCGCGGCCGCGGTCAGCTTGCCCGCAAGGGCATGGCGAAGTTCGGATGAATCGATCATGGGAATGCAGTGGGGCGGATTTCAGGCAACGATGGCTTCAATCGGCGCCAATTCCCAGCACCGACAGGACCCTTTCGAGTTCGTCATCCGAGAAAAAGCGGATGTCCACGCTTCCCTTGCCCTTGCGGTAGCGCAGCGTGACCTTGGTGCCCAGCCGCTCGCGCAGCTTGGTTTCCAGGTCCTGAACATGGGCGTCGGGTGTCGCCGGTCGGGAACTCTTCCGGGGTCCACCGGCACGGGGTGCGGCGTCCGGCTGCAGCTGGGCGACATAGTCCTCCAAATGGCGAACGCTCCAGCCCTCCTTGATCGTCCGCTGGGCGATGTAGGTCTGATCCGCCGGGTTCGAGACGCCGAGCACGACCTTTGCATGGCCGACCGAAAGCTGGCCATGTCGCAGATACGCCTTCACCTCGTCCGGCAGGCGCAGCAGCCGCAGTGAATTCGCGACGAGCGTCCGGCTCTTGCCCACCTTCACCGCCGCCTGTTCCTGGGTGAGTGCGAACTGCTCGATCAGCTGGGCGTAACCCTGTGCCTCCTCCATCGGGTTCAGGTTTTCCCGCTGGAGGTTTTCGACGAGGGCAAGCTCCAGAACCGTGCGATCATCCGCCTCGCGAACGACCACCGGAGCGGTCTTCAAACCGGCAATCTGCGCGGCCCGCCAGCGGCGCTCACCGGCAATCAGTTCGAACCGTTCGCCGGCTCGGCGGACGATGAGGGGCTGCACAATGCCCTGCTCCCGGATGCTGTCGGCCAGTTCCTGCAGCGCTTCATCGGAAAAGTCCTTCCGTGGCTGAAAAGCGCAGGGCTGGATCCGCGAGATTTCCACCATGTCCACGCCGGGCCCGCGTGGTTCAGCGGGAGCCGGGGCGCCGGCCGAGGCAACCGGGGCAGCCGGCTTTGCCGCGCTGTTCCCCAGCAACGCGCCAAGGCCGCGTCCTAATGCGTTTTTTGCCACGGGCGCGGAGTCTTGCGAAGCAGTGGGGGATTGTCGAGAGCTTATCCGGGTCGGGCCTGGCCGGCCCTCGTTTCGCTGTTTTGGCCCGCCGGATGGCGGCTCCCGATCCCGCCGATCACGGTTTGCCGAGCACCACGTGTGGGCCGGTTCCCTTCGCCATCACCCTGCCGATGATGGCCGCCTCGGGATAGCCGGCTGTTCGCAATTCCTCCAGGACTGAGGATGCCGTTTCCTCGCTGACGCCGGCAAGCAGGCCGCCGGCCGTCTGCGGGTCGAGCAGCAGCGTGCGCTCCGGCGTCAGATCCCACGGTCCGGGGCCCAGCAGACTGAGGTTGTAGGCGTTGGCGGGCACCATGGAACTGGAGACGGCCTCGGCCAGCAGTTGGCGGGTGCCCGGATAGGTCGGGATGCTGTCCGGCCACAGCTCCAGCCCCGCGTCGCCGTGGACGAGCATTTCCCGCAGGTGTCCCAGCAGGCCGAAACCGCTGATGTCCGTGCAGGCCCGCACTCCCGCCCGAACAAAAACCGCGGCCGCGGCGGCATTGGAAACCAGCATGCCGTTGACGACCGTGGCCAACCAGGTGGCCGACAGTTTCAGATCCATGTCCGCGGCAAAGAGGACGCCGGTGCCCAGAGGCTTGGTCAGGATGAGCAGGTCGCCCGGCGCCAGCCCTGTCTTGCGTAGGATTCGCGTGGATGGAACGGTGCCGGTGACTGTGAGTCCCAGGCCCAGTTCCCGCCCCTCCGACGAATGCCCGCCAACGAGAGTGGCCTGATCGGCGTTCAGCTGTTTGCCCGCGCCCGCAAGCAGGTGGGAGAGTTGATCGATGAGTATCCAGTCCTTGGCCGGCGGAAGCATTGCCGTCGCCAGCGCCGCAAAAGGAGTCGCTCCCTTGGCGTGCAGGTCGTTCAGGGCATGGTTGGCGGCGATGCGTCCGAACAGGTGGGGGTCGTTGATCAGGCTCGGGAAGAAATCAACGCTTTGCACCAGCGGCCGGCCGGCCGGCACGGTCAGCACCGCGGCATCGTCGGGCGCCGCAAGGCCCACCACAACCGCGGGATTGGCCGGCTGCTTCAGCTGGCGCAGGGCCTCGTGCAGGATCAGGCCGCCCACCTTTGCGCCGCAACCCCCGCAGCGCATTCGCGGCTTCTCTTCGCGTCCCTTGTGATCGGTTGTCTTGAGGTTCTTCTTCATCCGCGCCGTGAAGTCCATCTCCGCCTGTGAGATCTCCATCTTCGGCAGCTCGCGGTACTGATGCATCCACTTGCGGTCGATCCGCTGCTTCCAGTGCCAGACCCATCCGCCAGCCGCCGCCCACGGGCCCTTGGAGGCGATGGCGTTGCGGTTTCCGGTCGAGATCAGACTCAGAAACGAACGCTGGGGCCGGTAGGGGCGGGGATGAAATCCTGAAAGAGCCAGCCGCAGATTCTGCGCGAGCGGTCGTCCCTGCCGGACGGCGAACACCCCGTTCTTCGGCCGGGGATTGCCGATCATCTCGGCGACGTCGCCCGCGGCATAGATGAAGTCGTGGGAGGTGGACTGCAGGAAACGGTTCACCGCGATGAACCCGGAATCGGTGACGTTGATGCCGGCGGCGCGGGGCCACTCCGGTGCCGCGGCATGGGTGGCCCAGAGCAGGGCGTCA
>DNDP01000030.1:24990-27689 GCA_003484235.1 Verrucomicrobiales bacterium
CCACCCCCCCCCCCCCCGCCATTTTCGCAGTGCGCTTCGCCGCGGGTTACCGCGCGCACCCGCGCGTTCAACCGCACCTTCACTCCGCGCCGGGCCAGTGCCTTGTTCAGCCGGCGCCGCACTCCTGCGTTGTGCGACGCGAGCAGTCCCGGCGTTGCAGTGATGATCTCGAACTCCGGCGGCGTCGCCTTGAGCTTTCCCTGTTGGATGAGCTGCAGGAACCGGTGGTGCAGCGACAACGTGAGCTCCACACCGCCCGCCCCGCCGCCGACTGTGACGATGCGGAAGGGTGTGGTCCCATGAGCGGCGATCCGTTTCTCGAGGGCCTCGAGGCCGGCGAGCAAATTGTCGATCGGTTTCACCGGCAAGGCGTGTTCGGCGGCGCCGGGCACATCGTCCAATTTCGGCGTCGAGCCGGTGTTGATGGAGAGGATGTCGAAATGCACGGGCGGCCGGTTCGCGAGCTGGACCGTTCGTGCCTTCAGGTCCAGGCCGATCATGCGGTCGCGGCAGAAGTCGGCGCCGGCATAGCGGCAAAGCCGGTGCAGGTCCACGTGGATTTCATCACGCGAATAGTGGCCGGCGATGAGGGCGGGCAGCATCCCGCTGTAGGGGGTGTCCCAATGATTGGAAATCAGGACGATGCGGGCTTCCGGAAGCGGACTCATGCCGAAGGCCCTCAGCACCGCCACGTGGCTGTGGCCGCCGCCGACAAGCACCAGTTGCCGGGTCTTCCGGGGGGGATCTTCGGACACGAACGCAGTATTTTGCCGGTGTGCCCACGAGGCAATGCGAATCTTTTCCGCCCTGCCGGCGGCGGGATTCGAGTTGAGGCTTCCCAACCGCCTGACCGCTGACTAAACACATGCAGCCACCGCACCGTTGCCATGCCGGCCAAACGCAATCCGCTTCGCAGCATTCCCGCCGTCGATTCCCTGCTCGGCGCACTGCCACCCTCGGCGGTCCCGCGGCCGATGGTCGTGGCCGCCATTCGGGAGCTCCTCCGGGAGATTCGCCTCGGTGCCGTTGTTCCCACAGCGGAGAGGATCGCCACCCTGGCCCGGCAGCGGGTCGAGGCGCTCGAACGCTGCCGGCTCCAACCGGTCATCAATGCCACGGGCGTCGTCATCCATACCAACCTTGGCCGGTCACCGTTGGACGGGCGTGCCCTCGAAACGGCGACCGGGGTCGGCGCCGGCTACTGCAATCTGGAACTCGACTTGGAGAGCGGCGCCCGTGGCCGGCGGGGCGATTACCTGGAACGTTGTCTCGCCACGCTTTGTGGTGCCGAAGCGGTGGCTGTTGTCAACAACTGCGCCGCGGCACTGGTGCTGATCCTCCGCCATTTCACCGCCACCAAAAAGGAGGTCGTGATCTCCCGGGGCGAACTCGTCCAGATTGGCGGCGGGTTCCGCGTGCCCGACATCCTGGAGACGAGTGGCGCGCACCTGCGGGAAGTCGGCACGACCAACCGGACCAGCCTTGACGACTACGCCCGTGCGCTGGGACGCGAGACGGGAATGATCCTGAAAGTGCACCGCAGCAACTTCTTCATGGAGGGGTTTGTGGCCTCGCCCGACTCCTCCGAGTTGGCGGCACTGGCAAGGCGCAAACGAATCCCGCTGGCCGAGGATCTCGGCAGCGGCGCGGTGCTGGACACCTCGCAGTTTTCCGGGATCGAGCACGAGCCGACCCCGGCGGAGGTGTTGAGACGGGGAGTGGACGTCGTGTGCTTCAGCGGCGACAAGCTGCTGGGCGGTCCGCAGGCCGGCATCATCGCCGGCAAGGCGCGGCACGTGCGCGCGCTCAAGCAGGATCCCTTCTTCCGTGCCCTGCGTTGCGACAAGCTGGTGTTGTCCGCCCTGCAGGCGGTAGCGGAGGAGTTTCTGGCCGCGCCTGATCGGGCGAGCGAAGGGATTCCCATTCACAAACTGCTGCGGGTCTCGACCGATGAACTGCGTCGGCGGGCCGGGGCATTGGTGCGGGAACTCGGAAAATCCTCAGCGGAGCTTGGCGTCATCACAACCCGTGCCCAGGTGGGAGGCGGAACCCTCCCGCGGTCGGCGCCGGAATCGATCGCACTCGAAGTGCGGCCGACGAACATGGCCGCCGCCGAGCTGGCCACGCGGTTGCGACAAAGACGTCCGCCGGTGATCGCAACCGTCGCACACGGCGCCGTGAAGCTGGACCTGCGCGCGGTTTTCCCGGAACAGGATGGCGCCATCCTGCGCGCGTTGAAGGAGGCGTTGTCGGGCGCATGAGACGTCAGCCGTTCATCCTCGCCACGGCGGGGCACGTCGATCACGGCAAGAGCTCGCTCGTCCGGGCATTGACCGGTACCGATCCCGACCGGCTGCCGGAGGAGAAGGCGCGCGGCATCACGATCGAACTGGGGTTTGCCCACTTCGATCTCGTCGACGAATCCACCCCTCCGCCGGTGAAGCATTCCATCGGCGTCATCGACGTGCCCGGCCACGAGGACTTCGTGAAGAACATGGTCGCCGGTGTCGGATCGATCGACCTCGCGCTGCTCGTGGTGGCGGCCGACGACGGCTGGATGCCGCAGACGGAAGAGCACCTGCAGATCCTCAGCTATTTGGGCGTGCGTCGTGGTGTGGTGGCGCTCACCAAGGCGGATCTCGCGTCCGATCCTGCCGCGGTGACGGAAGCCGTGCGGAGCCGGCTGACCGGCTCGCCGC
>DNDP01000030.1:27908-28151 GCA_003484235.1 Verrucomicrobiales bacterium
CCGGCTGACCGGCTCGCCGCTGGCGGACGCGCCGATCGTGCCCACTGCGGCCCCGACCGGGGCCGGCATCGGGGAGTTGAAAGCCGCGCTCCTTCACGTGCTGCGTGAGACGCCCGCGCCCCGCGATGCCGGGAAACCCCGGCTGGCGGTTGACCGGGCGTTCACCCTGAAGGGTCATGGGTCGGTGGTGACCGGAACGCTCGCAGGCGGCCGGTTGACCGTTGGCGCGGAGGTCCTCGTGCA
>DNDP01000344.1 GCA_003484235.1 Verrucomicrobiales bacterium
CACGGCACGGCGCCCAAGTATGCCGGCAAGGACATGGTCAATCCCGGCTCGGTCGTGCTGAGCGGTGAAATGATGCTCCGGCACATGGGCTGGGTGGAGGCCGCGGACCTGATCCTCAAGGGCCTCAACGGCGCCATCGGCTCGAAGAAGGTCACCTATGACTTCGCCCGGCAGATGGACGGCGCCACGCAGATCAAGTGCAGCGAGTTCGGCGACAACCTGATCGCGCATATGTAGACTGATAAATTGGTCTGCAACCGGGACTCAGGGTCGGCTTACCGTGCAGCCGGCCCTTTCTTTTTTCGGGTGACCTGCAGCTTTCGTCCACGCTTGGTCATCCTCCTCCTGCGAGTTTTGACGACGGAGTTGTTCTCTCGAAATACCGCGTGATACCAATGAGCGGACGGATCTCGAAACCATTTCCTATTTGAAGGACACTCAAACTGGGCCAACTGGGACATCTCGACCTGATACCTTCGGAACAGAGCAAGCAGCTCCCGCAGGCATCGTTCGGAAATGGTTTGGCTCTTGATGTCAATCAGCAGTTCCTCGCCGACTCCGGAATATCGGTGGACACAAGGAATCCGCTGCAACCATTCGAAGAATGCACGCTCGTCTCCCGGGGAATAGTAGGGACCGTCAGGTTTCCTGATTAGAATCGGCATGCGGTCGAGGTTCAAAGTTGTGCTCAGATCAACCCGCAAGGGATAACAACCTTCAGAGACTCAACAAATCCCGCAAAGCCGATTTCACGACATCGAACTGATCACCGGAGATCTGACCAAGCCGGCGGGAAAGTCTTCCAGGATCGAAGCTCGCCAAACCTTGCACATTCACGGCCGAGGGCTTCGGGAGCCAGCGTGGCTTTCCCAAAGGGACCTCGCCCCTAAGACCGCGAATTTGTGAAGTCAATGGCGCCACGACTACGAGTGCACGGGCGTCTGCAGGCTTGGGCCAAGCCAAAACGAGAACTGGCCGGCTCTTCTCAACCATCCCGAGGTCGGCGAACCAGACTTCGCCCGGCTTTGGTTCAGTAGGCACCCAGTGCCTCCGTCCAGGCGGTTGCCTGGTCCTCCGGACTGAGCACTGGGCCGACTTGGGCGGTTACCTCGAAGGGCAGGCCTTTGCGCAGCTCGATTTGAGCCAGCAGCATGTTGACGGCTTCCGACGGGGTGAGCCCCAGCTTATGCAGTATCTTTTCCGCGCGTTGCAGCCGTCTGGCTGGCACGCGGGTGCGAACAATGGCTGTCGCTTCACTCATGGACCAAATCTGCCCGGCACCCCGGCATGCGTCAACGATGCGGTTGCTGGCATCTGTGCCAACCGGCTCGGGCAACATCTCAGCAAATCGGTGGAAGCGAATCCGACAAGATGCACACTCAAAACTTCTCCCGCCGGAGCACCTGGATGTCCGACGTGTAGGCGACCATCGCGAAGCGGCTGAAAAACTCCCGGTGCAGCCGTTCGAGCAACCGGTCGGCAACGGCGGGCTGCACGATGACCTCGACCTGGATGTTGCCGAATTCCTGGATGTCCCCCGCCCGCTCGCCCTGCGCGCCCGAGCCGGCCACGTCAAACATCGTCCAGCCGTGCGCCCCGGCGTCGGCGAGAAGCTTCTTCACCGGCTCGCGCGCCAGCGCCTCGCAGATGATGGTGACCAGTTTCATCGGATGGGTCTTCATGGCCGGATGCGAAAGGTTCAAGGCTGCCACCAGCGGGCAAACTCGTAGTAGATCGGGATGCCGATCGTGATGTTGAAGGGAAAGGTGATGGCCAGCGAGGAAGTGAGGTAGAGGGTCGGATTGGCGTCCGGCAGCGAAAGCCGCATGGCGGCAGGGGCGGCGATGTAGGACGCGCTGGCGGAAAGCGTGGCCATGAGGGTCACCCCGCCCAGGCTGAGGCCCGCCATCTGCCCGACGGCGGCGCCAAGGAAGCCATGAACCAACGGCGCCAGCAGTCCAAAGCCGAGCAGGAAGGGGCCGACCTTCCGCAGGTCACCCAGACGGCGACCGGCCACCATGCCCATCTCCATCAAGAACAGCGCCAGCACGCCCTGAAACGGGGTGACGAAAAACGGTTCGACGCCGGCCATGCCGCGCTTGCCGCACAGCGCTCCCACCACGAGCCCGCCGACCAGCAGGAACACGCTTCGGCCGAGCAGCGCCTCGTGCAACGCCGTTTTGACCGAGTCTCCGAAGGCGCTGGTCCGGTTCCTCTGCCGCTGCGCCAGCTTGCCCAGCAGCACGCCCACGATGATGGCGGGCGACTCCATCACCGCCAGAAACGCGGCGGCGTAGCTCTCGTAGGGCAGTTCGATGTCCTTCAGGTAGTTCGTCGCGGCAATGAAGGTGACGGCGCTGACGGACCCGTAGTGGCCGGCAATGGCCGCGGCGTCCACCGGCGACATGCGGCCGAGGAAGCGCAGCACGGGATAGGTCCAGAACGGGATCACCGTCCCGAGCGCCATCGCCGCGAGGGCCGGGAGCCATACCGCGGCAAAGCCAGCCTCGGCGATGGCGACGCCCCCCTTGAAGCCGATGGCCGTGAGGAGATAGATCGTGAGCGTGACGTAGAGGGCCTCGGGAAACTTCAGGTCGCTCTTGAACACCGCCGCCAGCACGCCCATGACGAAGAACAGCACCGCGGGCGAGAGGAGATTCGCGCGGATGGCCTCGAAGATGTCCATGCCCGTGAAGTCAGACCCGTTGTTCGCCCGTCAATCCGGCCCGCAGCCGGCTGTTCTTTTCGCGCGATTCCGCGGCAAGACGTTCCTTGAAGGCGAGCACTCTGGCCCGCAGCGCTTCGTCGTGAGCGGCGAGGATCTGCACTGCCAACAGGCCCGCGTTGCGGCCGCCACCGATGGCCACGGTCGCCACCGGCACGCCGCCGGGCATCTGCACGATGGAGAGCAGCGAGTCGAGGCCCTTGAGCGCCTTGCTTTCGACCGGCACACCGACGACCGGGAGCGGCGTGAGGCTCGCCACCATGCCCGGCAGGTGCGCCGCGCCGCCCGCGCCGGCGATGATCTCGAGAATGCTGGCGGCGATCACCGGGATGTCCTCCCGGCAGTCGCGCAAGGGCGGCATCTTCAGCTCGATGACGTTCAGGCGGTAGAACAGGTCCTGGCGGAAGCGCCCCGACTCCACCAGCCGCGCGAGGAGGAGAAGCGCGTGCGCAA
>DNDP01000085.1:0-3840 GCA_003484235.1 Verrucomicrobiales bacterium
CCCGTCGGGTGGTCGGTGCCTCGGGTAACGTGACCGCGTTCATGCCTGTCCAACAGGCGAGATAGAGCGCGGATACCCCGGCCGAATACGGCACGCCACGAGTTCTGGCGTCCTGCCAGGTGAGCCACTTGCAGCCGCTAAAGATCGCGAAGGCCAATACCCACATGAAAACCCATGGCTCAAGCGCGGGCTTTGCCACGAGCGCAAGCGCGGGCAAGACTGCGAGCGGGATGAAGGCGGTCAGCGGTAGCCGTGGTCTTCCGGGAGCCCCCTTGATTCTCCCTTCACGCGCGACGGCTTTGGCTCCACTTTGGCCCGGCAAGTTGATCACGCAGTGCCTGCGAGAAGCCAGATGAGCGTAGGCGCGCGCGGTCAGCCCATGGATGACGGGCAACTGCAGCAACACACCCACAGGGCGAAGCCACCAGACTGATTTGAGCAGCACAATCCAGGCATCGGCACCTCCGGACCAGCGTCCATCGGCCGCCAGCAGCTTCATCTCCCGATGAAACTCGTCCGCCGGGATCGCGAACTCCCCGGTCCGAATGACGTCCTGCAGCGGTTCGAACCGCCAGCCGCGCGTGGTGAAGACGCTTCCGAAACGGTGCCGGAGACCGCGACACAACCCACAATGGGCGTCGAAGAACACCCGGCCAAGATAGGTCGCCACGCCAGACAGGTCGGGAATTTCTGTATCAACAGAAATCTCTCTTTCCGAACGACCATTGGCTGGAAGGTGAGGGTTCAACCTAATCTCCGATGCCGAGAAGCTTCCGTGTCTTGTCGCCGAGCTTCACGAATTTGGTAAGGGCCGTGGTTGGCCACTTGCGAATCTGTTCATACCAGCCGGTGGTGATCTCGAAGAAACCCGCGAGTTCTCGCATCCTGGCCTCCGCATATTCTCCGGTGGCTTCGTCCTTTTCCGCCTCGACGATGCATTCGCGCAGGATGCTGAGAGTCGGGTCGATCTCCCGCTTCTTCCGTTCATCCAGGACAATCCGGAAAAGCTCCCATACATCCTTCACCGACTCGAAATGATCCCGCTTGTCGCCCAGCACATGGACCATGCGGACGATGCCCCAGCCCTGCAGTTCCTTGAGGCTGGTGCTGACATTCGAGCGCGCTACCTGCAGCAGGCGGGTGAGGTCCTCCGCGTTCAGCGGGCTGGGCGAAATGAAGAGCAGGGCATGAAGCTGGGCGACCGTGCGGTTGATGCCCCACTTGGTGCCCATCTCGCCCCAGTGGAGGATGAACTTTTGTTCGACTGGTGAGAGTTTGTCCATTCCAGTATGTTCTGTTTAGACAGAAACTACTGAATCCGCGACGGTCCTGCAATCAGATTTTTGGTCCTTCCTGCACCTGGCTTTTCGGGCCGCCGGGTTTCCGGAATCTTCCCTTGAATCGTCCGCCGCTCGTGGTTTGATCGGCTCCATGCACGATCATTCGCCAATGGACCGCCGCCGCTTCCTCGGGACTTCGGCTGCTGCCGGAATGCTGGTGGCCGCCAAGATGACGCAGCCGTCGGGGTTCGCCGCCAACGCCCCCTCCGGCCTGCTGATCGGTTCCCAGCTCTATGGCTGGGGCCAGTATTATCAGCGGGAAGGCCGCAATGCCTATGAGCATCTGGACGAGATTTTCTCGGCGCTCCGCGATGCCGGGTATCAATACGCAGAGGGAAACCTCGACGTGAACCGGCCGGAGAACAACGCCGGTTTCGCGGAGCGACTTCGTTCGAAGGGTCTCAAACCGGTCAGCCTTTACACCGGTGGCGCACTGCACGACGACCAGGCGGAGGCGACTGTGGAGAAGATTCTGGCGGCCGCGCAGGCCTGCAAAGGGGCTGGTTTTCAAGTCATCAACTGCAATCCCAATCCCATTGGCCGGGACAAGACCGAGGAGGAATTGGACCGCCAGGTGACCGCGCTCAAACTGTTGGGCGGCGGATTGAAGCAGCTGGGACTGAGACTCGGGATTCACCACCACACTCCTGAACTGCGCAATGGTGGCCGGGAGTTTCATCGCAACTTCCGTCAGTCCGCGGCAGGCACGGTGGATTTCTGTTATGACGTGCACTGGGTATTCCGCGGCGGCATCCAGCCGCTGGATGCGCTCAACGAGTACGGCAACCGGGTGGTTTCGTGGCATCTGCGCCAGAGCCGTGACAGGATCTGGTGGGAAGACCTGGACACCGGGGACATCGACTACCGCGCGGTGGCAGCCTTCGCTCGGAAGAACAATCTGCCGGCGCTCTACACCGTCGAGCTGGCGCTTGAAGAAGGCACGAAGATCACCCGGACCGTTGTCGAGAACCACGCCCGCAGCCTGAAATTCGTACGGCAGGTGTTCGGCGCATGAAGTGGTATTCCGACAGGGGCGCGGAACGCAGACCGCATTGGTGGGCGTTGCCTGTCGTCCTGCTGCTGCTTGCCGGCGAGCCGGCGTCGGCCGCCGCGCCGCGCCATTTCGTCTTCTTCAACCGCGACCGCGAGCGCATCAAGGAAGCCTGGTTCGCGGATACCCCAACCTTTGCCGGCGCGCAGGTGAAATACACCTGGAAGGAGCTCGAGCCGGAACGCGACAAATACGAATTCGGCCCCCTGTTGGAAGATCTCGCCTTCCTGTCGGCCCGGAACAAACGCCTGTTCGTCCAGTTGCAGGAAACTTCCTTCGAGACCAACCGCGTCCTGGTGCCGGACTACCTTCGCACTCCGGAATTCGGTGGCGGCGTCGCGATGCAGTACGCCTTTGCCGATGAATCGGAGGAGCAGGCCACACCCGAAGGCTGGGTGGCGCGACGCTGGGATCCCCGGGTGCAGAAACGGTTCCATATGCTGCTCGAAGAACTCGGCCAGGCCGTGGACGGTCACATCGAGGGGCTCAACCTGCCTGAAACGGCGGTCGGTTTCGGCGAGCGCACCAATCGGCATCCGGAGGGTTTCACGTTCATTGGCTACCGTGAAGCCGTGCAGACCAACATGCTCGCCGCAAAGGCCGCGTTTCCACGGTCCATCGTGATGCAGTATGCGAACTTCATGCCGGGCGAATGGCTGCCGTGGAAGGATGGCGGCCATCTCAAGGGCGTGTATGAATTCGCCCTTCAGCATGGCATCGGCGTGGGCGGGCCGGACCTGCTGCCTTTTCGCAAAGGACAGCTCAACCACAGCTATCCGCTGATCAAAGCTGCGTCGGGAAAGGTGCCGACCGGCATTGCGGTTCAAATTGGCAACTACGCCGCCGTCAATCCGGCCACGGGACAACCGCCTGACATCGGCCAGTTGATCCAATTCGCCGCGGTTGAACTGGGCGTCGACTTCATCTTCTGGTCAACGCAGGAACCCCACTTTTCCAGGGAAGTCGTTCCGCATCTTGAGTCACTTCGCCAGAAAGCGGTGGATCGTCGTTGAGACGAACCGCTCGCCCGGCTGCAGTGTCGTGCTCGGGAAGTTGGGCTTGTTGGGGCTGTCCGGGAAATGCTGCGTTTCCAGGCACACGGCGCCATTCTTGACGTAGGGCTTGCCGCTCTTGCCGGTCAACGAGCCGTCCAGGTAGTTCGCCGTGTAGAGTTGGATGCCCGGCTCGCTCGTGAACACCTGCATGACCCGGCCGCTCTTCGGGTCGTGCAGCACGGCCGCCAGGTCCAGCGTTCCCCGGCCGGTCTTGCGGAGAACGAAGTTGTGGTCGTAGCCGTTGCCGTTCGGCGCCTGCGCGATGCGCGCACCGATCGTGTGCGGCTTGAGGAAGTCCATGGCGGTGCCTTCGACCGATTTCAGCTCGCCGGTGGGGATGCTCGTGTCATCCACGGGCGTAAACTGGGTGGCCATGATCTGGAGCTGGTGATCG
>DNDP01000085.1:3907-5488 GCA_003484235.1 Verrucomicrobiales bacterium
GTGCCTGGGAAATGCGCTCGCCGATCGTATGCGGCTTCAGGAAATCCATCGCCGTGCCTTCGACGTTCTTCAACTCGCCGGTCGGGATGCTGGTGTCGTCCACCGGCGTGAACTGGGTGGCCAAGATCTGCAGTTCGTGATCGAGGATGGTGCCATTGCCTTCGCCGGAGAGATTCCAGTAGGCGTGGTTGGTGAGGTTGAGCACCGTCGCCTTGTCGGTTTCGGCCCCGTAGTCGATCCGCAGCTCGTTGTCGTTGGTGAGGGTGTAAACCACGACCACCTTGAGATTGCCCGGATAACCCTCCTCGCCGTCGGGGCTGAGGTATTCAAACCGCACCGAGGCGCCCAGCGGATTCTCCATCACCCGCGCCTTCCACACCACCTTGTCGAAGCCCTTGATCCCGCCATGGAGCGAATTGGGCCCGTTGTTCACGGCGAGTTTGTATTCCCGGCCGTTGAGCGTGAACGTGCCGCCGGCGATCCGGTTGGCATATCGGCCGGTCGTTGTGCCGAAGTAGGGATGCCCCTTCAGATAGGACTCCAGGTCGTTGAAGCCGAGCGTCACGTCGGCAAAATTGCCGTTCTTGTCGGGCACGGTCATCGACGTGAGCGTGGCGCCGTAGGTCATCACCTTGGCCACGAGGCCGTGACGGTTCTTGAGGGTGTACAGCTCGACGGCCTGGCCGTCCGGGGTTTTGCCGAAGGGTTCGGCGTAGGCGTAGCCTTGCATGGTCAGGTATTCTCCGGGGGTCATTTTGGGCTGCGACTGGCAGCCGGTTTGAAAGAGGGCAGCCACGGATGCCGCGGCCAGGAGCAGGCTGGTTGGGATGCGGAGGGGCATAAGTTCGCTGGAATTGGAGTGCGCGCCGGTTGTAGGGGGTTTGGGGCGGGGGTGTCAATGGCATTGCCAGCCATGACCGCAACACCCGGCAAAAGGACGGTTTACACACCGCACCGCCGTGCCTATGTTCCGCCTCCCATGAACGACGGGAAGAAAGAGCGCGTGGTGGTGGGCATGAGCGGGGGGGTCGATTCCTCCGCCACTGCCGCGCTGCTGGTGGACCAGGGCTACGACGTGATCGGCATCACGCTCAAGCTCTGGCCGCAGGACTGCGTCAACCGCGCGGAGGACAAGTGCTGCGGTCCGCAGGCGGTCATGGACGCCCGCGCCGTCTGCCACAAGCTGGGCATACCCTATTACCTCGTCGATGAGGCGGCCGAATTCCAGAAGATGGTCATCGACTACTTCGCCGCCGAGTACAAGGCCGGCCGCACGCCCAATCCCTGCGTGATGTGCAACCAGCACCTCAAGTTCGGCAACTTCATCCGCAAAGCCCGCCAGCTCGGGGCGGAAAAGGTCGCCACCGGCCATTTCGCCCGCGTCGAACGCAGTTCCGCGGACGGCCGCATGCTCATGAAACGCGGTCGCGACCTGCGCAAGGACCAGAGCTACTTCCTCTTCTCGCTGCGACAGGACCAGCTCGGGCGCGTCATCTGGCCGCTGGGCGACAAGACCAAGTCCGACACCCGCGAGGTCGCCAGACACTGTAACCTCAAGACCGCCGACAAGGAGGAGAGCAT
>DNDP01000004.1:0-182 GCA_003484235.1 Verrucomicrobiales bacterium
CAGAGCAGCTCGGCCGGGCGCAGCCGCTCCAGTTCGGTCAGCAACGCCGCCTCGTCCGCAGCTTCGGTCGTTTTGAAGTCGCCGGTCGTCAGGTCAATG
The DNA here is from genome assembly GCA_003484235.1 of Verrucomicrobiales bacterium. Lineage (GTDB taxonomy): Bacteria > Verrucomicrobiota > Verrucomicrobiia > Limisphaerales > RI-55 > RI-55. The sequence continues at coordinate 100 of DNDP01000004.1, forward strand.
AACGCGAGGCCGTAGGTGGCACCTGATCGATAGACGGCGCCGAGGAAGTTGTTCCGCTCGGCGGCGAGCATCCGTTCGTCGAA
>DNDP01000004.1:498-2416 GCA_003484235.1 Verrucomicrobiales bacterium
GGATGCCGCACATCGGCATGTCGCCGCGTTTGGTGAGCGCAACGTTGAGGATGCCGGCCGCCACCTGCGCGTCCTCGAGGAACATCTCGTAGAAGTCGCCGAGCCGGAAGAGGAGGATGGCGTCCTTCGGCAGCCCGCCCTTGATCTGGCGATACTGCGCCATCATGGGCGTCACATTCTTGGCGGCGGACTTGGCATTGGCCATGCGCCGCAGAGTTCAGCACAAGCGTCCGGGGGAGGAAAGACGGGAAAGCGGAAACCGCGACGAACCCGCCGGAAGGCCGCGATTCAGGGGCGAGACGCGCGCAGGAATTCGCTCAACGTCACCACGTGGCGGTTGAATGTCCCGACATTGATCACCTGCCCGGCGGAATCCTTGGGCCGATGATAACGCATCGGGCCGTCTTCGACCCAACGCCCGCGATCGTCCTGCGTGGCAATGATGCGGCCCACCGCTTCCGTGAGTGCAGCCGTGAGTTTGGATGGATCGTCTCCACGAGCTCTCCCGAGTTCCTCACGGCTCAGCCCCTCCAGCCTCCGGTATTCCTTCAGTATCGATTCGGTCTGATCGCCCACCTTGAACGAATAGTGCGTCGGCACATCGCTGTCGTCGTAGGTGAGTTCATAATCTTTGGTGAAGTAGAGGGGACGGTTTGTCTCCAGTTCATAGAACCGCGCAAACCGGCCATCCGGCAGCCGCGACCGCTGGAGGTACTCGATCGCACGGGGCACCGGCTCCAGGAAGCGCCGATCTGCGGTCATGCGATACAGCATGAGCAAAGTCCGCAGCACCCCCTGCGATTCGCCACCGGTCACCGCCGGTGGCTCAAACTTCCGCGCCCACGAAGGATGCATGTCAAAGTCATACTGCTGCGCCCACGCCGGCTGCGGTTCCGGAAGCTGTGCGAGAAGGATGAACCCCCCGGCTTTCTCGGCCGCGGTCCGGCACCGTTCTGCCAGTTCGTTGAACGGTGCCCCCGCACGGGGATCGGAATAAACCTCCTCCACAAGGAACATCAGCTCGATCGCGTCGGCGAGCGAGTTGTCGTTGAACGTGTAGCGAAACCAGTACTGCTGACTTCCCGGCCATTTCCATGGCCATCGTTCCGGATGGCTGGCTTTCGTCACGGGGAAACGCCCGGGATCCGGCGGACCTTCAAATCCCTGCGACCATGCACCGTTCGGGTACTGAACCGACAACAGCGCCTCCAACGCGTATCTGACCGACTCGCGAACCTGATTGTCGGCGAACTTCAATTCGCGATCGAGCTGAACGAGAAAACGCAGAGCCGACTGTGTCGTGTCATCGTCAAGCGTGCTGATGTTCCGCCCCTGCTCACTACCGCCGCGTCGATAGGCGTAACGCTCTCGCCCGGTCGGCGAAGTGTCGATCACGTAGGTCCAGCCCCCGGACCGGAGCTGCCCCTGGATCAGTCCGTAAGCCGTTTCGCGTGCCGCATCGAGATGGAAGGGATCCCCGGTTGCCTCCCAAGCCGCAAGCAGAGCGAGGCCCACCGCGGGCGTTCCGGGCGGTTGCACCCATCCCTGTGTCTCGGTGGCCACACCTTCACCCTCGCGCTTGGACAGGTCGGCGCTGTATTGCCACAGGTAGGTGCCTTCGTGCGCCACCTCGTTCCGAAAAAACTCCACGCCCCTGCGCAGGGCTTTCGCCGCATCATCCCGCATGCCGGTCTCGGCGGCCTGAACCGGCGGACCTGCCAGCACGACGATCAGAAGGCCTGGCAACAGCTTCAGCATTGCGCGGTCATTTGTCCGGTGGCGGCAGGATGTGGATGCCATGCTTGGGCGCGAATTCGAGCAGTAGCCGGATCTCCGCGTCAGTCGGTGGATTTGGTGGGCTGTCCGGGGACGGCAGCTCGGTGGCGAACTCGAGCATGAACTCCTCGAACCCGGCCGG
>DNDP01000004.1:2632-2869 GCA_003484235.1 Verrucomicrobiales bacterium
TGAACTCCTCGAACCCGGCCGGAGTGCATTGGATCAGCATTTTCGCAGGAATGTCCGACGTGTTCTTGAAAGCGTGCGGAGCCTCCCGTGGCAGTTGCACGAACGAGCCGGGCCTCCCCACAATGGTTCGGCCTTCGACCGTGAACGTCACCTCGCCTTCGAGCACGTAGAATGACTCCTCCTCGCGCGTATGGTAATGCGGCGGCGGTCCGCCCCCGGGCGGCACGGTTGCTTCGA
>DNDP01000004.1:3094-3236 GCA_003484235.1 Verrucomicrobiales bacterium
CCGGGCGGCACGGTTGCTTCGAGCAGGCAATACGCGCCGCCGGTCTGCCTGCCGGAAGCGAGGATCACATAGCGATCACCCACCGCGCTGTAGGCCTTCCCGGTGCCGGATGGATGAATGATCAACTCGGGTTGCGACATGC
>DNDP01000087.1:0-8230 GCA_003484235.1 Verrucomicrobiales bacterium
GACGAGCCGACCAACCACCTCGATCTGTTGTCGCTGCTCTGGCTGCAGGGTTACCTCAAGAACTACTCGGGTGCGGTCCTGCTGATCTCGCATGATCGTCAGTTCATGGACGAAGTTGTGACCCAGGTGCACGAAATTGCCGGCCAAAAACTCGTCGATTACCCCGGCAACTACACCGATTTCCTCCGGCAGCGTGAGGAGCGGTATGAGCAGCACCTCGCCGCCTACAAGAACCAGCAGAAGGAGATTCAGTCGCTGCGGGAGTTTTACGAACGGTTTCGCCAGGTGGCCTCGAAGGCCTCGCAGGCGATGAGCAAGCTCAAGCAGATCGAACGGCTCGAGCTGATCGAGAAGCCCCTGCCGCCGCGCAAGCCGTTCCGGTTCCAGATTCCGCAGCCGCCCCGGGGCGGGCAACGGGCGATTTCGCTGGAGGGAATTCACATGGCCTACGGCGCGAACCGTGTCTACTCGGGCCTGGATCTGACCGTCGAACGCGGGGAGCGAACCGTGCTGGTCGGGCCAAACGGCGCGGGGAAGTCCACGCTCCTGAAGATCCTTGCCGGCGTGGTCGAGTTCCAGCAGGGGGTCCGCAATCTCGGGCACAACGCCAAGATCGGCTATTTCAGCCAGCACCGGGCGGATACGCTTGATCCGGAACGTTCGGTGATCGACGAGGTGTTGGCCAGTGCTCCAACGATCCGTGAGGACGACGCACGGGGCATCCTCGGGTCCTTTCTCTTCCGCAAGGACGAGATCCACAAGAAGACGGCCGTGCTCAGCGGCGGGGAAAAGAGCCGGCTGAACCTGATCAAGTTCCTGGTCGATCCGCCCAACCTGCTGCTCATGGACGAGCCAACCACTCACCTGGACATTCACACCGTGGAATCGCTGACCCTCGCGCTGCAGCAATATGAGGGCACCCTGGTGTTCATTTCCCACGACGTGCATTTCATCCGGCAGCTTGCCACCAAGGTCCTGCACGTGAATGCCGGCCAGATCACTCCATACCTCGGCGACTACGACTACTTTTTGGAGAAGACCGGAACGGTTGAGAACGAACGGGCGGCGCTAACTGCAGCGTGATTGCTCCTTCCCTCCGACCGGCCAACTGCGGCACCTTCTCCTTCCTCAAGTGAACGACCTCGAATCCAAACTGCTCGCCCTGCTCGGCGGGCGCGACTATCTCCCGCTGAATGTTCCGGAATTGTTGCGGGCCCTTGGCCTCCCGCCGAACCGGCAGCAGTCGCTTCAGCGCACGCTCCGAACCTGCGAACAATCCGGACGCATCGCCCGCATCAAGGGCAACCGATACATCCTGCCGGGCGAGGCGGACTTGATTCCGGGCCGCATCCGGATGAACCGCCAGGGCAAGGGCTTCCTGCAGCCGGACGATCCCGGGCTGAAGGAGATTGTCATCCCGGAAAGCGCCACGTCCACCGCCCTGCACGAGGACCGGGTGCTCGTGCGCCGGGACGTCCGACCAAAGGGGCTGCGTCCGGACGTGCCGCCGCCCGCCACGGGCTCGGTGGTGCGGATTCTCGAACGGCAACGGAAGCACTTTGTCGGCACGCTCCAGCGGGGCCGGCAGTTCCTCTTCGTCATCCCGGACGACCCGCGGATGCCGCACGATTTCTACGTGCCGGAGCCTCGCGATGTGGGGCGGCCCGCCCGGGTCGGCGACAAGGTGGTGGTGGAGCTGCGGGCCTGGGAATCACGCCACACGAATCCCGAGGGCGAAGTGATCGAGGTGCTTGGTGCGCCGGACGAGGAGGGTGTGGACATGCTTTCCGTGCTGCGCCAGTACAACCTGTCGCTGCACTTTCCGAAAAAGGTGCTGCAGGAGGCGCGCGCCCACGGGACGACCGTCCAGCCTGCTGATCTGTCCGGCCGCGAGGATTGCCGGAAGCACCGGGTGATCACGATCGATCCCGACGACGCGAAGGATTTCGACGACGCCATCTGTCTGGAGAAGGCTTCCGCCGGGCAATGGAAGCTTTGGGTCCACATTGCCGACGTCTCGCACTATGTCAGTCCCGGCACCGCACTGGACGATGAGGCCCGCCGGCGCGGCAACTCGACCTACCTGGTGGACCGGGTCATCCCGATGCTGCCGGAGGCCCTGAGCAACGAACTGTGCTCGCTCAAGCCCCGGGTGGACCGTCTGACGAAATGCGTGGAGTTCCTGCTGGCGGGCGACGGTCGCGTCCTGAAGACGCGGTTCTATCCGGCGGTGATCCATTCGCAGCGCCGTTTCAGCTACCGCGAGGTGCTGGAGCTGCTGCAGGGGAAACCGGCCGATCCCATCGAGCGGATGCTCCACGATGCCAACCAGCTGGCCCAGCGGATTCGCCGCCAGCGCTTCAAGGCCGGTTCGCTGGAGCTGGATTTTCCGGAGAGGAAGATCCGCCTCGATGAGCAGGGACAGGTGGCCTGCATCGAAAAGGTGGAGAACGACATCTCCCACCAGTTGATCGAGGAGTTCATGCTGCTGGCCAACGAGGCGGTGGCGACCCGCCTGATGCAGCAGAACATCGCGGCCGTCTACCGTGTGCACGAGGAACCGGACGAGAAGAGACTGCAGGAATATCGCGAAGAGGTGCTTGGCCACAACGTCGCCTGCGGCAATCTCCGCCAGCGGTCGGAGATTCAGAAGCTGCTCAGGAAGCTGGGGACCATTTCCATCGGGCCGGCGCTCAAGATTGGATTCCTCAAGTCGCTCATGCGGGCGCGCTACGCCGTCGAGCCGCTCGGCCACTATGGCCTGGCGAAGAAGCGCTACACCCACTTCACCTCGCCGATCCGCCGCTATGCCGACCTCGTGGTGCATCGCGCGCTCTTTCAGAAACACCACGGCGCCACGCAGTCGCTCAGGGAGATCGCCGAACACATCTCCGGGACCGAACGCAACTCCGCAGATGCCGAGCGCGACAGCAAGGACGTGAAGATGTTCGCCTACCTGAAGGGGCAGATCGCATCCGGCAGGCCTGAGCGGTATTCCGCACTGGTGACCGATGTCCGCAATTTCGGTTTCTTCGTGGACGTGCCGGGCCTGGCCATGAGCGGGCTGGTGCCGCTTTCGACCGTCGCGGACGACTTCTACGCATTCGACGTGCAGCGCAGTCTGCTCGTGGGCCGTCGCACCCGGCGCGTGATCCGGCTGGGTGACCAGGTGGAGGTGCAGGTGTCGAAGGTGGACAGCTTCAAGAAGCAGGTGGACTTTCAACTCGCAGGGGATGGGAAGACCAGTGGTGGCCGCGGGCGCCGGCGGCAGGGCAGGGGCGGGCAGAGTGACCGGCGTCCGGCTGCGGGAAGACGCCGTCGTCGGAGATGATTTCGGACGGTTCGTGGCCTCGGAGCGGCTTCCCGGCCCGGCAGCATTTCTGCGGCTTGTCTAATCGGCGGATCGGGCCCACAGTGTCAGTGTAGAAATGGATCAGATGGCGGGAGTCGCCATCGGGCTCATTCACTTCCTTGGCAGATGAGTTACAAGATTTCATGGCTGCTCCTGATGCTGTTCACGCTGATGGCGAACCGATCCCTCGGCCGCCAGGTGGGGATGATCGAGGTGGAGGGCGCGATCGGGCCGGCGACATCCACCTACATCGCGCGGGCAATAGATGAGGCGGGCGAGAAGAACTACGAGGCGCTGATCCTCCAGCTCGACACGCCGGGCGGTCTGCTGAATTCGACCCAGGAGATCGTGAAGAAGTTCTACGATTCGCAGGTGCCGGTGGTCGTTTACGTGGCGCCCTCAGGCGCCAACGCCGGAAGTGCCGGCTGTTTCATCACCCTCGCCGCGCACGTGGCGGCAATGGCGCCCAACACCAGCATCGGCGCTGCCCACCCGGTTTCCATTGGCGGTTCGGGCGGACAGGGGGGCACGAACGACGTGATGTCGCAGAAGCTGGAGAATTTCGCGGTGAGCTACATCGAGGCGATCGCGGAGAAGCGCGGCCGGAACATCGAGTGGGCCAAGGCTTCGGTCCGCGACAGCGCCTCGATCACGGCGGAGACGGCCCTGGCGACAAACGTGATCGAGATCATCGCAAAGGATGTCCCCGACCTGCTGGTCCAGCTTCACGGCCGAACGGTGGATGAATTCGAGCTGGACACAAAGGAAGCGGAAGTGGTCGCGATTCCAATGACCCTGCGGGAACGGACGTTCCAGACCATCTGGCGGCCGGAAGTCATGTTCATTCTCATGCTGGTGGCGATCTATGGGATCATTGGCGAGCTGAGCAATCCCGGCGCGATCTATCCCGGTGTGATCGGCGTGATCGCGCTGATCCTGTCGCTCTACATGGCCACCGTGCTGCCCATCAACATCGCCGGGGTCGCGCTGATGGTGCTGGCGGTGGCGCTCTTCATTGCCGAGGCGTTCACGCCGACAAATGGCGTGCTCACCGTGGGCGGAATCATCTCGTTCTTTCTCGGGTCCCTGATGCTGTTCGACAGCCCGCTCCCGGCTTTCCGGCTTTCCCTGCAGTACATCATCCCCGCCACGCTGCTGACGGCGGCGTTCTTCTTCTTCGTGGTGAGCGCGGGTTTGAAGGCCCAGCTGCTGCCCGTGCGCGTGGGACGCGAAACGCTGGTCGGCCAGGTGGTCGACGCCCAGACACCGATTGACCGGCTTTCAGGACGCGTCTTTGTGGAAGGCGAAATCTGGAACGCCGTGAGCGATGAGCCGATCCCCCAGGGCCAGCCGGTAATGATTGCCGCGATTCAGGGACTTACCCTGCGAGTCAAACCCGTCCGGGAAGGAGAGCAACATGGAACAACTGCAAGACCTGCTTAATCTGACCAGCTGGATCATTCCGATCCTGCTGCTGGCCTCGATCATCCTCCCTGCGATGATCCGCATCCTGCGCGAGTACGAGCGCGGGGTCATCTTCCGGCTCGGCAAACTGCTCCGGGCCAAGGGACCGGGACTCGTCATCCTCATTCCGATCGTCGACCGCATGGTCAAGGTGGATCTGCGGGTGATCACGATCGACGTGCCCAAACAGGAGGCAATGACCGGAGACAACGTGCCTGTCACTGTCGACGCGGTGCTCTATTTCCGGGTGGTGGATCCCGAGGCTGCGATCATCAAAGTGGAGGACTACATGAGGGCCACCGCGTTGATCGCGCAGACGACCTTGCGCAGCGTGATCGGCCAGGCCGAGCTGGATGATCTCCTCGCCCGTCGCGACAAGATCAATCAGACGCTTCAGGAGTCCATCGACCGTTCGACCGATCCGTGGGGCATCAAGGTGACGTCAGTGGAAGTCAAGGACGTGGTGCTGCCGGACTCGATGAAGCGGGCAATGGCCAAACAGGCGGAGAGCGAACGGGAACGCCGCGCCAAGATCATCAACTCCGAGGGCGAATTCCAGGCGGCGGAAAAGCTGGTCCAAGCCGGCAAGATGATTGCGGAGCAGCCGATCGCCCTACAGCTGCGGTTTCTGCAAACGGTCCGCGAGATCTCCTCCGAACACAACACGCACACCATCCTGCCGCTGCCGATCGACTTGCTTGAGCCGTACCTGCGCAAGCCGAAGAAGGAATCGCCTGAAGGTTGATCCGGCAGAGCTTCTTTCGGCGGCCGGTCACTGCCGTTCTCGGGCGCCGTGTCGGGGCGCCGTCATTCCTTGTTGTCTGCGTCCTTCTTTGGCGACTCCACTCCGACCTTGGCCTCCAGTGTGGCCAGGCGGGCCTTGATCTCCTCCAACTCGTTGCAGAGCGCGGTGGCAATCTCCTCGTTGGTGATGATCGACTCCCCTTCGATCTTCATGACGATGTCCTGGACGCGGGTCTTGCCCATTTTGCTGGTCCGTTCCATCGCCTGCGCCATGAGGTCCGCTTCATCGTCGAACTTGTTCTCGAGGATGCCGATGACCTTGATCGTCTGCTCGTGGGTCAGCGCCACTTTGCCAAGGTCTTCGGGCGACTTGCCGGTATCTTTCTTGATCACGGCGCTGATGGCCTCGGGAATGGCCTTGTCCAGAAAGCGCTTCCGGCCAGCGGCCGTCCGCATGACATTGCGGACGTGAAACTCATGCAGCACCGCCCCAAGCAGGCTGAAGTGGGTGGCCTCGGATGATTCGACCGCAACCGGCACCAGTTTGTCACCCTCCTTCTTGGCCGCATACATGAGGTCACCATTCTCGTTGATACGGGGCATCCATTTGGACTTGTCGGAGAGCAGCGACTTCACCGCCTGCACAATCTCCTGCTTGATGGGAGCGGTAAGAATCGGGATCTGCGGCCGCGGGGTGGTGTCGGGAGCCTTCTTCGGCTCGGCAGGGGGTTCGGCAGGTTTTGACTCGGCCGGCGCGGCTTTTTTCGCCGGGGCTTCAGCGGGCGGCTTGGCTGGAGGTGGCGTTTCGAGTGTGGCCACCGGCACGGTGTCCGGTTTGTCGGGCTTTTCCGGAGCGATGATCTTGGCGTGGCAAGACGGGCACTCGATCTTTTTCCCGCAGATGGACGTGTCCACCTTGAAGTTCTGTTTGCAACTCGGACAGCTGAATTTGAATTCGGTCATGATGCGGGTCGATTGTATGCGGGCTCCGAAAGGAAGCCAAGTCTCCTCCGGCCAACGGTTGCCGGTCCGCAAAGAATCCGCCGCCGTCCCCCCGCCGGACCGGACTGCGGCCCCCCGGACGGGAAATCCAATCGTTGACATGCCCGACCCGGGAGCGTAAATCAATCGACTGATTCAATCATACGTTTAATACGATGGCCACGGTGGATACCAAAACCCAGATCATCGAAACTGCCGAACGGCTGTTCGCCGGACAAGGCTTCGCCGCCACGTCGCTGCGGAACATCATCGCCGAAGCGCGCGTCAATCTGGCGGCGGTCCACTACCACTTCGGATCCAAGGACGAGCTGATTCGTCAGGTCCTCCAGCGGCGGATCGAACCCTTGAACGCGGAGCGGCTCCGGCTGCTGGACCTGGCGGAGGCGGACGGGGTGAAGGCTCCGGACTTTCTTGAAAGGGTGGTCGAGGCGTTGGTCGGTCCGCCGCTCCGGTTGAGCCGCGACCCGGAGAATGGGGGCGAGCAGTTCATGCGGTTGATCGGCCGCACCTTTGCCGACGCCGACGGCAACGTCCGCAAGGTATTTTTCGGAATGTTCGCCGAGATTGTGCGCCGTTTCATTCCCGCATTTCGGGCCGCGTGTCCGAAGCTGGCGCCGTCCACGCTGTTCTGGCGCTGCCAGTTTCTGATCGGAGCCATGGCGCATACCATGTGCGACACGGATGCGGTGGAAATGTACGCGGCCGACGTGTGCGACCCGTCAGATGTCGAGGGCACCATCCGGGAACTGGTGAGCTTCACCGTGGCGGGATTTCGCGTCCGGACTCCGCCGGCGCCGACCAGAACGTCAACGCGGGCGCGACGATGATGCGTGCAAAGCTGTTCTCATTCTCTTCTTGGATCGGGCCGGCATCAGGAGCCGTTGGCTGTCTCCTGGCGATTGGGCAGGTTGGCTGCGTCAGTCCGCCTGACCGCCAGTCGATGCCTGAGACTGTCGAAGTGCCCGGCAGCTGGCGGAGCGCCTCCGACACCAATGCGGTGATCGCCGCCTGGTGGACGACTTTTCATGCACCCCAGCTCGTTGCCGTGGTCAACGAAGCGATGGTCCGCAATCACGACCTGCAGGCCGCACTGGCGCGGATGGAGGCCGCCGCAGCCGACGCGCGCATGGCCGGAGCCGACTTGTATCCCCGACTGGACGGGGGTTTTGACGCCAGCCGGAGCAGGCGCAACTTCATCGGCTTTCCGATTCCGGGAAGCGGTGGCAACGTGCTTTCCACCGAGAACAACTCCTTCGGTCTCATTCTGAGCACCTCGTGGGAAGTGGATCTTTGGGGACGAATCCGGTCCGGCCGCCGCGCGGCGCTGGCGGGTCTGCAGGCAAGCCAGGCCGACTATTTCGCGTTGCGGCAATCGATCGCGGCCCAGGCTGTCAAAGGCTGGCTGGCGGTGGTGGAACAGCAACGGCAGGTCGCCCTTTCCGAGCAGACTGCGCAGGCATTCGAACGCACTGCCCGACTGATTGAACGTCGTTACGAGCGCGGGCTTGCGTCGTCCCTCGACTTTCGCCTGGCTCGCACGGATCTCGAGTCGAGTCGCGCTTCATTGGCTGACCGCCGGGCGCTCCGTGAGCGCGCGGTTAGACAGCTGCAGCTGTTGCTGGGCCGCTACCCTGACGGCTTGACCGAGGTTCAGGTCGAGTTTCCCGA
>DNDP01000087.1:8352-17589 GCA_003484235.1 Verrucomicrobiales bacterium
GACAGCTGCAGCTGTTGCTCGGCAGCTACCCTGACGGCTTGACCGAGGTCCAGGTTGAGTTTCCCGATCTTGCGCGGGAGATTCCTGCCGGTCTGCCTTCGGAACTGCTCGCGCGACGGCCCGACATCATTGCCGCGGAGCGACGCCTGGCGTCGGCGGTGTCGCGCGTGAAACAGGCAAGAGCCGCCCTGTATCCGCGGCTCAGCCTGACGGCAAGCGGAGGCACGAGCACCGACGATCTGGGTGAATTGTTGAACACCGATTTCAGCGTCTGGACGCTGGCGGCCAACGCCGCCCAGCCGATCTTGCAGGGCGGACGGATCGTGGCCGGGATCGACCTTGCCAAGGCACGGAACCGCCAGGCGGTCGCCGAATATGGCCGGGCCATCTTGCGGGCGTTCACCGAGGTGGAAACCGCGCTCAGCGTCGAAGGGAAGCTGGCCGACCGTGAACGGCATTTGGCCGCGGCGGTGCGCGAGGCGCGGGCCTCGTTCGCACAGGCGGAGGAGCGCTACTTGGCGGGAATCGAGTCCGTCCTGGCCGTCCTTCAAGCCCAACGAAACTACTTCAACGCCGAGAGCCAGCTCATCAGCGTTCAAAGGGTCCGTCTCGACAACCGGGTGGATCTGCATCTGGCGTTGGGTGGTGGATATGCCCTTCCCGACGTCCATTCCATTCCCGGCGTGGACGAACCTGCAAAACAGCTTTCGCAAACCCGATGAAAAACCTCCTTCGCATCATTCTGCCTGTCGTGGTGCTGGCCCTCGGCGCCGGGATCGCCTTCCTCATGATCCGATCGCGCCCGCCGGTTCAGCCGCGAGAGCCGGTGGTCATCGCTCCGTTGGTTCGGGTGCAGATGATTCAGCCTACCAATGTATCCTTGACGGTTCAAAGCCAGGGAACAGTGCGACCCCGCACCGAGATCAGCCTCGTATCCGAGGTGACGGGGGTGATCACCCGGGCCGCGGACGCGCTGGCGGAAGGCGGCTTTTTTGAGAAGGGTGAACTGCTTCTCGAGATCGACCCCCGCGACTACGAGCTTGCGGTGGTCCAGGCGGAAGCACGGGTGCGGGAGGCCGAAGCGCGTTTGTTGCGGGAGGAGGCGGAGGCCGCGATCGCCCGCGAGGAGTGGACCGACCTCGGCCGTCAAGGGCAGCCGTCGGCCCTGCTGCTGCGCGAGCCCCAGCTGGCTGAAGCGAGGGCCATGGTCGACTCCGCCCGCGCCAACGTGGAGCTGGCCCGGCGCGATCTCGAGAAGACGCGGACTCGGGCGCCCTTCGCCGGCCGGGTTTTGGAGAAGCTTGTCGACGTCGGCCAGTATGTGAACCGCGGCGGGCAGCTGGCGCGGATCTATTCGACGGACGCCGCCGAAATCCGGCTGCCGATCACCGCGGAGGAGGCGGGTTTTGTGGAGCTGCCGGTGTCGTACCGCGGCGAGGGGCAACCTGATCACCAGCCGCCGGTGCGGGTGCGCGCCTCGGTCGGCAGGCGTGAACACGTTTGGAACGGCCGCATTGTCCGCACGGAGGGCGAGATCGACGTTCGCACCCGGATGATCACCGTCGTTGCCGAAGTGCTGGATCCGTATGATCGTCGCGGCGGCAGTGCCACGCACCCGTTGTCGGCCGGGCTTTTCGTCAATGCGGAGATCTCGGGTCGGAGGGTGGAAGGAATCTACCGGTTGCCGCGGATTGCCGTGCGCGGAGTGGATACCGTTTTGGTGATCGATCCCGACAACCGGCTCCGCATTCGCAAGATCGGCATGCTGCGCTCCGAACGCGCCGAGGTGCTGGTGGAGTCCGGACTGAGTCCCGGCGACCGCATCTGCCTCACGCCGCTCGAAGCGCCGGTGGACGGGATGGAAGTCCGGATTGCGGAAGAGGTTGAAGCAGGTCGTCGGATCGCGCGGCAGGGAGGCGCCCAGTGAAGGCGATCGTCGCCTGGTTTGCGCGCAACGGAGTGGCCGCCAACTTCGTGGCGATTCTCATATTTGTCGGCGGCTTCATGATGCTGGGCGAAATCCGGCAGGAGGTGTTCCCGGAATTCTCCTCCGAGCGCATCGAGATCCAGGTGCCCTATCCGGGAGCGGCGCCCGATGAGGTGGAGGAGGGGATCTGCATCAAGATCGAGGAGGCGATCCAGAGCCTGAACGGCATCAAGAAGATCACCTCCACCGCGGCGGAAAATATTGGCACCATCATGGTCGAGCTGCTGCCCGGCGAGGATCCACAACGGGTGCTCGACGAAATCAAGGGGCGGGTGGACGCGATCGACACGTTCCCCGAGGACGCCGAGGAGCCGATCATGAATGAGGCGGTCCTGCGACGGCAGGTCATCAACGTCGCCGTATCGGGTGTGGCCGACGAGCGGGCCCTCAAGAAGCTCGGTGAGCGCGTGCGCGACGAGATCTCCTCCGTCCCCGGGATCACTCAGGTTCAGCTGGCCAATGTCCGGCCCTACGAGATCTCCATCGAGGTCTCCGAAGAGGCGCTGCGCCGATTCGACATGACCTTCGACGAGGTGGCCTCCGCCGTGCGGAAGGGTTCGGTGAACCTGCCCGGTGGCTCGGTGAAGACCCGTGGGGGGGAGATTCTCTTTCGGACGAAGACGCAGGCCTACCGCGGTCCCGAGTTCGGGGAAATCGTGGTGCGGACCCGGCCGGATGGCTCGCAGGTGCGCATCCGGGACGTCGCCACGGTGGTGGACGGTTTTGAGGAGATCGACAACGAGGCGCGCTTTGATGGCCGGCCGGCCGTGGTGGTCCAAGTGTTCAGGGTGGGTGAACAGAGCGCGCTGGAGATCGCGGACAAGGTGCAGGATTACATCCGTCGGGCCCGGGCGACGATGCCCGAGGGCATCGACCTGACCGTCTGGCAGAACGATGCCGCCTTCCTGCGAAGCCGCCTTGACCTGCTCGTGCGCAACGGCGTGGCCGGTCTGCTGCTGGTGCTGCTGACGCTGACCTTCTTCCTCCGGCTCCGGCTCGCGCTGTGGGTCGCCTTCGGGATCATGTTCTCGTTTCTCGGCACCTTCTTCGTGATGCCGGCGCTCGACGTTTCGATCAACATGATCTCCCTCTTCGCCTTCGTGCTGGTGCTTGGAATCGTTGTGGATGACGCCATTGTCGTGGCGGAGAACATCTACACCCACCAGAAGCATGGCGAAGATCCGCAGCAGAGCGCCGTGGCCGGCACCCAGGAGGTGACCAAGCCGGTGATCTTTGCGGTGCTCACCACGGTGGCGGCCTTTTCGCCGTTGATGCTGGTCCCCGGCAACACCGGCAAGGTGATGCAGGTGATTCCGTTCATCGTGATTCCCACGCTGCTGTTCTCGCTCGTGGAATCGCTGTTCGTTCTGCCGTCGCATCTCGGCCACCTCAAACCGCAGCGCGAACTCAGGCCGGGCCGCCATCACGACCCGGTCACCTGGCTGCTCAACGGCTTGAAGCTGGTCGTGGTGCGCTGGCGACGCTTTCAGGGGCGATTTGCGGACGGCATCGAGCGGTTCGTCGAACGCGTTTACCGGCCGCTGCTGGGCCGGGCGCTGCGCTGGCGCTATCTCACCGTGGCGGTTGCCCTTTTCTGCATGCTCTTCACCGGCGGACTGGTGGGGGGCAAGTATGTCGAGTTTCAGTTCTTCCCCCCGGTGGAGGGCGACAATGTCGGAGCGTTTGTGACCATGCCCCAGGGGACGCCGGCGGAGGTGACCGCCGAGGTGGTGCGGCAGATCGAGCGGCGCGCGTTGGAGCTCCGCGATCAGCTCGATGCCGAGTATCCCGAAATGACCAACAGCGTGTTCCGGCACATGCTCGCCTCGGTGGGGCAGCAGCCGTTCCTCACTGCCCAGCGGCAGGGTGTCGGCAACTACCTCAAGCTCATCACCGGCTCGCATCTCGGCGAGATCAACATCGAGCTGGCGCCTTCGGAGGAGCGCGGCGACATCAGCAGCGCCGACATCGCCAACCGCTGGCGCGAGCTGACCGGGCCGATTCCCGACGCGGTTGAGCTGACCTTCAGCGCCTCGATCTTCTCGCCTGGCGAGGCGATCAACATCCAGCTGGCCGGCACGAGCATGGAGCGGCTCAACGAGGTCGCCGACAAGCTCAAGCAGAAGCTGGCGACCTACGACGGCGTCTTCGACATCACCGATTCGTTTCGTGCGGGCAAACAGGAGCTGGCGCTCCGCCTGAAGCCGGCGGCGCAGGTCCTGGGCGTCACCGAGCAGGACGTCGCGCGACAGGTGCGACAGGCCTTTTACGGCGACGAGGCGCAGCGCATCCAGCGCGGACGCGACGATGTGAAGGTCATGGTGCGTTATCCCGCCGAGCAACGCAGGTCGCTCGCCGATCTCGACAATCTGCGCATCCGCACGCCGGCGGGCGACGACGTCCCGTTCAGCGAGGTGGCCGAGTCGGACTTTGGCCGGGGCTATGCCGCCATCACGCGGGTGGACCGCAAACGTTCGGTCAACGTCACCGCCGACGTTGACCCGACCAAGGCCAATGCCGGTGAGATCTCGGCCGATCTGCAGGCAAGTTTCCTCCCGCAGCTGATGGCCGATCATCCCGGGACCAGCTTCTCGTTCGAAGGCGAACGCCGCGAGCAGTCGGAGACCATGGGCGGCGTCTTCCGAGGGTTCGTGCTTGCCCTCGTGGTCATCTACGCACTGCTGGCCATCCCGTTCAAAAGCTACATCCAGCCGCTGATCGTGATGGCGGCGATACCGTTCGGCATGGTGGGCGCCATCTGGGGACATCTGTTCCTGGGAATGGACCTGACCATCCTGTCGATGTTCGGCATCACGGCGCTGGCGGGCGTGGTGGTGAACGACTCGTTGGTGATGGTGGATTTCATCAACCGTGAGGTGGAGCGCGGAGATACGCTGATGCATGCCATCCGGGAGGCGGGCGCGGCGCGGTTCCGGCCCATTCTGCTGACCTCGGTGACGACCTTTGCCGGCCTTTCGCCACTGTTGCTGGAGAAGAGCCTGCAGGCGCAGTTCCTCATACCCATGGCCATTTCCCTGGGGTTTGGCGTGATGTTCGCCACCTTCGTCACGCTGTTGTTCGTGCCGTGCGGCTACCTGATTCTGGAGGACCTCAAGAGCGGCTTCCACTGGCTCTACGGCCACCAGGAGCCGGAAGGGGAGCAGACCCCGCCGGCCGCGGAGGAAGGAGTGCCGGCCTTCAAGTGATCCGGCCAGCCGCCTTCTAAATGATCTGCCTGATGGGGTCGGCGCCTTCCACGCCGACCAGCCGCTGTTCCAGACCGCCGTGGAAGAACGTGAGCTTCTCCGGGTCCAGTCCCATTTGGTGCAGCACCGTGGCGTGAAGGTCCTTGACGTGATGACGGTCTGCGACGGCGGCTGAACCGATCTCATCCGTCTGGCCGACGGAGATGCCGCCCTTGATGCCGCCGCCCGCCATCCACATCGTGAAGCCGAAGGAGTTGTGATCGCGGCCGGTCCCTTCGGCATACTCGGCCGTGGGTTGCCGCCCAAATTCGCCGCCCCAGATGACCAGCGTGCTGTCGAGCAGTCCCCGCTGTTTAAGGTCCTTCAGCAGACCGGCGATGGGTTTGTCGGTGCGGCCGGCGTGGTAGTTGTGGTTCTTCACCAGATCGCCGTGGGCATCCCAGTTGTCGTCGTTGTGCGCACCTCCGGCGTAGAGCTGGATGAAGCGCACGCCGCGCTCGACAAGGCGGCGGGCGAGGAGGCAGCGCCGGCCGAACTCGGCCGTTCGCGAGTCGTCCAGGCCGTAGAGCGACCGGGTCGCGTCCGTCTCGCGGCTGAGGTCCACCGCTTCCGGCGCGTGCCGCTGCATGTTGAACGCCATCTCGTAGCTGGCGATCCGGGCGGCCAGATTGCTGTTGTCCGCCCGCGCGGCATGGTGGCGGGCATTGAAGCCGTTCAGCGAATCGAGCAGTTCGCGCTGCACGGACTCCGTCATGCCGTCCGGCGGATTCAGATCGAGGATGGGATCGCCGGCGGACCGCAGGATGGTGCCCTGGTAGGAGGCGGGCATGTAACCGCTCGCCCAGTTCTTGGCGCCGCTGATCGGCCCTCCGGTGGGATCCAGCATCACCACGAACCCCGGCAGATTCTCGTTCACGCTGCCCAGGCCGTAGTTGACCCACGAACCAAGGCACGGGCTGCCTGAGAGTATCCGGCCGGTGTTCATCTGCAGCATCGCCGACCCGTGGATGGGCGAGTCGGCGACCATCGAGTGCAGGAACGCGATGTCGTCGACGCACGTGGCAAGGTGTGGAAAGAGATCGCTGACGTGTTTGCCGCACTGGCCGTACTGCCTGAAGTTCCACTTCGGACCGACAACCCGGCCTTCGTTGCGGCGCCCCCCCCGGCCAAACGTCTTTACCTGGATCGTCTTGCCGTCAAGCCGGTAAAGCTCGGGCTTGTGGTCGAAGGTGTCCACGTGGCTCGGCCCGCCATACATGAACAGGAAGATGACGCTGCGCGCCTTTGCGGGCAGGTGGGGCGGGCGCGGCGCCAAAGGATTGGTGATCACGCCGGTGGCCGCCGAGGCGGTGCCCGTGAAAAACTTGTCGAGCGTGAGCAGGCCGGTCAGCGCCAGGCCGGTGAAACCGCCGCCGGCCTCCCACAGGAATTCCCGCCGCGTTCGACGGCAGAAACCGGCACCGTGGCCGTCGGTGGAAGGATTGGATTCGTTCATCATGATTTCCTTCTCAATCGAGGTAGAAGAATTCGTTCAGGTTGAGCAGCACGAGGCAGAAGTGGTCCAGCGCGCGGTCGGCGGGAAGCTGTTCCTGCCGGGTCAGTTTGCGGATCAGCTCCAGGCTCTCCTCCACCTCCGTGGCGGTCGGCGGACGGGACGTCACCAGGGCCAGACCGCGTCCCACCTGCCGGGTAAGATCGTCCGGGTGTTCGCGACGGAGCCGGTCGGCCATCGATGCTGCCTGCCGGGTGAGGAACTCGCTGTTGATCATGCCCAAGGCCTGCGTCGGCTGGACGGACGCAAACCGGACGGGTGTCGTGCGGTCGGTCTCCGCGAGGTCAAAGCTCTCGAGGATCGGAACCAGCAGGGACCGCTTGACGTGGATGTAGATGCTGCGCCGCGCCTGCTCCTCCGGTGACGATTCCCCCCAGCCCTTGCCGGGCACTGACTGGGTGGCCATGACGGCCTTGGGAATCTCCACGTAAACGCTGGGTCCGTGCATTTTCGGATTGAGCGTCCCGGTGACGGACAGGATCGAATCGCGGATTTCCTCGCCGGTCAGCCGGCGCATGTTGAAACGCCAGAACAGCTCGTTGTCCACGTCGGCGGCAAGTCCGTCCGTCCGCCCGCGGGAGGACATCAGATAGGCATTGGAATTCATGATCAGCCGGTGCATGGCCTTGAGGCTCCAGCCGCTGGCGACGAACTCGGCGGCCAACCAGTCGAGCAGTTCGGGGTGCGTGGGGCGGTCCCCCTGCAACCCAAAGTCATTGGGCGACCGCACAATTCCGCGTCCGAAATGGTGCTGCCAGATCCGATTGACCATCACCCGGGCGGTCAACTGGTTCGACGGAGAAGCGATCCAATTTGCCAGTGCGAGCCGTCGGCCGCTCGAGTGTGCATTCCCAGGGGCCTTGAAATCCGCGGGCGGGGGATGGCCGAGGACCGTTGGGAATCCGGGCTGGACGGCTTCTCCATGCGCACCCGGATTGCCGCGAAGCAGAATAAAGGTATCGGGCGGATTGATTCCGGCCTCCGTGACTACCAGCGCACGTTCGGCCGCCATCTCCTCCCCGTTCAACCGTGTGAGTTCGCTCCGCAACTCTTCGTAGCGGGCGAAGGTCTTTGCTCCCAAAACCTTCCCGCCGTCCTCTTTGATGGCCTTGAACACGGCGTCGGCGTCCCCCGCTTCCAGCGGGTGCAGCTCGCGAAACCGCCGCTCGATCGCCGCCAGTTCCTGCTTGGTCTGGTGCCGCTTTCCGTTGAGCGTCGCCATTCCTTGTTCATAAATCTGCCGTTGCTGATCGTTTTCGAAGAGCAGCGCTTCATCGGTCGGCCCGCCGTTCTTGTAATGGTTGATGTTCCGGAAGAACGCCACGAAGCGGTAGTAATCCGCCTGGGAAATCGGATCGATTTTGTGGTTGTGACAGCGCGCACAGTCGATTGTCAGCCCCAGAAAAACCTGGCCGGTCGTGGTGATGATGTCGTCCAGGGCGTCATAGTGGGCCAGCTCGCGGTCGGCCGGTTCATCGTCCCAGATTCCGAGGCGATAATAGCCGGTCGCGATCAGAGAGCTGTTGTCGCGGTCGGGCAGTTCGTCGCCGGCAAGTTGTTCGCGGACGAACCGGTCGTACGGCTTGTCGGCATTCAGCGAGCGGATAACGTAGTCCCGGTAGCGCCAGGCATTGGGTTTGGCGGCGTCGCGTTCATAGCTGTTGCTTTCGGCATAACGTACTAGATCCAACCAATGGCGGGCCCACTTTTCACCATATTGTGGTGAGCCGAGCAACCGGTCCACCAGCCGCGGCCAGGCGTCCGGCGCTTCATCGGCGGTGAAGGCCTCCACTTCCTCCGGTGAAGGCGGAAGGCCGGTCAGGTTGTAGGCGGCCCGACGGAGGAGCAATCTGCGCTCGGCGGGTGGATTGGGCGACAATCCCCGCTTTTCCAGCTGGTTCAATACAAAGGCGTCAATGGGATTTCGCACCCAGGAGGGATCCTTCACAGCCGGGACGGCAGGGCGTCGTAGCGGCTGGAATGCCCAGTGCCGGCGGTCTTCGTCATTGATCTCAAAACCGGCGCCCCGTGTGACCGGCTCGGCACCTGTTGGCGAGGCGGGCATGGCTGCGCCCGCGGACACCCAGTCACGCAGGATCTTCACCTGATCCGCAGAAAGCCGCGTTTTGGGCGGCATTTTGAGATCTTCGTCCTCGTAGCTGACGGCGAGGATGATGCGGCTGTCGGCCGGTTGCCCCGGAGAGAGTATGGGGCCGGTGTCGCCGCCGGCCTCGATGCCCGCCGGCGAGTCAAGCCGCAGCCCGCCTTTTTGTTTCTCCGCGCCGTGGCACTCGAAACAATGATTGGCCAGCAGCGGCCTCACGCTGCGCTCGAAGTGTTCGACGGTTGATGGATCGGTTTCAGCAGCGGTCGCGACGTCACCCATTCCAGCGGGCACCACTGAAACAACGAGCAGGAAGGCTCCCGTTCTTGCGGCTGAAAACAGGTTCATGCGCACGAACGGTGCCGGGAGAAATAAACTGAAAAGGGAA
>DNDP01000087.1:17794-20283 GCA_003484235.1 Verrucomicrobiales bacterium
CGCATCATCGCTGGCCCAGCACAATCTGGACGGGGGTCGAATTGCCAAAGTTTTTGAAGTCACAAAAGGTCCAGACAACTTTCTTGTCCGGCGTGACCTCGATGAACTGCGGGCTGTCCGGTCCGGCGTGGCAGTTGCCGATCAGGGTGTTTCCGTTGGGCAGCCGTTCCACCCGCGTCACCCACGCGAGGGTTATCCCTTTCAGGTCGTTCTGCTCCACCTTCCAGACAATTTTCTTTTGTGGTGTGACCTCGAGGACGCTGTGACCATTGCCGGTGCCGATGAGGGTATTGCCGTTGGGCAGGCGTTCCGCGCTGAAAACAGCATTGCCGAAGGCTTCGGGCCCGTGACCGCCTTTGCGTTCCCGGCCAAACAGGGGCACTTCAAATTCCCAGACCAGGCGGCTGTCCCGATCATACTCCCGGACAAAGCCGTCGCGCTCCTGTGCGACCAGATAATTGCCGTTGGCCAGTTTCCGGGCGAGGCGGGTTTCGCTGTGTGCGTCTGGGTGATCGACCTTCAGTTTGATTTCCCGCCGGATTGTCCCTTCACGGTCCACTTCGATGAGCCGGGAGGGACCGCTTTCGGCAATCAACGTCAGACCGTCCGGCAGCCGTTGAACCGCATGCACCTCCACCTTGCGGCCTTCATTGCCGTTCATCCTTCCCGAGTCGTACTCCCAGACAATCTCCTTGCCGCGATTTACTTCGACGACCCGCTGCCAGCCCAGCTGGGTGAGGATGTTGCCGTTGGGCAGCAGCTGAGCATCATGAATTGCGCCGATCGGCAGCTCCCATTCCAGCGAACCGTCAGGAGAAACGATGGCCAGCCGCTTGACCGAGTCATCGGCGATCAGAAGCCGGCGGGCGGGACCTTTCTGTTCGCCCTGCACGCTGGAGGAGGCCAGGGCGGCGGCAATCAGAATCAGCGAGGAAGTTCGCACTTGGGCCATGGGCATGTCGGGAATGTAGGGAAACAGGATTCCAACGGCAAACAGGTTTCTGCCCCCGCCGACCGCAGGGCAGCCGGCAAACCATTTGTTCTCGAATCGCTTCCCCTCCGGAGCGGGTCCGATTTGGCCGGCTGCTCCCAACACCGCCGCTGCGTTCTTAATGACCGGCCGGTCAGTTTTTTTTGAACGTTTTTCCAGCCTGCTGTCCAAAAGGGCGTTCATCATGGGCTTGAGGATGGCTGGAATGACATCCCGCGCCGGGTGGAAAAAGGTGTTTACACGCCAACCCGGATTGGCTATCTCCATCGCCCCTGATTCGGAACAGAAACCAAGCATTTACGCATGATTCACGTTCAAAACCTGTCGAAGCATTTTGGACCGAAGATCGCGGTGAACGGGGTCTCGTTCGAGGTGGCCAAGGGTGAGGTGCTCGGCTTTCTCGGCCCCAACGGGGCCGGCAAATCCACCACCATGCGGATGATCACCGGCTTCATTCCGCCCACCGAGGGCCGGGTGAGCATCGGCGGACATGACATCGTGGACCAGCCGATCCCGGCCAAGCGGCTCATCGGCTACCTGCCGGAAAACGCCCCCGCCTACACGGACATGACCGTGGGCGGATTCCTCAATTTCGCCGCGGAGCTCCGCGGGCTGCGTGGCGATGCCAAAACCCGCGCTGTTTCCAGAGCCATCGAAATGTGTTTCCTGGAAAACGTGGTTCATCAAAGTGTCGATACCCTGTCAAAAGGGTATCGACACCGAACCTCTCTCGCCCAGTCGATCATCCACGACCCCGAGGTGCTGATCCTCGACGAACCGACCGACGGACTCGATCCCAACCAGAAACACGAGGTCCGCGGCCTCATCAAACGCATGGGCGAGAAGAAGGCCATCATCTTCTCGACGCACATCCTCGAGGAGGTCGAGGCGGCCTGCACCCGGGCCATCATCATCGACCGCGGCGAGGTGGTTGCCAACGGCACGCCGGCAGAACTGCTGATGAAGTCGGAGAACGCCGGCGCGGTTTCCCTCAAGATCAGCGGCGCCTCCCGGGGCGCCGTGAGCGAAAAACTCTCCGCCATCGGCAAGGCCCGGAAAACCGTCATCGTGAAGGAGGACGGACCGCTGGTCTGGGTGCGGGTGATGCCCAAGGGCGAACTCCGGAACGGCGAACTCGCGAAGGAAGTCGCCGCCGTCGCGTTCGCGGAAAGATGGAAGGTCGAGGAACTGCAGACCGAGCACGGACGGCTCGATGAAGTGTTCCGCAACATCACCTCGTCCGACGTCGTGAAGGAGGCCGCCTGATGAACTCAACCACCGGCAACATCTGGTGCATCACCAAAAGGGAGCTTTCGGGCTACTTCAGCTCGCCCGTGGCTTACGTGTTCATGGTCATCTTCCTCCTGTTCGCCAACTTCTTCACCTTCATGCTCGGCGGGTTCTTCGAGCGTGGGCAGGCGAACCTCGAGGCGTTCTTCACCTGGCATCCGTGGCTGTTCATGGTCTTCGTGCCCGCCGTCGGCATGCGCCTGTGGGC
>DNDP01000087.1:20466-24558 GCA_003484235.1 Verrucomicrobiales bacterium
GTCGGCAAGTTTCTCGCCTCCTGGATTTTCCTCGGCCTGACGCTGCTGCTGACCTTCCCGATCGTGTTCACGGTGAACTTTCTCGGGTCGCCGGACAACGGCGTGGTCCTCGCCGCCTACGTGGGCAGCTTCCTGATGGCCGGCTCGTTCCTGGCGGTGACCTGCGCCACGTCGGCGCTGACCCGCAGCCAGGTCGTCAGCTTCATCATCTCCGTGGTCATCTGCTTTGCGCTGGTGCTGGCCGGTTTCGAGCCGGCGGTCGAGTTCATGCGGTCGGTGGCCCAGTTCGGCGACCGGCTGGTGGACATCATCGCCTCCTTCAGCGTGATGACGCACTTCATGAACTTTCAGAAGGGCGTCCTGGAAATCGCCGATCTGGTGTTCTTCGGCAGCGTGATCGTGTTCGCGCTGTTCAGCACGGCCGTGATCATCCGCAACCTGCGCACGAACTAATCCTTCAGAGTCATGAGCCAGAAACGCAACGAAACCCTGATCTACTCCACCGTCGGCGTCGCGGCGATGCTGCTGATCGTGGTGGCGCTCAACTTCATCTTCAGCCTCACGAACGCCCGCATCGACCTCACCGCCGAGAAGCTCTATACCCTCTCGGACGGCACCAAGGAGATCCTCGGGGAACTGGACACCGAGATCGAGGTGCGGCTCTATGCCACGCAGGACGAGAAGGTGATGCCCGTCCAGCTCAAGACCTACGCACGCCGCGTCGAGGCGCTCCTCCGCGAATACGCCCAGTACGCCAACGGCAACCTGGTCATCCGCAAACTGGATCCCGAGCCCGATTCGGATGCCGAGGACTCGGCCCGGCTGGACGGCATCGAGGCCCAGCCACTTCCGAACCGGTTCGGCGAAACGGTCTATCTGGGCGTCGCGTTCAGCATGCTGGACCGGACCTCGTCGCTGCCGTTTCTTACGCCCAATCGCGAGCAGCTTCTGGAATACGACCTCACCCGCGCCATTTCGCAGGTCAACAAGGCGTCCAAGCCGGTGGTGGGCGTGATGAGCTCGCTGCCCGTCATGGGCATGGCGATGAACCCGATGATGATGCGGATGGGCCAGCAGGGCGGGACGCCGCCGTGGGTGCTGATCAGCGAGCTGCAACGCGACTTCGAGGTCCGGGAGGTTCCCCTGACCACGGAGAAGATCGACGACGACATCGGCGTTCTCATCGTCATGCATCCGAAGGGTGCCACCGATGCGCTTCAGTTCGCTCTCGACCAGTTCGTCCTGCGCGGCGGCAAGCTGATCGCCATGCTGGATCCCATGGCGATCGTGGACCAGTCCCAGCAGCAGCCGAACAATCCCATGGGCTCGCCGCCCAGCTCCTCCACGCTGGACACGCTGCTCAAGGGCTGGGGGCTTGCGTTTGAGAGCTCGAAGGTGGTTGCGGACATGAACTTTGCCCGCGAACTCAGCTTCCAGCGCGGTCGGCCGCCCGAGCTGATCCCGACCTTCCTGTTCGTCGGACCCGACGGCATCAACGGCGAGGACGTGGCCACCTCGCAGCTGGACGACCTCTGGTTCCCGTTTCCCGGCTCCTTCAGCGGCACCCCGGTGGATGGGCTGACGCAGACCATACTCATCAGTTCGACCGAGACGTCCTCCCACGTGGATGGCTTCATGGCCCAGCTGGCCCCCTCGCAGATCGCCAAGGAGTTCGTTGCGGGCGGCAAGAAGCTGCCTCTGGCCATCCGCCTGGCTGGCAGGTTCAAGACGGCATTTCCGGACGGCAAGCCCGCGGCGGAACCGGCCGCCGGTGATGACCCCGCCGACGCGGACAAGGGCGCCGAATCCGATGCCTTGAAGGAATCCAAGGAAGACGGAGTTGTGGTGCTGTTCGGCGATGTCGATTTCGCCAATGACAACTTCTCCGTTCAACAGTTCGGCCTCCCCGGACTTTTCACCCTGCGCAACGGCAACATCCCGCTGGTGCAGGCCTTGACCGAGCAGCTTGGCGGCGACAGCCGGCTGATTGGCGCCCGCAGCCGTGCGACCATGAACCGGCCGTTCACCCGCATCCGCGAAATGCAGCAGGTGGCCGAGAAAAACTACCGGCAGAAGATCGAGGACCTGGAAAAGGAACGCCAGGATGCGCAGGCCAAGATCAGCTCGCTGCAGTCCCAGAAACAGGACGGCCAGCGGTTCGTGCTTTCGCCCGAGCAGCAGGAGGAACTGGTCCGCTTCCAGGAACGCGCTGTCGAGGTGAACAAGGAGTTGAAGGTTTTGCGCCGTGATCTGCGCAAGGATGTCGACGCCATGGAGAACCGGCTCAAACTGTTGAACATTGCCGGCATGCCGGCCCTGGTGATTGTGGTCGGCATCGTGTCGGCCGTGATGAAACGCAAACGTACCGCCGCGAAATGAACAGCAAGCAATTCAAACTGCTCATCGCCGCCTTTTTCATCATCTGCGGCCTGGGTGTTTATCTGGTAACACGCGACCGCAGCTCCTGGCAGCAGTCGGGAAGCGAGATGGGGGGCAAGGTGTTCTCGGACTTTCCCCTGAACGATGTCGCCGCCATTGCGATTCAGGGACCGACCAACTCCGTCAACCTCGCGAAGAAGGACGACATCTGGACCGTCGCCGATCGTGGCGATTATCCGGCGAACTTCGACAACATCGGCGATCTGCTCCGCAAGGTCTGGGAGCTGAAGGTGCTGCGTCCGATCAAGGTCGGACCGTCGCAGCTCGGCTCACTTGAGCTGCTGGAACCCGGCAAGGGCAAGGACGCCGGAACGCTGGTCACCTTCAAGGGCAAGGATGGCAAGGAGCTCAACAGCCTGCTGCTGGGCAAACAGCACATGCGCGACTCCGGCCAGCAGTCGCCCTTCGGCGGTGGTAGCTTCCCCGATGGGCGCTATGTGAAGCCGGGCGGCGAGTCGGGCCAGGTGGCGCTCGTCCAGGAGACGTTCAGCAGCGTCGAGACCGAGCCGCAGTCCTGGCTGCAGCGGGATTTCTTCAAGGTGGAGAAGACCAAATCGATTGCCGTGACCACCACCAACTCGTGGAAGGTGACGCGCGAATCGGAATCGGGCGAGTGGCAGCTCGCCGAACCAAAGGAGGGCGAAAAGCTCGATACGGCGAAAACCAGCAGCTTCAACTACGCCCTCTCGTCGCCCAGCTTCGAGGATGTCCTCGTGGATCCAAAACTGGAGGATCTGGGACTGGTGACGCCGCAACGTGTCGTCCTGCAAACTTTCGACGGTTTCACCTACACCATCGACGCCGGCCGCAGGGAAGGCGACGACTCCTACTACGTCAAACTCGACGTGGAAGCCGAGCTCCCGAGCGAGCGCACGCCGGCTCCGGACGAGAAGGAGGAGGACAAGGAGCGCCTGGAGAAGGAATTCAAGGAGCAGCAGGACAAGTTGAAGGAGAAGCTGAAGAAGGAGCAGGCCTTCGAGAGGTGGGTTTACAAAGTATCGAGCTGGACGCTCAGCTCGGTGTTGAAGGACCGTGGCGACCTCCTCAAGAAGGAGGAAGCGCCAGCAGCCGGTGAGTCTGCGCCAGTTCCCTTCCTGCCCACCGGAGACGAAGCCGGGCAGTAAGCCGACAGGATTTCGCCGAATAGAAAGCCACGCCGGAACGGGCGTGGCTTTTTCGCTTCTCAAGGGCGTATCGGGCGCGAAGCTGACTTCATGGCGGCCGAAACCCCTCTCGCGGCTGGACCCCGAATGATTCCGGGCACGGCGCGGTGCTCAGAGCGAAATGTGACGAGCGTCACGGCTGGGCCTGAGCGCGGTAGAAGCGGACTGGATGATTGGGAGAGTCCGGGTCCGTGATTTCCAGCCAACCGGCCGCCGTCGGGGTGATCAGCTCGATGGTCTCCCAATGGATGAGGTTGGTTGTCGCCTCGACCCGATACTGCTGGCCGCTGGCACCAGTCAGGCGAAACTGGAATGCTTCGTTCGGCCTGCCGCCAGCTGTATGGGTGAAGAACGGAGGCGGGGCGATCACAACGAGGTCCACGCGGTTATGGAGGTAATCCGGCGATATTCGTCCTCCTCCCGGCAGAGCCAAACCTTCAGCGGCGGTCCATGTCCCGACGCGGGAGAAGGCCCCAAGGATGGTGAAGCG
>DNDP01000176.1:0-210 GCA_003484235.1 Verrucomicrobiales bacterium
GCGGGCGCCCTCGCCCGCAGTGGCCCGCGCCCTCGCGGGACACACAGGTGGCGTGATCGAGCATGCGATCAACGATCGATCGGGCCACCCGCCCGATCCCACCGGCGAGGGCGCCGGTGGGTGCGCCGAGGCGGGCGCGGTCCCCGGGACACTGCAGCGCTCTCCCGCCCGCATGTCCCGATAATTCTGTGACCGCCACTTCTGATCGCA
>DNDP01000176.1:441-2358 GCA_003484235.1 Verrucomicrobiales bacterium
TGACCGCCACTTCTGATCGCACCCAACGTCACCCGGGCACTTGCACAAAGGCGGGTCGCGCGCTTAGTGTGCCGGCCCAGTGGCGCCCGTAGCTCAGCTGGATAGAGCATCCGCCTTCTAAGCGGACGGTCGCGCGTTCGAATCGCGCCGGGCGCGCCATTCCTCCACTTCGCCGGGGCGCCTTCCCCCAACTGATTCAAACTTCAGGCTCGCTCAACTCCACGCTGGTGCCACGGGTCATCCGGACATCCACGGACAACACCTGTCGGTTCGGTCCCTTGAAGGTGCCTTTCATGGGCGGCACATCGTAGTAGTCCCGTCCGATGCCGATCTGCACGTGCCGCTCGCCCTCGAGGATGTTGTTGGTTGGGTCGAGCCCCACCCAGAAGCCGTTGGGAGCCATCACCTCCACCCAGGCATGGCTGGCGGTGGCGCCCACCAGCGCGTCCTCGGGAGCGGGATCGGTCTCAATGTAGCCGCTGACGTAGCGGGCGGGGATTCCGGCCAGCCGGCAGACCCCGATCATCACGTGGGCGAAGTCCTGGCAGACGCCCTGCCGGCGTTCCAGCACGCCGGCGACGCTGGTGTTCACGTTGGTGACGCCCGGCGTGTAGGCGAAGTTCTCGAAGATGTGCCGGTTCAGCCCCAGCAGGCAGCCGGTGAAGTCGCCGGTGTCGGGCAGGAGCTCGGCCGCCATCTCCCTGAGCTCGGGCGTGAAGGTGACGTAACGCGAGGGCCGGCTGAAATCGTGGAGAAACCGCCGCTGCTCGCGGTTGAGCAGGCGGGCCTCGCACACGCTGAGCGACAGGCTCGCCAGCGGATCCGGCCGCGGCTGGGTGAAGACGTCGCAGACCGAGGTGACGGTCAGCCGCTGATGCCGGAAGGGAATCGACATCGTCTCCACATGGTTGCCGAAGTAGTCGGTGTAGTCGTCGGTGAGGACGGCGGGCGAAACACGGGTCTGGTGGTGCGAGACAGCCTGGTGCGGCGTGTCGCGCGGCCGGAGCCGCAGCTCGCTGAAGGCCTCGGTCGCGGGCGTCGGATAGTCAAACTCCGTGATGTGGACGATGTGAAACTGCATGCCTCGTCAGCGGATGATGTTGAAGGCCTGGTGGTGCAGGTAGTGGTCGCCGATCAGGCCGGAGAGCTCGCCGAGCCGCCCGGCAAGGTCATCGAGCCAGCGGCGCAGCCGCGGGACGCGGTGTCCGTTGCCGGTTTTGAAATAGGGACGCAGATCGGCGTATTCGACGTGGCTCAACAGCTGGCCGCAAAGGCGCACCGGCGACTCGGCCGCCGCATCGGCCACCGGCAGCTGCCCGCGGGTCACGAAGGCGAGGGACCGGTCCAGTTCGCGCAGGCAATGCAGCACCGAACGCGGCGCCAATTCGTCCTGCAACAGCAGCCGGGCGACGTATTCCGGCGTGGGCCGGGACTGGTAGAGGCTCCGGTAGGCATAGCGGCTGGCGAGCATGCCCAGGGCGGCATCAAGATGATCCTCGTATCTCGTCAGTTCGCCGGTCCGGGGATCAGGCCGGCGCAGCAGCACCGGCCGCAGCAGGCTGATGGTGTCGAGGGCGCGTTCGACCTGCACGCCGAGATTCCAGAAGTGACGGGTGTCACCCTGGACCATGTTCTTCTCCACCGCCCCGGTCAGCGCGTCGAACTGGTTGAGCAGCGACTCCTCGAGGGCGAGCGCCTGCCGGAGGTTCAGATCGTCCTGCCGTTCGCCGCGGCGGGCGGCACCGGCCAGCAGGCGCGGGAGCCGGTTGATGATGATCCAGATCTCGGGCGGGATCGACTCGCGAATCTGGCGGGCGTTGCGCCGGCAGGTCTCCACGCACTGGGTCACGGAATTGGGATTGGCCCCGTCGAGCAGGACGTGCTGGGCAATCGTCAGCCCCCGCGGCAGCCGCTCCT
>DNDP01000176.1:2502-7395 GCA_003484235.1 Verrucomicrobiales bacterium
GGTAGTAGCCGGAGCGGTGTCCGCCCAGCATCGCCAGCGCCTCGAAGAGCGGACCACGGTCCTCCGCGGCGACACGCGAGTGGCGCGACAGGGAATCGGTCTGCAGCACCTGCAACGCACGGGTCAGGTTCTCCGCCCGTTCGCCATAGCGGCCGATCCAATACAGGCTGTCGGCCGAACGGCTGCCGAGCCGCAGGCGGCGCTGGCCGGAACGGATGACAATGGGCCGCTCCGCCTCCGCCTCCTGCACCGATTGCAGGATCCAGGTGTCCTTGATGCCGCCACCCAGTCCGGATGAAATGGCCCGATTGTTGGCCTGGCTGGAGTAGCGGGTCAGGGCACACGGAGTCACTCCGCCCTCTTCGCCACCCAGGGCAAACAGCCGCAGTCCGGCGTGGCGCATGGCCAGACCATCCGGGGTGATCGTCGGCAGCAGGTTCAGCGGCAGCTGCGGCTCCGCGACGAACTGGCCGGGCGACTTCAACACCCGTTCCCACAGGGCACGGCGCTCGTTTCGACTGAGTTGATCGCCGCTCCAGGCCTGCGTTGGAGCGCGGCTGTGCAGCGGCACGATGTGGTAGTTCTCCAGCCCGCCGTGCACGAACTCGCGCTGGTCCTGGTCCTCGAGCAGGAACCGCTCGCAGGTGGGCAGCAGCAGCGGTTCGTTGAAGTAAAACCTCGCCAGCCGCGGCATCATCGCCGAGATCGCGCGGTTGTCGCCCAGTGCGGCGCCCATGGCGTTGGCCACCGCGACCGTGCCCTTGCGGACGCAGTTCATCAGCCCGGCGACGCCGGCCTGGCTGCCGGCACTGAACTCCAGCGGATCGAGGAGCACCTCATCCATGCGCCGGTAGAGGACATCGATCGGTTCGAGACCGCCGATGGTCTTGAAGTAGACCCGCGAGTTGAGGACGGTGAGATCCCCGCCCTGCAGGAGGGGCACGCCCATCTGCCGGGCCAGCGAACTGTGCTCGTAGTAGGCGTGGTCGGACGGTCCCGGCGAGAACAGCGCGACGCGATGCTCGGAGGAGGCGCCGGGCGCAATCCGCCGCAAGTGTTCGAGCAGCCTCGTCGGGTAGTCATCCACCGAATGAAGGCTGGCGGCCTCAAGCAAAGCGGGCGCGATGTGCTGCAGGACATTGCGCGCCTGCACCGCGTAGATCGCCCCGGTGGTGAAGGAAATCATGTCCCGTGTGACCACCCAGCCGCCATCGGTCAACCGCACGAGATCGAAGGCGGCCACGTGGGCGAAGATCTCCCCGGGCACGGGCACGTCCACGGCACCGCGATGGTAGTTCGGATCATCATAGACCCAGTGATACGGGATGATGTTGGCCCGGAGCACCTCCTGGGTCGAGTGGATGTCCTTGAGGAAGGCGTTCCAGATGGCCAGCCGCTGCCGGATGCCCCGCTGCAGCCGGTCCCACTCGTCCTGTCCAATGATCCGTGGAAACGGATCGAACGGCACCACGTGATCTCCCGATTGGGACTGCTGATGGAGGCTGAAGGTGACGCCCATGTCCTGCATCCACTGCTGGCCCTGGCTTTGCAGCTGCAACAGGGCGGCCGGGCCGTCGCGCAGCAGCTCCTCCTTCAGCCAATGGTAGAGTACGGCCGCATCGCCGGTGGCGTGCGCCACTTCATCCACCACGCCGGATCGGTGGGCTTGAGTGTTGCGTCGGGCCGTCTGGGTCATGAGCTGCGGCGCAAACCCCAACGCGTTTTCCGCGCGGTGTCAACGCAGGGTTGGATTCCAAATGTTCGGGGTTCTGCCGGCAGGGATCTGCCGGATTCATGCAGCGGGGACCGCGGTGAAGATGCCTTCCCCTGTCCCGGGCAGACGCATCGGGAAGGAAGGCCTGGCCGGGCGGATGCCCGTCATGCTTCGGCCACCACCGACCCCGCCGCGCGCACGAGCGCATCCTGTTCGCGGTAGTAGGCGGCCAGACCGCGCGGGGACGGCACGCGATTCTCGACGGCGATGGCGGAAAGTATTCGCTCCTCGCTCATGATGAACCGGTCGCGCTTGTAGAGCAGATAGTCGTCGCGCAGGCCGTCCGGGGTCATGTTGATCGTCACCAGATTGGCGCCCGCACGCAGTCCACGACGATAACCCATGCCGGGTTCGGCGAGGTTGAGCGCGCTGACTGAGGGGATCACCCAGTCGGGCCGCATCAGCCGCAGCGCGACCATGCAGTTGATCACCGATTCGATGTCGGCGATCGGCGCAGTGCCCAGCGGCGTTTCGTCGCCGGGAATGAAGGGACTCACACTGCACCCGGACAGCGGCAGCTCGGACGCAAGGCGGAGATTGGCAAGCAGCGACTCGACGTCCTGGCCCGGGAGTCCGGCGATGAATCCGGAACTGACGCGCCAGCCGTCCTCCGCCAGCAGACGGATGTGGCGCAGCCGCTCGGCCTGGTTGCCCGGCGCCTGAAACCGCGCGTATTCGGACTCGCTGCCGATCTCGAACTTCATGATGTAGATCGAGGCGCCGGCTTCCTGCAGCTCCTGATAAAGATCGTGCGTGAGGGTGCCGACACACACGCTCAGCCCGAGGTTGGTTTCCGCCTTGAGGGTGCGCAGCAGCGGCAGCACCACGCGGCGCACCGCCACCGGATCCTCGCCCGCCTGGATGTTGATGTCCGTCACGCTGCCCGGGCGATGCTCCAGCAACAGTTCCGCCAGCTGATCGGCCTCCGCCCGGAACCGGCTCAACGTGCGGTTCTCGCGGCGCATGCCGCAATAGGTGCAGTTCTCACGGCAGTAGTTGGAAACCTCGACGACCGCCCGCACGAACACCTCGTTGCCAAACTGTCTGAGAGTCGCCTCCTCGGCGGCGGCCAGCCACTGCTCCTGCTCGGCGTCACGCGCACACAGCATTTCCGCTGACGGTTGGAATGGGTTGGCCATCTGGCGGCTAGTTAACCGGGAGCTCCGTCCGAGGGCAAAGCAAAAGAATTCCCGCGGAACGGTCCTCCGCTGCGAAGCCGCGGGAACGCCGGGATTGGGCTCACGGCAACGGCAGCGTCGGGCAGTTCGTCCGCATCTCCGCTTCTCCGATCCGGCCAACCGCAACCGCCCCGGAGAGGTGGCCGCTCATCCAAAGACCGGTTCCCGCATGGAAACCGACGGCCGATGCGGCGTCGAGTTTTGGCAGCCAAGATGCCACGATCTTGCGCTCCGCGTTCAGCTGTCGGACTCCGCCGTCGGCGCAGACGGCCAGCAATCCTCCCTCGATGGGGCGCAGTTTGAACACCTCGCCGCCCAGCCCGCCCACGTCACCGGTCTGCGTCGCGCCCACGGCTTTCCAAAAACGCACCTTGCCGTCGCGACCGCCCGAGGCGGCCATCGACTGATCGCCCAGCCATGCAACGTCGAACACGGCGCCCTCGTGGCCGCGAAAGGCGGCGAGCATCTCGCCGTTGGCGGGATCGAACACCCGGGCGGTGCCGTCCCGGCTGGCGGAGGCGAGGCGGGACCCGTCGGCGTTGAAGGCCAGGCCCAGAACCCAGTCGGCGTGATGGGTGAGTTGGCGAAGCTCGCGGCCCGAGACGATCTCGATGAGCCGGATCCACTTGTCCGCACCGCCCACAGCCAGCAGCTCGTTCCCGGGAGCCACTGCCACGGTCAGAAAGGTGTCGTGCGAGCGGGCCAGCACGCGCGGACCCACCGACCCGGCATCGGCGTTCAGATCGATTATGCCAAGCTCCCCTGCCCGGCCGGGAGCTCCCCCCGCGTAGATCAACCGGTCGTCCCCCAACGGCAACAGCGCGTGGATCCGTTCGGGCAGATTCGTCAGCCGCTGCACCAGACTGCCATTGTCGAGTTCACGCACGATCACCTCGTGCTGGCCACCCACGGCATATCTCCTGCCGTCTTTCATCCACGCCACGGAAAGCAGTGGGATCGCATGGGGATAAAGTTCCGGCGGCGCCGGATGGGCTGCCGGCGCGATCAAACCGCTCAACGGCTGATCCGGATCCGCACCATCGAACCGGCACCCTTGCCCGATCCAGCTTCGGAACTTTTCGACGACGTCCACTGGCAGCGGATCGTCCTTTTGCGGCATGCGATTGTCCTCATCCGGTTCCAGCAACAGCTGAAAGAGAAGGCTCTGATCTGGCTTGCCGGCGATCAACGGTTCCTCGCCCGAATCGCCGGCGCGGTTCAGGGCGGAGAAGGTGTCCACCCGGTAGCCGCCCTTTTCCTTGTCCGGCCCGTGGCAGGTCACGCACTTCTGCACGAGCACCGGGGCGATGTCCCTGGAGAAAAGCACCTCTTCCGCCTCGACGGCGTGCGGCAATGCAGTCCCCGCGATTGCGGCAGCCGCAAGGGTCAAGAGAACGGGGCGGAACGGTGGCACGGCAATAGAGACGCCAGACCACCGGAAATAATCAAAGCGAATTCCCCGGACTCGGCGACGGATCACCGGCCAGTTTCCCATTGAATCGTCCGTCCAGCCGGGCAGTCTGAAGGCCGTGCACTCCTTCAGACTCGATCGTTTCACCTCCAGCCTTGCCGTCGTGGTCGCTGCGGGCGCCCTCTGCTGGCCTTCGCTCAACGCCGCCGACTGGCCGCGCTGGCGGGGACCGCTCAACACCGGCGAAGCCGTTGGTGCCACGCCGCTCAATGCCCTGCCCGGCTCGCCGGCAATTCTCTGGTCGGTTCCCGTTGGGGAAGGTTTTTCCTCGCCCGTGGTCGCCGGGGGCAAACTCGCCATCATGGACAACGAAGGAGGTCGCGAGGTGCTTCACCTGCTGGACGCGGCCTCCGGCGCGGAGAAGTGGAAGGCGGAGATTGACGACGTTTTCAAGGATCAGCAGGGGCCGCCCGGTCCGCGCAACACGCCGCTGTTCGACGGCGACCGGATCTACGCGGTATCCTGCAAGG
>DNDP01000176.1:7614-8057 GCA_003484235.1 Verrucomicrobiales bacterium
GTTGCAGTGCCGGAACGTGGCGGACGGCCGGTTGATCTGGCGCACCAGCTACACGAACGATCTGCACGCCACGTTCATCGGCGAGCGCGGCACGGCCGCGGGCGCCTCGCGCCACGGCAACAACGGATCGCCGTTGATCGACGGCCCGCATCTGATCGCACCAGTGGGTGGCACGAACGGGCACAGCGTCGTCTGCTTCGACAAGCTGACCGGGAAGGTGATCTGGCACTCCCAGGATGACGCGGCGGGCTACGGCTCGCCGGTGGTGGCGGAGATCGCCGGCATCCGCCAGGTGGTGGTCTTCACCGCCGAATCGCTCTTCGGTCTGCGGCGCGACAACGGCGCCCTGCTCTGGCGCGTGCCGATGAAGACGGGCTTCGGACGGCATGTCACCACGCCGGTGGTGCATGACGACATCGTGGTGACATTCTTGTCCGGGCCGA
>DNDP01000020.1:0-4220 GCA_003484235.1 Verrucomicrobiales bacterium
GGGCGCCCGCGCTCCCCGGGACATTCCCTGACCGCCACTTCCAATCGCACCCGGCGGCGCATCCGGACTTGTGCAGGAACGGCCACGGCGCTATCACCGTGCAGGGCTTCGGAACAACGATGCCGGCATCCGAGCATGAGCCGCTGGTACGCCAATCTGGGATTCAACGACAACCTGCTGGTGCAGCTCTCCGGCGGTCGGGCACGCCATCAGCTGGATGTCTATGTCGTCGCGCGGTTCCGCTTCTTCCACTCACCGGGAGCCGCACAGTGGACCACCGAACAGGCCTCCCGTTGGGTTCGACGGTTCTCGGAGCTGGTCTATCGAACCTGGAGCGAGCGCTGGACGTTGCTGAGCGACATCAGCTGCAATCCCATTGACCTGGAACGGGCCGGCACCACCCTGCCCACCGCCCGGGTCCGCGTGCATGCCGTCGATGTGGAATCCCCTTCCGTGACGGTTCCCCCTCGCCAGCGCATCTACGCGATCAAGGTCTATCGACGCGCTCCTGACGAAGGCCGCGCCCGTCAACATGCCGACGCCCTCGGACGCAGCGCCGCGACCGCCTCCGATGCGGAGGACGAGGAACTTCCCCGGGGCACCAGCGAGGCGGAACTCTATGAGGATTCGCTGGAACTGGGCGACCCCTCCGGCGAAGACGGCAACCGGCAGGTGACGGCCATGCATGAGTTCGGGCACATGCTTGGGCTGATGCATCCAAACGACATGGAAACCGGCTGCATCCAGGATCGCAGTGCCCCCATCTGCTACGGTCAGGCCTACTCGCCAGAGAGCGGCAGCATCATGGGACGCGGCCAGACGGTTCGCCGGGACGACTACCAGGTGTTTTTGCAGATCATCTCGAGACTGGTCCGGAACGCGCCGGCGTCCGGCTGGTTCTCGTCGCCCCATCGGCTTCACTGGTTCGTCGAGGGATCGAGAAGCACCTGGTGCGACGGCGCCTATGCGAGGCTGGGGCCGGGTCGGGGTGACCGCACGGAAGGACGGGGCGCCGAATACGCTGCCCGCGCTCCCGGCCCGGAGGGAATCGGCGGCGCCACCCGGCACGCACACCCTGCCGCACCCGTGGGCACCGCCTGATGTAACCCTTCCGCCGGATTCGCCCAGCTCGATCCGGCGCCCACGCCCCCTACTTCGCCAGGCTCAAATCCTTGACCGCCTCGTTCAAGCTGCCGCGACGGTAGCCTTCAAGGTCGAGTGTGATGTGATGGTAGCCGACCTTGCGCAACTCGGCGGCGACCTTCTGGAAGCGCTCCTCCGCGATCAGCTTCGGCAGCTCGGCGGCGCCGAGTTCGATCCGCGCGAGATGCAGCTTGAGCGGACGATCCTGCTGCGGGGGCAGACCGGCGTTCGCCGCGCCGAGTTCGTGATGCCGCACGCGCACGTCGTGAAAGCCCAGCTCGCGCAGCACCAACTCGGCGCGCTCGATCATCGAGAGTTTCTCGGGCGACACCTTCTCGCCGTAGGGAATCCGCGAGCTGAGACAGGCCATCTGCGGTTTGTCGGCGGTCGGCAGGCCGAGCAATGCGGAGAGTTCGCGGATGTCCGTCTTGCTCAGGCCGGCTTCCTTGAGCGGCGCGCGCACCTGAAACTCCTTCGCCGCCTGCGCGCCGGGCCGGTGATCACCGACGTCGCTGGCGTTCTCACCGTAGGCAATGACCTTGAATCCTTCGCCCGCCGCCAGCGGCTCCAGCTCGGTGAAGAGCTCGTGCTTGCAGAAGTAGCAGCGGTTCGTCGGGTTCGCGAGGTAATCGGTGTTGTTGAACTCTTGGGTTTTCACCACGCGGACGGGAAAACCGAACTGGCGACCGAGCGCCAGCGCCTCCTCCAGTTCCTTGCGTGGCAGGCTGGCGGAATCGGCAATCGCCGCGAGCGCGCGGTCGCCGAGGACATCGTGGGCGACCCTGGCGAGCAGCACCGAATCGACGCCGCCGGAATAGGCGACCACGCAGGACTGGTAGTCCCGGAGGATCGTCTGGAGCCGTTCGAGCCGCGCGTCGTTCACGGGGGCAACGTGGCATTCATGCAAGAACCTGTCGAGCCGGATGGGCCTTGGACTTATCGGGTATGAGCATTCCGTCTCTCCAATAATTCAGAAAAGGAGTTTGCTGAAATCCGGGACCAGTCGTGAATGCATGTCTCACCTTCTTTTGTTCTGAAGCTCGTAACAGAATTCTTTGGGTAGCATCCTCCATCCAAACTTAAGCATTTCTCGCATGTATGCCAGACCCAAGGTGGATCCGAAAAGCCAGCAGACGGCGACTTGTTGATCTTGTTTGTCGTGCAGGCTGTTGCAAAAAGCACGATCGACATCTGAAGCGTTGTCATGGTTTTCATCTTTGAGCCCAACGCCTAGATGATGGATGGCGAGCGACGGCCCGCTTCCAACGACAAGGTTAAGGTTTCAGTTTTCATGTTCACTTCCGAACCGGCAAGGCTGGCTCGACATTCTCATCGATCGAATTGTTGGACACGCTGAGGACTTGATCGCCGCAATGCCAGCAGCATCCCGATTCAGCAATCGCTCGACGGTCGCAGTCATGAGTAAGCGAACGATTGCAGTGTGGACACCGGATACCGAATTTCTGGTCTATCCGCTTCACAACTATCGCTCCGACGATGAACACGGTACATGCCGATGGAATAGCAACGCCGAGAGCAATGAATCCTCCAGTTTTGTAAATGCCACCGCTGACAAGAACGATGATAAGAAGAACTATGGCCAACAATGGAATCGAAATGCCGACGAACCCGAGGAGATGTAGCCTGCTCACCTTTCGCACTGCAGCTAGGTAAGTGTTTGTGTCCATGCTTGTCCAACAGTTTAATAAGCGCGGTTCAACCGCGCTTATCCCGGAAAGACTTCCTGAGTTCAACTCCGGGTTGGGTTCCTCTTTCCGGGTTCATGTTGAAAGGGCTACGCCCACGACTTCCTCCTGTCAATAGGACCGTTGCGCTCGGGTGTGATCAAGAGTGGCGGTCACTGAGTTGCCGGGGCGTACGGAAAGGCTAGCACCCAAGCGTCCCGGGGAGCGCGCCCGCCTCGGGCGCACCCATCGGCGCCCTCGCCGGTGGGATTGGGCGGGTGGCCCGATCGAACGACAATCGTATTCTCGATCCCGCCACGTGTGTCCCGCGAGGGCGCCCGCGGTCCCCGGGACCTGTGGCGCGCTCCACGCCGCCACACCGCTCCCATCGGCCACAGCCGGATTGAAGAACGCCCGACGCTTCGCCGTCAGTCTTCGGACCGCCGGCCGGCCCTTGGTTTGGCGTTGGACAGCAGGCCGTTTTGAACCCATATAATCGCATCATGCACCGCCCCTTCCGCAATCGCGTCCTTGCCGCCGGCATGATTGCCGGTGCCGGGCTGCTCGCGACCAGCGTCGCCCGGGCCGATCTCGCGGAGGATTTCAACAAGAAGATCCGCCCGATCATGGAGCGGAAGTGCTTCGAGTGCCACGACGCCGACGTGCAGAAGGGGGATCTCAATCTGGCGCGCTTCGCCAGCTTCGACGCGGTCACCTCCGAGCCCGAGACCTGGCAGCACGTGCTCGAACGGGTCCAGGCCGCCGAGATGCCGCCCAAGAAGAAGGGCAAGCTCGATTACGGCGACCTGCAGTCGATGATGGACTGGCTGCGCAAGTTGCCCAAGCCCGAAGGCGTCGATTGCACCAAGCTCGCGTCCGATCGCACGGCCAGCTACTACCGCGGCTACGTGATGAGCCGGCGGTTGAACCGCGACGAGTACGTGAACAGCGTCCGCGATCTGTTCGGCGCCGAGTTCGAGCTGCCCTTCTCGGATCTGCTGCCCAAGGACGGCGGCGGCGGTGAAGGCTTCGACACGGCGGGCGACGCGCTCTTTCTCTCGTCGATTCACATTGAACGCTATCTCGACGCGGCGGATCGCGTGGTGATGACGGTGCTGCCGGAGAACCGCCGGGCGATGTCGCCGGAGATGAAGGCCGCCCGCGAGCGGTTGCTGGTCGAGACGCCCGGCATCTTCACGCGCTCCGACACGGCGGCCCGCGAGGTGATCGCGCCGCTCGCCCGCAAGGCGTGGCGTCGGCCGGTCACCGATGAGGAGGTGGACCGGTTGTTGACGATGTTCCAGCGCGCCCGCGATCGCGGCGACAGCTTCGAGGAATCGCTGCGGCTCGCGCTCAAGGCGGTGCTGATCTCGCCGCACTTCCTATTTCTCG
>DNDP01000020.1:4370-4669 GCA_003484235.1 Verrucomicrobiales bacterium
CTGCGGCTCGCGCTCAAGGCAGTGCTGATCTCACCACACTTCCTGTTTCTCGCGGAGCCCGAACCCGGCGAGGGCGGCGTGCATCGGCTCGCCGATGTACCGCTGGCGAGCAAGCTCTCGTATTTCCTGTGGTCGTCGCTGCCCGATGAGGAGCTGCTGTCGCTCGCGGAGGCGGGTCGCTTGTCCGACACGAATGTCTATCGCGCGCAGATTCAACGGATGCTCAAGGATCCCAAGGCGGCCGCGCTCGGCGAACGTTTCGCGCTGCAGTGGCTCGATCTCGAACGGCTCGGCGAGGA
>DNDP01000313.1:0-870 GCA_003484235.1 Verrucomicrobiales bacterium
CCAACGGATCGGGCGTCCTCATGCCCTCCTCGTGGATTTTCCGGCCGATTGAATAATTGGCGGCCGGGTGAAAGACAAGACGGAAGCCTTGCCCGGGGTCACCGGACAGAGCCGCTGTCGCCGCGATTTCAGGGAGCGTGAGGCGACAGGATTCGGGGCAGAGCGCCCCGGGGGGCCGGCCGCAGCTGCCGTGCTTCGGGCGGAGCGGTTCGGGTTCCGTCGTGTTTAGTGTTGGCCGGGGTTGTCCAGGCCGTCCGCCCGCTTCTTCCGGTCCCCCGACTTCACGGACCTGGGGGCCTGCCGGGACAGCCACGCCAGCGCCTCCGGCTGCGCCTTCCACGCCGTCATCAGGACGTCGGCATAACACAACGCCTCCTCCCTGCTGCCGGGGGTGTAGCTGCCGGGCAGGTTTGCCGGCAGCTTGCGGCTGCCTTTCAGATACGCCTCCATGTGCCGGTTCTGCTTTCGCGCCACCGCCAGCGCCCTGGTGGCGGCCGCCTCGTCCCCGGAGAGGAACCGCTCCAGCACCCGGCCCCACGCGAAGACCACGCTCCAACCGCAGTCGTCCTGGTAGCGCTCCATCAGGGCGCGGGCTTCGTCGAGCCGGCTTTGGGCCAGCAGCACGGGGAGCAGTTCGTAGCGCACGCCCTGGTTGTCGTTTTCATTCAGCGTGAGCATCTCCGCGTATTCCGCCGCCGCCTCGTCCAGCCGGCCGGCCTCGAGCAGCGCCCCGGCCAGCGCCTCGCGCGCGCGCATGTAGGGACGCGTCTCGATGAAACCCCAGAACTGCGGCACCAGCTCCTTGAACGCCTTTCTCCCCAGCCGCCTCGCGCCGGCCGCCACGATGTCGCGCAGCACCTCGATGCGTTC
>DNDP01000313.1:1079-1445 GCA_003484235.1 Verrucomicrobiales bacterium
ATGGATCCGGACAATCCCGATTACGCCTACAACTTTGCCGTCAGCCTGGAGCACATGCGCCAGCCG
This sequence comes from Verrucomicrobiales bacterium, assembly GCA_003484235.1. GTDB lineage: Bacteria > Verrucomicrobiota > Verrucomicrobiia > Limisphaerales > RI-55 > RI-55. The sequence goes on from DNDP01000313.1 coordinate 1,146, forward strand.
CAACCGGCGCTCCCAAGTGGACGCCTCCATCGCGTCATAGACCAAGTCCTGCGCCCGCGCCTGATCGGCGGGCCGGTTCGGTTTGGTGCCGCCCAGAGTGCGCTCCATCATGGCGCGCAGCGTGGCGAGATCGAAGGACGGCTCGGAGCCGGATTTTTTTCGTGGGCCGGGCATGGCGTCAGGTCGTGGTGGTTTTGGGCATTCTGCCCGTCACGGCCCCCACCGACAACTCCCCGTTCAGCAGCATCGGCAGCGGTGGGCCCCAGCGAGGACTTCAAACCCTACCGACCCCGAATCTGG
>DNDP01000313.1:1684-1964 GCA_003484235.1 Verrucomicrobiales bacterium
ACCCTACCGACCCCGAATCTGGAACCAAGGCAACGGTTCCGGCGACGGCTCGAACCAGAGCTCCAACGCCTCCCTTGCGTTGCCCACCGCCTCTTCCTCGGTATCGCCCGCCGAAGCGCAACCGGGCAGTTCCAGAAACACCGCCGACCAGCGGTTCGTCATCGCATCGTGCTCGACCACCAATCGCAGTTTCATCGCCCCAAACTACGCCCGTCCCGGCGGGCGGACAATCCCGCTTTAGAGAGCGTGAGGCGGGGCTGTTGTAGAAGTCGCCCGGCTC
>DNDP01000313.1:2167-3553 GCA_003484235.1 Verrucomicrobiales bacterium
GCGTTCATCGCCTCCCAGCGTCCCTACTCTCCCACCGGCCGTGACGAGCGCGGCCAACTGAAACCGTGTGGCTTCAGATCCACCAGATTCAGACCGGGTGAATGTCAATCGCCCAGCCAGCACCAGATCTGATTGAGAAGAAGCACCCCGGCAGCGATATCCGGCTTGCCGTCGCCGTTGAAGTCGCCCAGCGCGACGGTGAGCGGCGGTTGGTTGGCGGGTGTGAACAGCGGTCCCTTCCTGCGCGGCTTGAAGCTGCCGTCGCCCCGGCTCAGCCAGACGTGAACGGCGTTGCCGAGGTATTCCGCAAACACGAGATCGGGCAGCCCGTCCTCGTTCAGGTCGCCCAGCACGAAATCCTGCACCAGGGTGTCCGACTGCCCGCTCGCGAACGACGTGAAGACCGGGTCGCCCAGCCGGCCATTTCCCAGACTCAGGTAGACGTAAAAGCCGCCAAGCCCGTCAATCAACACACGTTTTACATCGGCGCGGCCATCGCCGTCAACGTCGGCCAGCTCCACGCCGTTGTCCTCGTAGGCAGCGGGCTTCACGACGGGCGGCGCAAACCCACCGGCGCCATCGTTCAGGCTGACGATGAGCGCCGCGCTGTCCAGCAGCACCAGATCGGGATCACCGTCGCCATCGACATCACCCAACCGCACGTCGAGGAGGAACCAGTCGGGATCCAGGGCGATCGGCTCCGACGGAACTCCAAAGCTCCCCGGTCCGTCGCCCGGATAAACCAGGAGCCCACCATCGCCCACCACCGCGAGATCCGGGATGGTGTCGCCGTCCAGATCCGCGACGGCGATCGATTTGGGTTCGATCACCGTTGGGAAGTAACCCGGAGCCGGGAACGTCGCGTTGCCCGGGTTCAGAAAGACGGCAGCGGTGGCGGGCGAATCGAACACGTTCTTCGCAATCACATCCGGGGCCGTGTCGCCATTCAGATCGGCCAAGACCAGCTCATCGCCCGTGATGGTGTTGGGCGGCGAAGTCAGCGGATGATTGACGGCCCTCGAGAACAGGCCGTTGGAATTGCTGCGGAAGAAGGTCACCGAGCTGCGGGTGAGGGACGAGTCGAGCGCGGCGAGCAGGACGAGGTCGTCCCTGCCGTCGTCGTCGAGGTCGGCGCTCCTCAGCTTCGTCGGCAGAAACCAGCCCGCCGAGGCGCCGGCAAAGCTGAAGCACGGCGCCGGACAGGGCATCACCGCGAGACCGGACAGGCTGCGTTGGACGATTGCGGCCTGCGAGGCAGCGCCGTTGACCGGATTGACCGACAACAGGCGGCTCGACTCATCATCAGTGGGAGCAACGGCAAACAGGTTTCCCGCCTGATCGAAGGCCAGGCCCGTCACCGGAGCAAAGCCGACACTTCCCAAGGCC
>DNDP01000431.1 GCA_003484235.1 Verrucomicrobiales bacterium
CCTTTCCGATTCTTACGCCTGGGGGTTCGGCCACGATCCGCCAGGCGTAAGAATCGGAAAGGCGGCTCCCCACCCGGAACGAAGCCGGCACGGGTCGGGCGGTTGAATCCGCGAGTCCGGCCAGGAGGCAATGATTCGGTCGGTCTACTCCGGCCAGAGCAGGAACACCCGCAGCAGCGCTTCGTTGAGCATCAGCGGCACGGGACCGACAACCACCAGCCAGACAAAGATCCGTTTCGCCGCGGGCCGGCCACGCAGCATCCGATGCTCGAAGACGACGCCCGCGCCTTGGAGCAGGAAGTACAGTGTCATAATGCCGAGGATGTTTTTGCCGGTGAGCAGCAGGAACGGCACGCCGAGCACCAGCTCGTGCATGAGACCTGACAGGGCGAACACCAGCCAGATGGCGAACACCGGCCGGGAGCGCATCCGGTCGAAGATCACGTAGCGAAACCAGTCGTTGAACCAGAGATTCCAGCGGCGGCCCCAGAAATCGGCGAGACTGCGTGCGGCCATTGGATTGCGGAACACCCTTGGCAGAACAAAGCCGGCCGGCAACCAAAGCAATGCGACCAACCCATACAACATCTCGCCGAGCAACAGCGGAAACGGAAGCGCCAGATAACTCAGCACGGGAGCCTGCAATTCAAACTCGGCAACCACCCGGCGACAACCGAAGTGCGCCACCGCGAACAAACTCCCGAGCACCAAGCCGCGCAGCAGAACCTCCCGCAGGTCCCCGACCGGCCGATAGCGGGCGAGTGAATTGGGGGCGAGCACCGGCGAGGTCACGAACTGCCAACCGGTGCAGGCTCCGCGACACGCCGTCAGCATCGCCGTCAGTTTCATGACAAAACCGAGCAGCGCGAGGAACAGAAAGAACAGCAGGGTCATCGAAAATTGGACCGCACCAGTCGCGCGGGCTCATGCAAGATGAAACGCAATAACCGTCCTCCAGGATGCCGGCCGAACAGGCAGGCAATCAAACTTGGCCATCGAGTACTTGCCGTTTCGTTCTATCCCCATGATCAGAACATCCAAGCGGCGGTCGGCTTCCTCCTAGCCAGCGGGGGTGGAAGGTCTATGCTTGCCGGCCGAACACCCGAAGTGTTCCACCATGAAACGCCCGCCCCTCGTCACGCGCTTCGGCATCGCCCACAACACGCTGGCGCCGGCAGAGTGGCGTTTCCTCGCACCGTGGGCCCGCAGCGGGCAGCCCGGAGATCCGGCCGGAGGCGGCTGTGCGGAGTTGCGCCGGCCACTCGGGGCGCCGACGAAGTTCCCCCACGGCTTCGAACTGCAGCATCTCCGACCGGATCATGAGTTGGTGCGGCGTGCATCGGGTGTGATGGCGCGTGTGCTGGGTCAGCCGGGGCGGCAGTACGCGATCTACTTCGAGGGCCGCGCGCCCGATCAGATCGAGCTGAATCTGCCGGACGGCACGTGGAATCTGCGCTGGCTCGACACCCGCACCGCCGCTGCAGTGCGCGTCGGTCAGGTGAATGGCAGCGACCAAGAGCTAACGACGATTCAATGCCCGGGCTTCGACGGGGAGATTGCGTTGGGGATTACCCGATAGTTGGCCGCAGAGAACGCAAAGAGCACATAGACCGACTGACTCCCACCAATTGTTATCATGACGCACTCGATCAACCTCCACAGCCCGAGATTTCTTTCGGCAGTCTCTGCGCTCCTCTGCGTTCTCTGTGGCCAGAGCCTCTTTGCCGCACCGCAGCTTGAGGTCGCGAAGAATGGTCGCTGGCTGCAGTACACCGACGGCAAGCCGTTCTTCTACCTGGGCGACACCGCGTGGGAATTGTTTCACCGGTTGACGCGCGAAGAGGCGGACCGTTACCTGGCCGATCGCGCGGCGAAGGGTTTCACGGTGATCCAGGCCGTGGCGCTTGCCGAACAGGACGGGTTGCGCGTACCGAACGCCTACGGTCATCTGCCGTTGCTTGATCTCGATCCAACGAAGCCCGATGTGAAGGACGGGCCGGCGAACGATTATTGGGATCACGTGGACTACATCGTGAACAAGGCCGCGGAGCACGGGATGTTCATCGGCCTGCTGCCCACCTGGGGCGACAAGTGGCAGGGCACGCGCGGCGGCAAGGGGCCGGTGGTGTTCGACCGGAAGAACGCCCGCGTGTTCGGTGAATGGCTCGGCGGGCGTTACGCCGATCAACCGGTGATCTGGATCCTCGGCGGCGATCGCAACATCTACTCGGACGAGGAGCGCGACATCATGCGGGGGATGGCGAAGGGTCTGCGCAAGGGCGATGGTGGCCGGCACCTGATCACGTTTCATCCGCGCGGGCCGTCGATGTCGTCGCCCTACTTTCACCGGGAGTCGTGGCTTGACTTCAACATGAGCCAGTCGTCGCACGCCGCGCGCGATCACGACAACGGGCTCTTCATCGAACACGACTACCAGCTTAAGCCAGTCAAACCGACGCTCGACGGCGAGCCGCGTTACGAGCGGATCCCGGTGGGTTTCTATTTACCACATCTGCCAGACCGA
>DNDP01000159.1 GCA_003484235.1 Verrucomicrobiales bacterium
CCTGGCCGTATCGCTGAAGACGGCGAACGAGATCGTGCAGACGGCGCTGCTGGGAAGCATTTCCAAGCGCGCCGCCGAAACGGTGCGCGAGGAGATCGCGTTCATGGGCCCGCTGAAGCTGAAGGAAATCGAGGCGGCCCAACAGCGGATCATCGAGGTGGTGCGCCGGCTGGAGAGCGAAGGCGAAATCGAAACCGGCGGCGCCGAGGCGGCATGAGAAGCAACGCGGAAACATTCAGCGTGAAGCTGACGCATGCGCCCAAGGGCGCTGCGCTGCGGTCGATTCCGTACATCAGCCCCGAGATCGCGGCCGTGATCAAGGACCGCGAGGAACAGGCGTTCGAGCGCGGCCGTCGGCAGGCGGAGGAGGCGCTCACAGGCCAGATCGTTTCCCAGCGCAACGAGATGATGCAGCTGCAGAACGGCGTGTTGAAGGCGCTGCAGGCCAGCATCCCTAACGTCGTTCGGGAAACCGAACAGACGCTGATCGAGCTGGCGTTGACCACCGCGGAACGTCTGGTGTCCGGACTGCCGGTGAATGCGGAGGCCGTGGAGGCGTCCATCCGCGAAGTGCTGGGGCAGATCGAGGAAACCACGGACGTGCAGGTGCTGCTGCACGCCGATGACGTGGCGCTGCTGCGCCGGGAGGGCTCCGAGTTTGCCGCCGACACTCCGTCACAACGACTGCGGCTCGTTGCATCCGCCGACGTTTCCCGCGGCGGCTGCGTCGTCCGCACCCATTTCGGTGACATCGATGGGAGGCGCGAAACCAAGCTCGCCCAGGTGCGAAAGGCGGTGCTCGAATGATTCTTGATCCGTCACACGCCGGCTCCGGCCACCGGATGAAACATTTGCTGGGCCGGGTGAAGGAAGCGCGCGTCCTGCAGAACAAGGGGCGGGTCGTCCAGCTGATCGGCCTCGTCATCGAATCCGAAGGCCCGCTCGCCGCCATGGGGGAAGTCTGCCGCATCGAGTCGGCCCGTCACGACGGCACGACGCTCGCGGAGGTGGTTGGTTTCCGAAACCATCATCTGCTGCTGATGCCGCTCGGCGAAGTTCACGGAATTCATCCGGGCAGCGAAGTCATCGCCACCGGATCTAGCCTCCGGGTTCCCGTGGGCGACGCTCTCAAGGGCCGCATCATCGACGGGCTGGGTCAGCCGCTGGACGGGCTCGGTCCGATCCAGAGCACTCGCCAGGTGGGGCTGAACCTGCTGCCTCCCCATCCGCTGCGGCGCCAGCGCATCCGGCAGAGTTTTCGGACCGGCGTCAAGGCCATCGACACCTTTGTGCCCTGCGGCCGCGGACAGCGACTGGGCATCTTCGCCGGCAGCGGCGTCGGCAAATCGACGCTGCTCGGCATGATGGCCAGCCAGTCCGAGGCGGACGTCAACGTCATCGCCCTGATCGGCGAACGCGGCCGCGAAGTTCGCGAATTCCTGGAGAAGGATCTGGATGAACGGGGCCGCCAGAAGTCGGTCGTGGTTGTGGCGACTTCGAATGAACCGGCCCTGTCCCGCCTGAAAGGGGCGTTCCTGGCCATGTCCATCGCCGAGCATTTTCGTGACGAGGGGCAGAATGTGCTGCTGATGATGGACTCGGTGACCCGGTTTGCGATGGCCCAGCGCGAGATTGGCCTGGCGGTGGGCGAACCGCCCGCCACCCGCGGCTATACCCCGTCGGTCTTTTCCATGCTCCCGCAGCTGCTCGAACGCGCGGGCACCGGCGAGCAGGGCGCCATTACCGGCCTGTTCACCGTGCTGGTCGAGGCTGACGACATGAACGATCCGATTGCGGACGCGGTCCGGTCGATCCTCGACGGTCACATCGTCCTGAACCGTGATCTGGCCACGCAGAACCACTATCCGGCGATCGACGTGCTGGGCAGTGTCAGCCGTCTGAACCGCGATCTGCTGGACGACAACCAGCAGGCGAACGTCGCCCGCGCCCGCGAGTTGATGGCGCTTTACCGCCGCAACCAGGACCTCATCAGCATCGGTGCGTATCCGGCCGGCAGCAACGCCGCGATCGACGAGGCCATCCGGCTGCGCGAACCGTTGAACCGGTTTTTGCGGCAGGCGGTGCACGAGGGATTTCAGCTCGACCAGAGCTGGAGCCAGCTGACCGATGCGCTGCTCGACAAGGCCGCGACCACCGCGCCCAAGAAGGTGGCCGAGGCCCGACCGGAGGTCAGGCGATGAGGCCCTTCCACTTTTCATTGAATGCGGTGCGCACGCTGCGGCGCCGGCAGGAACAGCTGGCCCTCGAGGCCTTCGCCCGCTCGGTTCAGGCGCGCCAGGCGGCGTTGGATCGGCGTTTGAGCGCCGACCAGGTGCTGGCCGCGGCAAGAAGCCAGCTTGCGGAAGTGCAGTTCAACGGCGCTCCGGTGTTTCGCATCAACCAGCTGCGTGGCCATTGTCAGGCGATGGAGGAGCAGGTCGCCCGCTGTGTCACGGCCCTGAATGAGGCGCAGTCGCTGGCCAACTCCGCGTGGGAGGACCTGCAGGATGCCCGGCGACAGCTCGAACTGGTGGACAAGTTTTACGAACGCCGTCGCGAAGAGTACGACCGGCAGCTCCGTGACGAGGAACAGAAACAGCTGGACGAAATGGCCGGGCGCCGCGGGTTGATGCAGCCGGTGATGTCGCCACCGACCCTTGCCACATGGAATTGAGCTTAAAGATCGCAGCCTTGCGGCCGATGAATACCGACGGGTACCCGTGGCGGGCGCGCGTCGATGCCACCGAACACCTGCGTTGAGCGATGAACAAGCTGCTGAAATCTGCCTGGTTGATTCCCGTGATCGGAGTCCTCCTCTATGTCGGCACGACGTTCATGCTCGTCGGTCCGGATAAGATCAAGGTGCCGGTCGGTGCCCGCGCCAACGCTGCGGAAGAGGAGAATCCGCTGAAGAGCACCCCGTGGGATTTCAACGTTCCGGAGGTGGACCTCATGATCCGTGACCTGCACGCGGAGAAGGCAAGACTGGCCGAACGCGAACGGGAACTGGCCGATTATGCTGCCCGGATCGAGGCGGAACGCCGGGAATTGACGGCGGTCACCCAGCAGGTGCACCAGCTGCAGGTGGAGTTCAACCAGGTGGTCACCTACGTCAAGGAGCAGGAGGCCGGCAACCAGCGCAAGCTCGCCAAGACCTACGCCGCGATGACTCCGGAGGACGCCGGCCGAATCCTGCAGGAGATGGATGACGACCGCATTGTGCGTCTGCTCATGTTCATGAGCGAGGAAGAGATGGCCAGGATTCTGGCCGTGCTGGCCAAGCCGGGACCTGAGAACGCCCGTCGTGCCGCCGCGCTTTCGGATAAGCTGCGGCTTTCGGTGCAGGCGCCCGCCGCCGGCAGGAACCAGTCCTCGCGGCAGTCCCGGAATTCTGCGGTCGCGAATCCGCTGCAGGATCTCGCCGCCCTGAACGGTTCGGCAAGCCCGGCGGCAGCGGGGGATTTCCGAAAACTGGCCCGCGGCTATGCCGCCATGCCCGCCCAGCAGGCGGTGCTGATACTCAAGCAGCTTCAGGACGAACAAATGGCCGCCGTATTGGCGGAATTCACGGACGAGGAAACCGCGCCCATCCTGGCGGAGCTGGCCAAGCCCAGCCAGGCAGGGCCGCAGCGGGCCGCTCGCGTCGCCGAGCTGCTCCTGCAGCAGCCACCGTCAACCCGTCTTTGACTCCGTCCCATGTCATCATCGTCAGCCGTCTCCGCCGGAGGCTCCGTGCTTCCCGGCGTCACTGACCATTCTCCTCTCAACAGCCGCCCATCCGCCCAAGGATCGGAAGCGGATTTCGAACGGCACATGCGGGGATCGTTCGGCGACCGCACCGGCGCTCATCGGCAATCGACCGATGAACCGGCCGGTCCCTCGCCAATTCGAATGCCGGGCCAGGAAACCCCTTCGCGAACCCTGCCCGCCGGTGAAGGCGGATTGCCGGGCGATCTCGCCCTGGCGCCGCCGCCGCCGGTCCTGATACCGCCTTTGCCCCAGCCACACGCAAACAGCGGGTCGTCGGATGGTCAGGCGCCCGAGGCCGGAAGCGCCGCCCGCCACGAGGTGGTGGCGAGATTCATCGACGGCGCAACCACCATGGGGCCTCCATTGGCTGGCACCTCCATCGCCCGTCTGAACCAGCAAGGCTCACAGACCATTTCCGGGGGGCCGGCGACCGATGGGCAACCGCCGGGCAGCCCTGTTGGAACGGAATTGCCGAAGGAAGGAGAAGGCGAGGGTCGTCCTGCCCGGATGCCGACAGCAGCGAAGCCGACCGCAGATGAGTCTGGCTTGGAAAATGGAACTCGACCGAATCGACTTCCCGGCGGGGAGGGTGAGAACCACGGGCAGAGAAGCGTTGGTGATGCTCCACGCAGGACCACGAAGCCAGAAGACGGGGGCGACGAAGCGGTCGCGGGGGAGATCGGGAAGCCGGGCAGGGGAACGGGCGAGTCGCGGTTGGCGGCAGCGAATCCGCTTCCTGCGGGCTTCGATCGGCGGATCGAGGTGCAGCGGGCCATGTCCGGCACCGAGATTCCCGCGCGATTTGAGCAGACTGCGGCGGCCGGAGCCGAGGCGGCGATGCTCCGTCGAAGCACCCCTTTGCCATTCAATGGCACCGGCAGTGCTAAAGACGACAACAGCATGCCGAAAGCATCTCCAGAGAACCAAATTGCCGGTGGCACGGTGCAGAAGTTGCCGGGCGGCGGCAGAACAGCGCCGCCGGCCGAGTTCCGTGCAGGCGAGGAGACGCTTCATGAGGCGGCGCAGCAGCGTTCGCGCTTCGCCCGCCCAGGGGGCGAGACGGTCAGCCTGACGTTCGGTGTTTCGGGCAGCCAGCCCGCCATCCACGAGCACGTCGAGGCTCCCACTCCTGCAGGAGGCGCCGGACGGGTTTCCGAGCAGCTCCTGCTGAACCTGACCCGCGAGGTGGCGCAGTTCAAACGGTTCAATGCCGAATCGATGGCGGTGGTGCTCAAGCCCGACGCCAACACGGAAATATTTCTCCATCTCGCCATGCGCAACGGGCAGGTGGACGTGCAGGCCCGCTTTGAGCGGGGCGACTTTTCCGCAATCAGCGGCCAGTGGCAGCAGCTGCAGCAGACGATGGCCCAGCAGGGCGTGAGGCTCAGCCCGTTGCAGGACGCCCAGCAACAACCGCAGACCAACGAGGGCGGCACCGGTCAGTCCCAATGGGGGCATGGCCAGCCGTCCAAGCAACGCCAGGAAGGGCGTGATGACGGTCGCGGAGCGGTGCCCTCGCCGTTGGAGGATCTCGCCGGTGCCGGCGCGGCCACCGAGCCGCTGGGCACCGCCAACCGAAATCGCCGGGCCCGCAGCCGCTCCATCCTGGAAGCCTGGGCCTGAAACACCCCTTGACTGCCATGTCCAACTTCGCAATCGACCCCAACGCGCCCCTCGAATGGGCCCCCATTGACTCGGCCGGGACCAATGCCCGCAGCCGCGTCCCGGTGACCACGCTGAACCAGGACGACTTTCTCAAGCTGCTCGTCACGCAGATGACGACGCAGGATCCGCTCAAGCCGATGGAGGACATGAGCTCGTTCATGCAGATGGCCCAGTTCAGCTCGCTCGAGCAGAACAAGGCGATGCAGGCGAGCATGGCCACGATCCACGCCAACTCGATGCTCGGCCACGTGGTGCAGGTCAATGACGGCTCGGGCGAGCCGCTGATCGGCACCGTGCAGCAGGTGGTGATGATCGAGGGCGCCCCGCAGCTGGTGGTCAATGGCAAGCGCTTCACGCTCGACAAGATCGAGGCGGTCGGGACCCCGTTGACCCCTCCCGCCAGCCCGGCCGCGGGCACGGCCGGCACCGATACAACGGCCAGTGCGGCAGCAGAGCCGCAGCTGGCGCCGGCGCCGCAGTTCTTTCCCGAAGCCAGCCTCGGCACTGCGCCGCTAAGCACGGCCGCCGCGCTGCTCGGGTTCGCTCCTGCCAGCTGACCCCACCGATTCGAACCGATCCAGAAATCGCCAAACCCAAACCCAGACAGATCATGATACGCTCACTCACCTCAGGCATCAGCGGGATGCAGCAGTTCCAGCAGCGGCTGGACGTCATCGGCAACAACATCTCGAACGTCAACACCTCCGGCTTCAAGTCGGCGCGGGTCGATTTCGAGGACTCGTTCAGCCAGACCATCCAGGCGGCCAGCCCCGGCAGCGCCAACACCAGCACGGTGGCGGGCATTCAGATCGGTTCCGGCGTTTCGACCGGCGCAATCCGCAACCAGTTCACGCAGGGCGCCATTTCGCGGACCGGCGTGCAGACCGACCTGGCCGTCTCCGGCGAGGGCTTTTTTGTGGTGCGCGATCCGCTGACCTCAGCCGAGTACGTCACCCGCTCCGGCGATTTCCGCATCGACCAGAACGGCTACCTGATCACCAACCGCGGATTCCGCGTGCAGGGATTCACCGACACGGCCACCAGCAAGAGCGGCCTTTCCACCATCGGCGACCTCGAGATCAACATGGGCACGCCGCCTGCCGGCATCACCCCGGCGCCGGGCGCGACGATCTCGTCGTTTGCCATCGACCTCGAAGGCGTGGTGACGGTTCGGCTTTCCGACGGCAATGAATACATCCGCGGCCAGGTGTTGATGCAGCGTTTCCAGGATCCGCAGGCGCTCATGAAGGAAGGCGGCAATCTCTACTCGGGCATCGGCAACGCCGGACCCCTCGGTGGAGCAGGTTCGCCCACGCCCCAGCCGCCGGGATCCTCCGGACTGGGCCGCATCCAGTCGGGCGCCATCGAACTGGCGAACGTCGACCTGGCGAGCGAGTTCTCCGCGATGATCACCACGCAGCGAGCCTTCCAGGCCAGCGCCCGGATCATCACCACCAGCGACGAGATCCTCCAGGAACTGGTCAATTTGAAGCGGTAATCCGTGGTCAACGGCGCAACTCAACTGAACTGAAGCATGGCCAACGAAAAACCAAAGGAAGCGGCGGCTCCGGCAGCGGGTGCCGCAGGTGCCGCCGAGGGCGGTGGCGGAATCAAGGCGATGCTGCCGCTGATCCTGACCGTCGTGTTGATGCCCGCGATGGCCTTCGTGATGACGCAGTTCGTGCTGCTGCCGAAGATCCAGCAGGCAATCAAAGCCAGCGCCGCGACTCTCAACCAGGCGGGGGACGGCGAGGCCGTCTCCGATGGGGAAGTGGCCGGGGAGCCGGCGCCGGCGGACGGCTCCGGTCCGGTGACCCTTCCAAAGGGGTCCAAAGTCACGCACGCGCTGCCGAAGATCATCGTCAATATCAGCGGTTCCCAGGGAACCCGCTATCTGATGTCCAGCTACACGCTGGTCGGCAAGGGTGGCGACTTCACCGCCATGTGCACGGCCAACGAATCCCAGCTGCGCGACGTGGCAATGGGCGTGCTTTACACGAAGACCATCCAGGATCTGGAGAAGCCCGATGCGCGGAATCTGATCCGCGCGGAGCTGATCTCCACCTTCAACACCGCACTGGGCAAACCCGCAGTGCTCGATCTCTACATCACGGAATTCGTGATCCAGTAACCGATAGAACGGACGCAGCAGCGGGCCCGGCCGCCCGGAACGGATGCAAATGGACATTCCCGAAAACCAGCAGTCGAATGAAGTCCTCAGCCAGTCTGAGGTCGAGCGGTTGCTCGCCCAGGTCGAGGAGGATGCGGCGCCCATCGGCAAGAACCTCTCCGGCAGGGGCAAGGGCAACGGTACCGGGGGCAGGGGACGGATCGAGGCCCAGCCCTACGATTTCCGCCAGCCCAGCTTTCTGTCGGCCAACCAGCTCCGCCGCCTGCGCATCCTCCACGAGGGTTTCCTGCGGTCGCTCTCCGCGCGCATGTCGCTGTATCTCCGGCTGGAGTTCGGCATGCACCTGACCAAGCTGCACTCGCTTTCCTACCAGAAGTTCGTCGATGAACTCGCGAATCCCACGCACCTCACGCTCTTCAAGGCCGAGCCGCTCCGGGGCATCTGCCTGCTGGACGTCCCTCCGCGCCTGGGCCTGACCATGGTGGACCGGCTCCTCGGCGGACCCGCCCATTCGGTCAATCTCGACCGGGAGATGAGCGAGATCGAACTGGCCCTGCTCAACCAGGCGGTCGGAATCATCCTGACGGAATGGTGCAGCCAGTGGGCACGGATCAAGGATGTCCGCCACCATGTGCTCGGCCACGAGAACAATGGCCGTTTCCTGCAAAGCTCGCCCCACGACACCGTGATGCTGGTCATCGTGATGGAAGCCAAGCTGGGCGATTGCGTGGAGCAGGTGCAGCTCGCGGTGCCCTGCCGGACGCTGGAACCGCTGGTCCACGGTCTGAACGCCATCACCGAGGCCGAGGAGGTCCCGGTGATCGCCGGTCGGCCCGGCAAACGGCAGTGGAATCCCAACCTCGCCCACGTGCGCGTGCCGGTGGTCGCCGAATGGCAGAACCTCCGCCTCACCGCCCGACAGCTGACCTCGCTGAAGCCCGGCGATGTGCTCCCCCTTTCGCCCAGCCAATCCAACGATGTGAAAGTTCGCCTGGCGCGGGTGACCCGGTTCAATGGCCGGCTCGGCACGGCCGGAGACCGCCTGGCGGTGCAGTTGACCACCGTTCTCAAATCCTGATCCACCATGAGTGAAATGATTGCCAATAAACCCGTCGCGGCCACCGCCGCCGCACCGGCCGCGGCCACCGCCGTGGCCCCCACCAACCTTGACATGGTGCTGGATGTTCCCGTGTCGCTGTCCGTCGAGCTGGGGACCACGCAGCTGCCGATGAAGGAAGTGCTGGAACTCGGCGAGGGGTCCGTGATCCAGCTCGACAAGGAGGCGGACGCGCCGGTGGAGCTTTACGTCAACAGCCGGTTGATCGCCCGCGGCGAGGTCGTCGTGGTGGAGGACCGGTTCGGCATCAAGATCACCGAGATCATCGGCAAAACGTCATGAAGATCGCGCCTGCCTGCCTGATCGCCGCCCTGCTGGTCCTCGCCGGACCGCTGGCCGCCGCCGATGCCACTCCCACACCCGCGCCGCTTCCGGACACCGGTGCGGCCATGATCCGCGTAGTTGGAGCGCTGTTGCTGGTCTTTGCGCTGCTCTTTGGCGGCCTCTGGCTGATGAAGAACTGGCAGCGGCTCGCCATGCGCCGCGGCAGGATGCCGAAGCTCCGTCTGCTGGAGGCCCAGTCCCTCGGCGGCCGGCAGGGAGTGTACGTCGTCGCCTATGAACAGCAGCGCTTCCTGGTGGCCGCTTCTCCCAGCGGGGTTTCGTTGTTGAGCCATCTTCCCGAACTGGATGCGGCCGCAACGCAGAACGAATCCGCGCCCGCTCCCATGTCCTTTTTCCAGGCCCTCCAGTCGGTCACCGCCCGCCCTTCATGAACAGTCAGACTCTTCACGACCGGCGACGGACAAACTGGCTGCGGGAATGGTCCCGGCAGTCAACCCATCGTCTTCCCGAGCGCGCTCTGATGGGATCGGCTTCGGAACAGCGGCCCGTGGCCGTCGGAGGGGGCCGGCTGCGCCGCTGGCTTCTGATTGCGCTGCCCGCCTTGTTGCTGTGTCTGTTCACGTTCGACGCTCCAGCCCAGGCGGCCAACTCCATCATGCCGTTCAAGGTGAATCTGGGCGTCGAGGGATCGAACCAGCCCGAAGACCTGGATCTCGGCATCAAGCTGTTGTTCGTGATCACGCTGCTGTCGCTGGCGCCCTCGATCCTGCTCTTGATGACCTGCTTCACCCGGATCGTGATCGTGCTGGCGTTCGTGCGCACCGCGCTGTCGCTGCCCGGATCGCCCTCGAACCAGATCATCATCGGCCTGGCGCTGTTCATGACCTATTTCATCATGGCGCCCACTTGGGACCGCATCAAGACCGAGGCCGTAGACCCCTACACGGCGCGCGAGATCAGCAGCGAGGCGGCGATGGAGAACGCGACCAAGCACATCCGGACGTTCATGCTGAAGCAGGCCAGGCCCAAGGACGTGGAACTGTTCGTGGCGATGGCCCGCATGGGGCCGACCGCTCCGGAAGATCTTCCGCTGCGCGTGGTCATTCCCGGTTTCATCATCAGCGAGCTCCGGACGGCGTTTCAGATGGGCTTCCTCCTGTTTGTGCCGTTCATCCTGATCGATCTTGTCGTGGCCACGGTGCTGATGAGCATGGGCATGATGATGATGCCGCCGATGGTCATTTCGCTCCCGCTCAAGATCCTCCTCTTCGTCCTGGTCGATGGCTGGGGACTGATCATTCGCAGCCTGGTGACCAGCTTTGGCGTGTATTAGCGAACCCGAACGACACCGCCAGGCCGAACCGATCCTATGAACCCTGAATTTGCAGCAGAAGTCGTGAAGAGCATGATCTTCCTCTCGATCACCGTGGCGGCGCCGTTCCTCCTGGCGGCCATGCTGATCGGTCTGGGAGTCGGGCTGTTCCAGGCGGTCACCTCGATTCATGAGCAGACGCTGACCTTTGTGCCCAAGGCGCTCGGCATCACCGGGCTCATGCTGCTGCTGCTGCCCTGGATGCTCCGCAAGCTCACCGAGTTTGGCACCGCCATCATCGAACGGATGCCGCAGATGGTCGGGTGAGAGCGACGAACGTCCCCGGTTTTCCCGGCCGGAAGCCGGTTTTGGCGCGGTCAGAAATCGGAAGAACCTGATGATTTGAACCGGTGTTCATGGATGAACACCGATGCCGCAAGGATGCCCCCAATGGATTGAACATCGACATCGCCACCTGGCTATTCGTCTTCCTCCGCGTCAGCGCGGTGGTGGCGATCTTTCCCGTCTTCTCGGCGAAGAACATGCCGGTACTGGTCCGGGTGGCGCTCGGCGCGCTCGTCGCCTTTCTGATCGCACCGTCGGTGGAAACGGTGCCGGTCGAGGGGAAAAACACCTGGGGAGTCCTCGGCATCATGCTGCGCGAGCTGGTCAATGGCCTGACAATTGGCTTCGTCGCCCGGCTGGTCTTCCTGTGCCTCGACATTGCCGGCAACATCATCGCCACGGAAATCGGGCTGAACCTCGCGTCGGACGTGAACCCCTTGAGCGGAGTACGCACCGAGGTTCCGGGGATGATCCTTTTCTATCTGGCGGCCATGCTGTTCCTCAACCTCGACATGCATCATCACGTGCTGGTCGGGCTGGAACGCGGCTATGAGCTGCTGCCCATCGGCGCCGGAGTGCTGAACGAGCTGGTCCTGAATGACCTCGTCGCCCGCACCAGCCGGCTGTTCGTGGTCGCGGTGCAGATCGCCGCGCCGATGATGGCCGTCTCGTTCATCGTGATGCTGGTGTTCTCGTTGATCGGGCGGGCGGTGACGCAGATCAGCTCCTTTTTTGAGAGCTTCGCGTTCCGCGTGCTGGCCGGTCTTTTCGTCTTCGGGCTGACAATGAACCTGATGTCCCAGCACATCATCAACTACCTGCGCCGCCTGCCCGAAGACCTGCTGCGCATCACCTCCCTGATGGGCGCCTGACGCTGCCATGAGCGAGTTTGCGGAAAAGACGGAGGAGGCAACACCACGCAAGCTGGAGGAGGCGCAGAAACGCGGCCAGATCCCGCGCAGCGCCGAGGTCCAGACGCTGTTCGTGCTCCTGGCCGGAACCGTTGCGCTCTCCTTTACCGGGGCCGAAATGTGGCGGGGCCTGATCGACGCGCAGTACGCTGTGCTCGGCCATCTGCACGACATCGAGGTCTCACTGAGCGCCCTGCCGCGCCACTTTGCCGGCGGCTTGTGGATGATCATCAAGCTGCTGGGCCCGGTCGTTGGAGCGATCATGGTCGCCGGTCTCCTGGCCGGTGGAATTCAAAGCCGGTTTCAGACGGCACCGCAGGCGCTGGAGCCCAAATGGGAGCGGGTCAATCTGGTGTCCGGGCTGAAACGGGTCTTCACCCTGCAAAGCGGTCCGACCGCGCTGATCGCCCTGGTCAAGTTGAGCGCGATCATCGCCCTCTCATACGGCGTGGTGAAGGACGTCATCTACGACCCGATCTTTTTTACCGCAGTTCACCCGGCAAGAGTTGCCGAGTTTCTGGCAGCGGCTGCCATGAAACTCATAGTTCGGCTGGTGCTCGTGATGATCCTGATCGCCGCCGCCGACTACGCGTGGCAGTTCCACAAACACCGAAAAAACCTCCGCATGACCCGTCAGGAGGTTCGCGATGAGAACAAGAACTCGGAGGGCGACCAGCAGGTCAAGGCACGGCAGCGCCGGCGCCGAATCTCAGGAACACAGCGCAAAATGCTGGCGGAAGTGCCCCAGGCGGACGTTGTCATCACCAATCCCACCCACCTTGCCATCGCGCTCCGCTACGACCGGAAGACAATGAAGGCGCCGAAGATCGTGGCCAAGGGCGCCCGGAAGTTTGCGCTGCGGATCCGTGAGGTGGCGGGCCAGCACCAGGTCCCGATCCTTGAAAACAAACCGTTGGCACGGCTCATGTTCAAGCACGGCAAAGTTGGCGGTGAAGTGCCTGCCCAGCTCTATGCCGCGGTCGCGGAAGTGCTGGCCTATGTCTACCGCGTCAACCGCTACCGCTACTGGCGGGAACAGAACCAGTCGCGCAAATGAACGGGCCGAAAAACGAGTTCAGACCACACGGAAGCTGCCGGGGTTCATCCTGCCCGGTTTGCCGCATCTCGTGGCGGCGCGCCGCTCTGCCGGCCGATCTTCGTGAAGCCTTGCAGGGTGCTGCCCGCTCCGGCCAGCCCGCCTCCTGAACATGGCCACTGCCACCGCCACATCATCCACCGGGTTCAAGCGCTTCTTCGCGCAGGGCGATCTCTGGCTGGTCTTCGGCCTGTTCGGCACGATCCTGCTGCTGATCTTCCCGGTTTCGCCCTTCCTGTTGGACAGCCTGCTGGCGATGAGCATCGCGCTGTCGCTGCTGACGCTGCTCGTCATCCTTTACCTGCGCGAACCCTCGGACTTTACGGGTTTTCCCACGCTGCTGCTGGTCATCACCCTCTTCCGGCTGTCGCTGAATGTGGCCACCACCCGGCTGATCCTGCTCGACGGATACGCGGGTGAGATCATCGAGGCGTTCGGCAATTTCGTCGTGCGGGGCAACTACGTCGTCGGTCTGGTGGTCTTCATGATCCTGGTGCTGATCAACTTCGTGGTCATCACCAAGGGCGCCGGCCGCATCGCTGAAGTCGCCGCGCGGTTCACCCTGGATGCCATGCCGGGCAAGCAGATGGCCATCGACGCCGACCT
>DNDP01000138.1:0-137 GCA_003484235.1 Verrucomicrobiales bacterium
CTGTCGATCATAGGAACCGGCTACGTGGGCCTGGTGACGGGGGCGTGTTTTGCGCAGGTGGGGCACGAGGTGGTGTGCGTGGACAACGACACGCGCAAGGTGGAGCAGCTGCAGGCCGGGGGGATCCCGATCTACGA
>DNDP01000138.1:472-1232 GCA_003484235.1 Verrucomicrobiales bacterium
TCATCGCCGTGCCGACCCCGCCGTTGTCCGACGGGGGCGTGGACCTGAGCTACATCGAGAAGGTCGCCCGCGAGGTGGCCGGGGCGATGAACGGCTACAAGATCATCGTGGACAAGAGCACCGTGCCGGTGAAGACCGGGGAGAAGGTGGCCGAGACGATCCGCCGCTACACCCGGGGGCAGGTGGACTTCGACGTGGTGAGCAACCCGGAATTCCTGCGGGAGGGCTTCGCGGTGGAGGACCTGATGAAGCCCGACCGGGTGGTGGTGGGGGTGAGCGGGGAGCGGCCGGTGGCGGCGATGCGGGCGGTCTACGAGCCGTTCGGCGCGCCGATCATCATCACCGACATCAACTCGGCGGAGCTGATCAAGCACGCGGCCAACTCCTTCCTGGCGCTGAAGATCTCCTACATCAACGCCATCTCGGTGATCTGCGAGGCCGCCGGAGCCAACGTGCAGGAGGTGGCCAACGGCATCGGGATGGACGCGCGGATCGGGCGGCGCTTCCTGGACGCCTCGCTGGGCTTTGGCGGCAGCTGCTTTCCGAAGGATTTGAGCGCCTTCATCCGGATCGCCGGGGACCTGGGGTATGACTTCCGGCTGCTGAAGGAAGTGCAGCAGATCAACGCCGACCAGATGAGCCGGTTCGTGAAGAAGATCACCGACACCCTGTGGGTGTTGAAGGAGAAGAAGCTCGGGGTGCTGGGGCTGGCCTTCAAGCAGAACACCGACGACGTGCGGATGAGCCCGGCGATCGACCT
>DNDP01000138.1:1529-6435 GCA_003484235.1 Verrucomicrobiales bacterium
GGAGTATGTGGGGTCGATGGAGGTGGTGGCCGAGGGCTGCGACGCGCTGGTGATCGCGACCGAATGGCCGGAGTTCAAGAGCCTGGATCTGGAGCGGGTGAAGAGGCAGCTGAGCCACCCGATCCTGTTCGACGGCCGGAACCTCTTCGACCCCGCCGAACTGGCCCGCCAGGGCTTCATCTACAAATCCATCGGACGCTGAACTGGGCCGCCGGCTGTGTTCGATCAATCGTTCGGGAGATGATGGAACAAAGGTGCATAGAAGTTTCCGCCGCCCTTGTCTTCCACCTGGGCCGGCTTTTGATCACGCAACGTCCCTTCGGCGGGCACCTTGGAGGCCTTTGGGAATTCCCCGGAGGCAAGCGCGAACCCGGTGAAACATTTGAAGAGTGCGTCGCCCGGGAACTGCGCGAGGAGCTGGAAATGGTGGTCTTGCCGGGCGCCACGCTTGGCGAAGTCCGTCACACCTATCCCGAAAAGGAGGTGTTGTTGAAGTTCATCCGCTGCCGGTGGGTTGGGGGGATTCCAAAGGCGGTGGGCTGCCAGGATTTCGCGTGGATCAAGCGGGAGCAGCTGGGCGACTACACGTTTCCGGCAGCGGACCGTTCCCTGTTGGAAGAACTGGCAGCCAGAACCGACTGGTGGGATCAGCTCGAAGGCTGAGCATCCGAGCCACTGCTTTCCGGCGGTGCCGCCTTGGCTGCGGCGGCCGAACCGCCTTTGCTCCCCAATATCTTGAACATGACCGTACCGCAGGTGGCGCAGCGACCCTTGATGGCCAGTCGGCCATTCTTCATCGTTTCCTCGACACCGTCGGTGATTTCCTTACGGGTCTTACACTTGACGCAATAGCCTTCCACCATAAACAAAACTGGGAGCCAGTTCGTACGGGCCGTCCAGAGGGATTGCACTGTAGAGGGCGCAAATTCTTACCGTCAACGCGGAAAACCCCCGCTCACCTTGGGACTATCTCCCTTGGAAGAGTCAGGGGAAGGAGGGAGGTCTGCTGTATAACACCCTTCATGTGAGCGACTTGAGTGGCTTTCTTTGCCCGTCGAGTGAGCGTCGCCAACGCGGTCGGTTCCCGTTTGGGTCCCCGGAAGATACCGAGGTTTGAGAGGCTGCCTTGCGGCCTTTCCGCAGGGCGGAACGGTGGATGTGAAGTGCTGAACTCATAGCAGGTGCCGGAGGGAAGATCGCCGCTTTCGGCGTTGCCACCACCCTCCAAGGCAGTGTAGGGCATCCCCATGTCTTTTCGCCCGCCTGCCCGCCGTCCGCCTGGCAACAAAACCGCCCGCTTTCAAGCCGCAGCGGCACCGGCGGGGAGCGAGGGTTGGACCTCACCGTGGATTCAGATGAAGTACTTCAGCTATCATCCGACCATTTATCCAGCCATGATCAAGGCGGTGTCTCCGGATGCCGGACCGGGCCGGTGGGTGACCGTTTACGACAAGGAAGGGCAGCCGTTCGGACACGGTCTCTACAATCCGGGAGCGCGGGTTCCGCTGCGCATGATCCACCACGGACAGGAGTCGGTGGACGATACCCTTCTAGACCGTCTGGTCGAACAAGCGATCCAACTTCGGCTGGATACGCTGACTCTAACAGCATGCACCGACGCATTCCGTGTGGTGCATTCCGATGGCGACAGCCTGAGCGGTTTGATCGTGGACAAGTTCGGCGACACGTTGAGCATCGAAGTGCACAGCTTGGGCATCTACGAGCGGCTTTCCCGCTGGCTGCCGGTCTTCCGGGAAAAGCTGGGCACGCGCCGCACCGTGGTGGAGGTGGACCCCCACATTGCCCGAATGGAGGGAATACGGATCGATCCCAAACTGTCCGATCCGGTTCGCAGCGTCCGAATTCGCGAGCATGGGGTCCGCTACGAGGTCAACTTCGCGGAGGGGCACAAGACGGGGTTTTTCAATGATCAACGGGAGAACCGATTTCGTTTCAGCCGGCTGACGAAGGGGCTTCGAGTGTTGGACCTGTGCTGCTACACCGGCGGATTCGCCGTGAGCGCCGCAGTGGCTGGTGGGGCTGCGGACGTTACCGGCGTGGATCTGGATGAAAAGGCGGTCGAACAGGCCAAACGAAACGCCAATCTCAATCAGGCGCGCGTCAACTGGGTCCACTGCGATGCTTTTGCCTACGCTCGGCAAATGCAGCAGAACGCACAAACGTGGGATGCCGTGGTGCTGGATCCGCCGAAGTTTGTGCTCGGCCGCGAGGAATACGATGATGGCCGGCATAAGTATGAGGATTTGAATCAGCTCGCCATTTCGCTGGTAAAACCGGGCGGCCTTTATGTGACCTGCTCCTGTTCCGGCCTGGTCGAGCTGCCTGATTTCGAGCGGATGGTCATCAAGGGTGCCCACCGACAGGCAAGGAAACTCCAGTTCCTCGATGTCACCGGCGCCGGCCCCGACCACCCGGTCATGTCCAACTGCCCCGAAAGCCGCTATCTCAAGGTGATTTGGGCCCGGGTTTGGTAGCGGGTTGGCTTCAAGAATTCTTTTTCCCGGATGTCCCTTTCTTCTCCTGCTCCACGCCTTGGGTTCGTGGTCAGGCGCGAATGCTGACTTGCATCAAGTGCGGTCCGTGCCGTCTGACCGAGGATTGGTCAGTGACCGATTCCTGCGCAGTGGAGGGGAAGCTGGGTGTCCCGCGATGAGATCTGTCACGGGACACCCAGTCATCCGGCGCGGGCCAATGGCGATCGTCCATCACCCCCAGGGAGGCGCGCAGCGGGGGTGGGCCGGTCCGAAAAGCGTTGTATGTTCATGGACTCAGGCGAGCCGAAGCCACCGGAAGGTCGCTATCAGGAACCGGCCGAAGCGGGCCGAATCCTGCCCCGGGTGTACCAGCAGCTCCGCCGGCTCGCCGCGCAGAAGCTTTCCAACGAATCGGCCAACCATACGCTCCAGCCCACGGCGTTGGTGCACGAGGCATATTTGCGGTTGTCATTGGGTGACCGCCAGGGCTGGGACAATGACGGCCACTTCTTCATCGCCGCAGCCAATGCGATGCGCACGATCCTGATCGACCACGCCCGGAGAAAGCTTTCGCAGAAAAGGGGCGGCGGACTCAGGCGCACCAGCCTGGACCGCCTCGCATTGTCCTCGACGGACTCACCGGACAGCGTCATCGCGGTCGATGAGGCGGTCGACAAACTGATGGAAGTGGACCCGCAGAGCGCGGAGCTGATCAAGCTGCGATTCTTTGGAGGCCTAAGACTTGACGACGCCGCCCGCGCACTTGGCATCTCGTCGCGGACTGCCAAGCGTCGTTGGGCCTTTGCGCGCGCGTGGCTTTACAACGAGCTGCGCGGAACGTTGCTGAACGAAAAGATGCCGCACCCGTCCGCGAAGATTTCCGGGATGGATGGGTGACCGGACATATGCAGGCGCAACGTCCGCCTTCCCAATCGCGGCTGAGCGCGACCCTGCTGCGGCGCGCCGGAATGCGTGCGGTTGACGACGGGTTCTTCGAGGTGCGCGAGGCCGGTGATTTGGCTTTGCGTTGCGCCAACGCAAACTATCCTCGCGCCATGCTGAACAGCCTTTTCAAGAAGCTCGGCTCCGGAACTGCATTGAGCCCGACCGAAGTGGGTCTGGCGGTGGCCGACCTGACGGACGAATCCGTTCCGGCGGCGATCAAGGCCGACTTCCTGGTGGAACTCGCGCGCAAGGGCGAGACCGCCGACGAAATCGCGGCATTCGCGGCTGAACTGCGGGAGCGGTCCATCCGCCTCCCGTTCGACGCCGAGACCCGCAGCCGGGAGATGCTCGATGTCTGCGGTACCGGCGGAGACCACCTGGGAACGTTCAACATCTCCACCGCCGCCGCCATTGTCGTGGCCTCCGCTGGTGTGACCGTTGCCAAGCACGGAAACCGGGCCATCACGTCCAAGGCGGGCAGTGCCGACGTCCTCGAAGCGCTGGGTATTCCGATCGACCTGAAACCGGAGGCGGCGGCCCAGGCGTTGAAGGAGCATCACTTCGCGTTTTTGTTTGCGCCGCACTACCACCCGGCGTTCAAACACATCGTTCCCGCACGCAAGCTCTGCGCGGAACGTGGTCAACGGACCATCTTCAACTTTCTCGGGCCCCTGCTGAACCCGGCCCGGCCGACCTGCCAGCTGATCGGCGTGCCGCGTCCCGACCTCTGTGAACCCATGGCCCGCGTGTTGCAGGGCCTCGGCATCCGGCGGGGGATGGTGGTCAGCGGGCGGGTGGGCGACAAACACCTCGACGAGTTGTCCATCCTGGGATCGTCTGAGATCGCGGAGTTTTATCAGGACCGGGGCTTTGCCCGGAGCGTGCTGGACGCCGCCGATTTCCCCGTGCAACCGGCGCAGCTGGGCGATCTCGTGGGCGGGGACCGCGACGCAAACGCCGCCATCATCCGCGCGATTCTTGCCGGCGAGGATCGTGGGCCGAAACGCGATGCCGTGCTGCTGAACGCGGGTGCGGCCCTCTTCGTGGCGGGGCGGACGAAATCGATCGGCGAAGGCTGGGAACAGGCCGGGCGGCAGATCGATTCCGGTGCTGCGGAGCAGAAACTGAAAACCCTTGCCGGTCAGGGCAAGGGTTGAATCGTCTGCAGTAGCCGGCCGCCGCTGCGGTCAGGCTCTGCGCCGAAACTGGGCGGCCAGGAACACCAAGCCGCCGCCCAACAACGCCCAGGTGGAGGGCTCGGGCACTGGAGTTAAGGCGATTCCATCCAGCACCACGTTGTCCAGGCGCCAAGTGCCGGCCGAATTTGAGGCACCGAATCCCGTCAGCGTCACGGTGGCCGACTGCAGGTTGCCGAAACCGCTCAAGGGAATGTTCGCCGGCACCCACGTGTCCGCGGTTGAAAGGTTGCCCGAACCCACGTGGCTGCCGTTGATGGAAACGCTCCA
>DNDP01000352.1 GCA_003484235.1 Verrucomicrobiales bacterium
TGGCCGGCTTGGGAAAACAGTAGGCGATCAAGTTCCATTCGTGGTCTGTCAGATCAGAGGCGTAACGCATCCGCAGCGTGTACGGAATTGTCCACCAAAGTACAATAACGTTAACGCGGATTCTTCAGCCCATTTTCAAACAGGCTCTTAGTGCCCCAAGTCTGTCACACGGCACTCTCGCTGGCGCTCGGGGGACAGGCAGGATGCCTGTCCTACTCGGGACGCGGGTTGTTCGCCCAGTGACCGGAGGCGTCGCGGCCGGCGACCCACACGCCCTTCTGGTTCCAGCCTTCGTAGGCGCGGACGTCGGGCGTGCAGTAGCGGAGCGTGAGCGCGCAGCGGCGACGATTCGACGTGTTCGCCTCCGAACCATGCAGCAACAGGTCGGCGTGCAGTGACACTTCACCGGCTTTCAGGATGTTGTCCACCGGTTCGCCGTACTGCTCGGCGTTGTCCACCGACTGGTTGAGAACATTGTGTTCCTCCGCGCTGCTCGGGCGGTAGGTCAGGTGGCCCTTCCAGTGGCTGGCCCTGATGAATCGCATGCAGGCGTTCTCCACGTCCGCGTCGTCCACCGCCAGCCAGACGGTCACGGCCTTCGAGGGGGTGAGGGGCCAGTAGCTGGCGTCCTGGTGCCAGGCCACCCGCTTGCCGTCGCCGGGCAGTTTGCAGAAGAAATGCGCGCCCCAGCCGATGATGTCTGCGCCCAGCAGGTCCTTCACGACGGCAACGATGCGTGGCTCGGTCAGGATTTCCCAGACCGGGCCGTACTTGAGATGGGCGGAGCTGATCGAATAGCTGTTGCCGCCTTCGGCCGTGACCCTCGCCAGCAACCCGTCGAAGTATCGGCGGATGTCGTCAATCTCCGTCTCCGCAAAAATCGGCACCGGCCGCACGAATCCGTCGCGGTTGAATCCCTCGACCTGCCCGCGCGTGAGCGTCTCCGGCTCGGTGACGGTGCTCGGGTGAAAGTTCAGGTCGCGCGTTTGCCGGCCGAGCTCAGCGGCATCCGGGATGATCTTGAAGCCGGTCTGGCCCATGTCAGCGGGCCTCGCGCTTGAGTTCCTCGAAACGCTTTCTGAGCTTGGCGAGCTGCCTGGCCGCCCCGGCATCGGCGGCCAGATTGTTCACCTCGCCCCGGTCGTTCCTCAGGTCGTAGAGCTCCTCCTGAAGCGGATCCGTGTCCACGTAGCGCAGATACTTCCAGTCCGCCGACACCACGCCTTCGCTCCGGGGAATGGCGGCGTGTTTGAAATTATGCTCGTAAAAGAAGTCCCGGCGCCAGCGTGGGGAACGGCCGTTCAGCAGTGGCAGGAGGCTCCGGCCCTGCATCCCTGTGGGCACCTTCAGCCCGGCCAGCTCCAGCACCGTCGGCGCGACGTCGATGTTCAACACCATCTCCTCGCGCACCTGCCCGCCCTTGATACCCTTTGCCCGACCGTCATGGACGAGCAGGGGAATGCGGATGGACTCCTCGTGGCCGTACCATTTGCCGGCCAACCCGTGCTCGCCAAGGTAGAAGCCGTGATCGCCGAGGAAGACGATCACCGTGTTCTCCGCCAGGCCGCGGGCCTCGAGGTCCTTCCGCAGCTGCGCGACCGCGTCGTCCACGCCGGTGATCAGCCGGTAGTAACCCTTCATCATCCGCTGGTATTTCTCCGGTTCGTCGAAGCGGAGATGCCAGCGCACGCGCCCCTCGTTCTGTTCGGTGGCCAGCACCGGCGGCAGCTTGTGGAAGAATTCGTCCGAACCGCGGTCGGCCGGCGGGATCGTCACGTCCGCATACAGGTTCTCATAGCGGGGATTGTAGATGAACTGCCGCGGATCGCCGTCCTGCACATGGGGTGCCTTGTAGCTGATCGACAGGCAAAACGGCTGTTCGCGGTCGCTGTCCTCGAGAAACTTCGTGGCGTGCTCAGTCAGGAGGTCGGTGTAGTGCTTGATCGTGCCGTCGGGCTGTTTGTTCTCGTAACGGGGCTGATGGGCCATCGCCCACCAGTAGTCAAAGTGTTCCTCCGGCAAAGGCCCGCGGCCACCGACGCCGTACTTGCCGAGAAACCCGGTGCGGTAGCCGGCTCGCTTGAGCAGCACGGGATACGTCTCGGCCAGCGCCTCGGGCGTGAACGGCGTCGCAAAGTCGAGGATGCCGTGGCGCGCGGCGAACTGCCCGGAAAGGATCGACGCCCGGCTGATGCTGCAGATCGCGGTCGTGACGTAGGCGTTGCGGAACATCACCCCCTCGCGCGCCAAACGGTCGAGGTGCGGCGTCTGGATGATGGGATTGCCCATCGCGCCGAGCGTGTCCCAGCGCTGGTCGTCGGTGAGCAGCACGATGATGTTCGGGCGGGTTGCGGCGGCGTGAGCGGACGAAACCAGGAGCAACGGGACGAAGGCCGCGGCAAGCAGCAGAACAGGAAAGCGCCTTGATGGGAGTGGAGTGGACATGACTCAGATCATGCCTTCGTGACCGCGGCAAGGGAAGTCCGTTGACGGAGTCGCCGTGATCGGATGCAGACCGATGGCTATTCCGCCCACCGCCAGGTGAGGGAGGCAAACACGCCGTTGGCAGTGTAGTCGTTGAAGCCGCCGGCGGTGGGCTCGTCGTACTGCTGGTGGTGATAAAGCAGGCTGAGGCGCAGCTGTTCGTTGATCCAGCGGCCCAGACCCGCCCGCAACTGGTGCCACCGGTATTCGACGCCCAGCGGCAGTCCGGCGGCGAAGTTGTCCTGTCGGTAATCGGCGGCCGACCAGACCCAGGTCACGTTTAAGTCCGTCCGGTCATCGATCGCCCACAGGGCCGAGACGAGCGCGCTCCACACCTGGCCCTCGTAGGGCACCACGGACGGAGCGCCATTTGCAAAGGTCGTCAACCGCGTGTCCGCGTAGGAGCCGTTCACGTTCAGTCCGAGCCTCGACCAGAGCGTCCAGTGAAGGCCGGCGCTGAAGACATCCGACTCCTGTCGGCCGGCGTCGAGCGTGCCGGCCGGGGTGCCGTTGAACAGCGCGCGGTGTCCGGTCTCGTAGTCCGTTTGTGCGTGCTGATACTTGAAGGTTGTCCTCAGGTTCGCCGCCAATCGGGCCGTGATGCTGCCTTGGATTTCGTCGCCGTCGAGACTGCGGGAGCCGATGAAGTTGGGATAACCGAACCCCTGTGGACCGGGTGAGTTGTCTCCCGCTGCCGGCCGGTAGTCGTCTTCCTTTGCAAGGAGCTGGTAGTGGCCGGCGAACAGGAGTGACTGCCACGGCGAGCTGCTGAAACCGAACCGGTACTGGCGGGCGTCGGCGGAGGCGTCGGTTCCCCGCACGAGCGTGGGAAAACCGCCGAACTCCTCGTCCTCGAACTGCCCAACTTCCTCCTGCTGCCAGCGGCCTTCGGCGTAGATCGAGCTCCAGGGCAGGCCGGTAAAGCGCAACCCTGCCCGCTCCTCAAACGCGCGCCGGTCCAGCTCGGACCAGCTGGAGACGGGAAAGACCGCGGCGGTAGGGCTGCCAAAACGCTGGTTCACCGCCGCAAAGCCGTTCTGCTCGGTCCAGTCCCCCTGCACGCCGCCGTAGAGCAGCAGTTCCTGCCAGGGGCCGAGCTTGGTGCTCAGGCTGCCGACGTGGGACTGCTGTTCGAGCAGGATGCTTGTGCTGTTGAAGAAACGGTCGGCAAACAGTCCGAAGCCGGTGAACCCAATGGACGGTGGCAGGGCGGCATTGGCCGTCAGCTGGCTGGACTGGTCGAAGGTCGCTCCGCCGTCCAGCCACGAATAAAGGTAACCGCCGCCGATCATGAACCATTCCCGGAACCACTTCTCCACCGTGAACGCGTTCGCACCGTGCGTGTGCTGGTGCGTCTCGCGGACGTCCGTGAACTTCTCCGGGCCCGGCTTCGCCGAATTGAACGCCGTGGCCAGCCGCCGCCGCTGTTCCTGGTCATGCCATTCGACCCGCAGGTTGTTCTCCAGTTGCCAGCCATGGAATTCCTTGGCGACGTCGAACTTCAGTATGTGCGTTTCCTCATCGACATCCTTGATCGCGGGGTAGATTCCCCGGATGGGCGGGGAGACATTGCCCCACTGGGTCAGGGACTTGGTGCCTTCGCGGAACTGAAACTCATAGCCCAGCCGCATCCAGGGCAGCTCGCCGCGATCAAGCTCGAGATCGATCCAGGCGCGGCCGGTGTCCACGTGAAGGTCCCGGCCAAGTTCAAACAGCGGCGGGGTGAAGGCCGTGTGGCGGCCGCCGCTGTCGTCGTACCAGGTGCGCCCGGTCTCGACGCCGCCCGACACCGAGCCCCAGTCCTTGCGGCGCACCTCGAAACGCAGGCGGGCGTCGTCCTCTCCAAAAAGAACCCGTCCATCCAGCCGAAGGTCCGTCTGCTCGCCGAGCGGACCCCGCGCGCTGAACTCGGAGACTCCGCCGCTCCAGCCATCGGTCTGCCTCGAGTTTTGCCGGAACCTGCCCGCATCACCGTCGACATCGAGGTAACCGGCTCCAGTCGTCAGTTCGAATGAAAGCCGCGCCCGCTCGGGGGCATCACGACCGCCATAGTCCACACCTTGATCGATCCACGCGCGGAGGATCCCGATCTCGTAGGGCCGCAGCGGGTCACCCTTGCCGGTGGGCGGCATTTCCATGTCCTCCACGAGCCGCGCTACGTAATGGATCAACGGGCTGTCGGCGCTGTGCCCGGGAAGGATCGCCACGCCGTAGTCCCCGCCGGCGAGCGCACTCTGGCGGTTGTCCAGGCGGAACCCGCTCTTCGGCCGCTCGGGCCCGTGACAGCGAAAGCAGGTGTTCTCGAAGATGGGCAAAACGTCCTTCTGAAAATCGACCTTGCCGGCATACGGTGGCGGCAACTCACTGACGTCCACCTCCTCCGCACCGACGATTCCAGCCACTCCCGCCCACCAGCCTACTGCCAGCCAAAGGATCGTCTTCCCCGACTTCGTCCTCGCCCTCTTCATCATCCTCGAAATCGACACCCTTCCCGCCGGATCACCATGACGACAGCGATGAAGGCAATGGTCGTTCATCGAGCGACTTCAGTAGCGCAGCTTGGCGTCCACGTTCGAGCCGTGGACGGCGGT
>DNDP01000418.1:0-143 GCA_003484235.1 Verrucomicrobiales bacterium
TTCAACTGAACTCACTCGTTCCGCAGCGCCGCGAGCAGTTCCCCGCGCAGCGCAGCGCGGGTTGCGAGCCAGGTCCAGAGCACACCGTTCAACAAGACGCCGGCCAACGTAAGCGGCAGGGACCGCCAAGGGATCTCGCCCCC
>DNDP01000418.1:444-2506 GCA_003484235.1 Verrucomicrobiales bacterium
TCTGGTCGAGCAGGATCGCCAGCAGCAGGCCCAGCTCGCCGCGGCGCTCGAGCACGTTGCGCAGCACCACGATGCCGAGTCCCGCGCTGCCGAGCAGCAGACCCAGCCCGCCGAGCACCTGAAATGTGCTCAGGTAGGTGTTCTGCACGGCATTGAAGGCGTTCAGGCGGTCCACGGCCGGCGTGAGTTCGAGCCCGACATCCGACAGGCCGCGCGACAGCGCCCCGCTGACGTCCGCAAGTTTGTCCGACGGTGCGTCGATCAGGAACATTCGATATCCGCTTTCGCCTGGAAAACGTTTGAGGAACTTTTGTTCATCGATCACGAGGTTGCCCTGCAAGATCGAGTTCTTCACCGCGCCGACGATCCGCAGCTTGAAAGGCCGGCCCAGCTCGTCAGTCATGTCGATCGTGTCGCCAACCTGTTTCTGCAGCGCCCACATGAGGGAGTTGAAGTCGCCGATGCACGCGACCTCGTCCTCCGACAGATCGGTTTGACCCAGGAGCTGCCAGAGACTGGCGTCAACAGCGCCGTCAGCGACCGCGGCAAAGGTGAACGCCTCGCGCCCGGCGAGCAGTTCCGGATTCACGCCGATCACGCGCGGGTTTTGCGCCTTGTTCAGGTTGAGGCAGCTCGCCTCGTCGCCCTCACGCACGCGAAAAGGCACGAACGACACGCCCTCTAGCGCCCGCGGGTTCAGCGCGAAGAAGTCGCGGCCCCTCTCCGTGTTGAGGTCGTGGGTGACGGGCAGCGCCGTCTGACCAATCAGGGCAAATCCGCCGGTGCCCGAACTGCGTTCGTGGGCGTCCTGGGTCGCGTCGAGTCGGAACGCAGCGATGGCCACGACGAGAAACGTGCCGGACGCGAGCAGTGCCACGGTGGCCACGCTCCGCTTGCTGCGCCGCGTGGCGTTGCGAAAAGAAAGCCGCGTCCGACTGAGTGAAACGGTGTCCGCAGCCTGCCGGTTCATACGCGCGAACCACGCCCGGATGATCAGCAAGCCACCGATCAGGATCATTGCACCCACGCCGAAGAAGTCCTGCGCGGCCGAGGCGAGCCCCTTCTTGAAAGCACTCGCCATCAGGGCCAGAGAACCGACCAACAACACGGCACCGATGATCAGCGCCCATTTGCCGGCGCCGGCGTCGAAGCGCTGGGCCGCGGCCTCCGAGCCTTCATTCAGCAATTCGCGGGCGGGCTGGCTCGCCTGACGTCGGATCGCAATCCAGATTGTCAGTGCGCTCACGATGGCGGCGCCGAAGATGCCGGCCATGACGGTCTGGGTGGTGGCGTGAAAAGAAAGCGACGCCGAGCCCACGGCCGCCCTCCAGATCGACGTAAGCCCGCCGATCATCGCCTTGGCGTAGGCAAGCCCGCCCAACGCGCCGATCACGCCGCCGATCAGCCCGAGAGCAACACCTTCCTTCAGCAGCAGCCGGCGAACTTCCTTCGGCCGGTAGCCGACGGCGAGCAAAGTCCCGATCTCGGTCGAGCGTTGTTCGAGGCCGAACTGGAAAAGGAGCGCCATCAGCAGCAGCGCGGCGCCGATCAGGAAGAAACTGAAACCGATGAACAGGCCGCCGAAGTCGATGCCCTGCGAACTGGCGGCCAGCGCCTGTTCGCGCACTGGCTCGAAGCCCAGCCCGACGGCGGCCGGTGCGAGATTGTCGAGGATCGCCCTGGCGAGGGCGTTGGTCTCGACCGCGCCGGCAGGCCAGCGCAGCGCGGTGACGTCGCCGAAACGGTTGGCCCAGAGTCGCTGGCCGGCCTCGAACGTGATGAAGGCCTTGGGCGTGCCGCGATGATCCTTCCAGTAGGCTTCGTCCTTCGGCCGGATGCGATCGGTCTCCAGCTCAAAGCCCGCCTCCCAGTCGCGGGTGCTTTCAGCGGTCGACACGCCGGGAAAGTCCGGCATGAGTTCCCGGTCCGCAGCCGGTCCTTCCAACGGCACGACGCTGTGAACGCGGAAACGATTCGTCGCCTCCCGCAGCTCCCGGCCGGCGTCGAGCAGGTAGTAGCGGAAGCTGATTTCGTCACCCGGTCTCGCGGCCAAATCGTCGGC
>DNDP01000418.1:2741-3895 GCA_003484235.1 Verrucomicrobiales bacterium
GGTTCGCCCATCGCGGCGATCATCGAATAGGGCGTCGAGTTCGTGCCTTGCCGCAGTTCGTTGGCGAAGTAGGTGAGAATCGTGCGGG
Source organism: Verrucomicrobiales bacterium (assembly GCA_003484235.1). Lineage (GTDB taxonomy): Bacteria > Verrucomicrobiota > Verrucomicrobiia > Limisphaerales > RI-55 > RI-55. The sequence goes on from DNDP01000418.1 coordinate 2,830, forward strand.
TGCCGGGCGCGGCGTTGGTCGCTGCCTCGATCTTGGCCGGATCGAGAAACACGCGGGCGGAGCGCAGTTCGATTTCACCGGTGGCTTCCACGTGGCGCAGCTCGAGCTCGGCGTCACTCAACTGCCAGTTCTGCTCGAGGAAGATCGCGGCGGACTCGCGGTCGATTTCGCCGGCCACCAGCAGCAGGTTGGCCCGCCCCGGAAGCTGCAGCTTCTCCTGCAGGAACGTCCGGTTGAGGAAGGCGGTGCGGGGCGGAATCTGGTTGGCGCGCAGGCTGAATCGGCCCAGCTGCGCGTCACTCACCACCGCCTGGACCTTGAGCCGCAGCGCCACCGCGATGTCGTCCTGCGGCGTGATGGCGGCGTCTCGCGAGAGCAGCGACGGCTTCAAGGTGCGCAGCAGAACGGTGTCGCCGACCTTCACACCGAGTTGGGCGGCCAAAGGCGGGTTCAACACGACGGCGTCAGCTTCGATCGGCTCCAGCGCGGGCAGCTCCTGGGCGAGCCGCCAGAAATCCTCATCGACGCCGAGCACCTGCACCTGGTTGGCGCGCGCCGCGGAACCGATCGCCGTCGCGGTGCCCTGCAGTTGGAGCGCAGCGGCGACCTTTACCTTCAGGTCCGACACGAACTGCGATTCCATTTCCGTTGCCAATGCCGCGCGGAAGAAACGGTCGCCGGAATTCACCGCGTGCCGCACCTGCCCGAGGCGGGCGAGCGCCATCTCACGGAGGCTGATCCGCACCGAATCGCCAACGACCAGTGCACCGATCAGCGCCGCGCTGCCGATCGCCGCGCCGATCAGCACGCCCAAATGCGAGCGCGCGTGAAACGTCAGGCTCCGCCGGATGAGGGTGAAGAGGGTCATGCCGATCCTATTTGGCAGCCGCGAGGTCGTGCAGTTTGCCGTCGCGCAGTTCGCAGACGCGGCCGAGCTTGTCGGCCAGCTCGCGGGCGTGGGTGACGACGATCAACGCCACCCCTTCCTCGCGGTTCAGCTCCAGCAGCAGATCGATCAGCTCGACGGCGTTGTGGCGGTCGAGCGCTCCGGTGGGTTCGTCGGCGA
>DNDP01000141.1 GCA_003484235.1 Verrucomicrobiales bacterium
TTCTCGGTGGACGAAACAGCGCGGGTCATGGCCACCAACTCGATCCGCGTCCGCGTCCTGCTGCACCGCGGCCGCAAGCGGATGGCGGAGCTGCTCGCACACCAACCACAATTGACCGGAGGCTTCGTATGAAGTGCCGATTGTTTCAGATCTGGATTAATTGGAGGCTGGATGACGGCCGGCCGCTGCCCGACGCCGCTCTCCGCCACCTGGCCTCCTGCCCCCGTTGCAGCGTGGCTTTGCGGAACCATCAGGTCGCCGAGACCGCGTTGCGCCAGTCCCCTGCTCCTCCCAACCCCCCGCCCTCGCCGTGGCTGACCGGCCGCATCATGTCCGAGGTGCAAAAGGAGGAGCCCGTTCGTCATCCCCCGTTCGTGGTGCGGGCTTTGCCGGCCATGGCGGCGCTTATCGTGATCACCCTCTTCGTCCTGTTTCGCCATCTGCCGACGCAGGGACCGGGAGGGCCGCCATCCCAGAGCGCCTCGGCGCCGGAGCCTTTGCGCATCGAGTGGCTGGAGGCCACCGCCCGGTTGACCGACGGCCCCGGGGCGTGGCTGGGTTCGACCAATGTGAATGACCCGCTGCAGCAGGAACTCGAGCTCGTGCTTGGCGACGCGCGGTCGGCGTTGAGTTCATTGAAGAAGGAGTTCATTCCCTCCCAACTGCTGGCGGTGAATGATCCCACGGACATCGAATAGGAGGCCGCCTGCATGCGCTATCTCGTCAAAGCCAGGGTCAAGCCGGGTCGGGAACGATCACTCCGGCAGGCCATCGAAGATGGCTCGCTCGGCCGCGGCTCGATCGCCGGCGACGAGTATCATTACAACATGGAGCAGGCCCGGCAGGCGGAGGACGGTTCGGTGCAGTGGGTGGAGACGTGTTTCTGCGCCACGCCGCTGGCGGAGGAGCGCCCTTACTGGGAAGAGTATTTCGAGCTGCTCGAGGTGAAGGACGCCCACAGCCGGAAGAACTGCCGGCACGAAAACGGCTCCGAACCGTGGGCCTGCTGCGACTGCGACTGCACGGCCAAGTTGGAGGCCAGACTGGCTGCTTCAGGCTCGGGATTTCTCCACAATCTCAAACGCGCCTCCTGATCGTCCGCTTACACCCGATCCGCGTTGAACACGCTTTCGAGGATCGTCTCCTTTATCTTCCACATCACCGCCATGCTGATGGCAATGGGCATGACCATGAAGAGCAGCAGGAGCAGCCGGGCCAGCCACAGATACTGCTGTGCCACCCAGCTGACCGCCGCCTCGAAGTTGACCCGATCGAAGGCATAAAGAACCAGGTGCAGGGCCCCCAGGATGGCGAGAATGGCAAAGTTCAGCCGCGCCATCGAGGCGGTCTCCGATCGCAATGCCTGATCCGGCAGCATGGCCGTCAGGCGCCGGAGCAGGACGTTCAGCTGCGCCAGGAAGAGGAGGCTGAAGACGATCAGGGCGATCGCCGTGATCTTGAAGTAGAGCACCTCGGGCAGGCGGCTCCACCAAAAGAGGAACGGCGAGAGGCCTATCTGCAGCCAGCTGATGCCCCGGGCGCGATCGACCGCCCGCTGCCAGCCCGGGTGACCCGGCTGGAACCGGCCCAGCTGCCAGACCCCGTACCACAAAATCACGGCTACAACGAACGCGGGCGCCACGCCCATGGAGTGCAGCAGGTCCGAGAGCGGCGAGGGCATGCTCGAGGGTGTCCGGCTGAGCGTCCACACGACGATCAGCAAGGCCAGGGGCAGTCCCCAGATGAAGGCGTTCAACCCCCGGACGGCTCCGTTCAAACCCCGCAACAGCGTGACGCGATCGCCTTCGGACGTCGGCGACCTTTCTGTTGCTCTGCCGGATTGCCGGCTTGATCCGTCTCTGCCGCCCAGCAACCCGGTCCCCTCCACCGTCTCATCCTGTGTCCGGGGATCGTGCATGGAGTGGCCGTCAGATCGTCAGGTACGTGCTTCCCTTGAGACCGCGCTCGTAGTCGGCAAGCAGCCGCATTCCCTCCGAGGGTTTCAGCCGGTCGGACTTGATGGCTGCGTCGATCTGCGCCTTCATCCGGCGCTTGAGCTCGTTTTCGTCGTACTGAACCGACGTCAGCGCCTGCACGATGGTCGTGCCTTCGATGACTTCCTCCACGTAGTAGCCAGCCGGCTCGTCGGGATCGAGAAACACGTGCAGCTCGTTGACCCGGCCGAACAGGTTGTGCAGGTCACCCATGATGTCCTGGTAGGCGCCCATGAGGAAGAACCCCAGATAGTACGGTTCCTGTCCCTCGCCGTTGCCGTTGGACCGCATGGCGTGAGTGGGAAGGGTGTCGCGCACGTCGCGCAGGTCGATGAACTTGTTGATCTGCCCGTCGGAATCGCAGGTGATGTCCACCAGGGTGGACTCCCGTTCCGGCCGCTCGTTGAGCCGCTGCACCGGCATGATGGGAAACAGCTGGCCCAGCGCCCAGTGGTCGAGCAGTGACTGGAAAACGGAAAAGTTGCAGAGATACTGATCCCCCAGGCTGTCCTCCAGATGCCGGATCTCCTCGGGGATGTAGGACTGGCCCTTGAAACTCTCCACCACCCGCTTGCAGATCTCCCAGTAGAGCCCCTCGATCTTTGCCTTGTCCGGCAGTTCGAGCATGCCGAGGGTGAACATCGAGTGGGAGTCCTCCCGCCGTTCAAGCGCGTCGTGGTAGGCCTCCAGCTTGTTCAGCTTTTCAAGATTGTTGCGGATTTCGAGCAGCTCCCTCACCAGCGGATGCTCCTTGCCGGCAAACTGAAGCTGTTCCACGCCGCGGAGCTTTTCGATGGAGCCGAAGACCTCGACCAGCAGCACACTGTGGTGGGCCACCAGCGCGCGACCGCTCTCGCTCACGACGTCGGGATGCGGCACGCCTTCGGCGTTGCAGACGTCGCCTATGTAGTAGATGACGTCGTTCGTGTATTCCTGCAGGGAGTAGTTGGTGGAACTGTCGAACGCTGACCGGCTGCCATCGTAATCCACTCCCAATCCCCCGCCGACGTCCACGTACTCGATCTCGAAACCCATCTTGTGGAGCTTCGCGTAGAAGCGGGCCGCCTCCTGCACCGCCTTCTTCACCGTGAGGATGTCCGGCACCTGCGAGCCAATGTGGAAGTGCAGCAGCTTGAAGCAATGCCCCAGTCCTTCGGAACGCAGCATCTCCGTCGCGGCCAGCAGCTCGATGGTGCTCAGCCCGAACTTGGCGTTCTCGCCGCCGCTCTCCGCCCATTTCCCGGCGCCCTTGCTCAGGAGCCGGCACCGGATGCCCACCGCCGGCTCGACGCCGAGCTGTTTGGACACGTTGATGATCTGGCGAAGCTCCTCGAGCTTCTCCACCACCATGATGACCTTGCGCCCCAGCTTGGTGCCGAGCAGCGCCATGCGGATGAATTCGGCGTCCTTGTAACCGTTGCAGATCAGCAGACTGCCCGCTTCATCCTGCAGCGACAGGCCGGCGAAGAGCTCCGGCTTGCTGCCCACCTCGAGGCCGAAGTCGAACGGCTTCCCTGCATCGAGAATCTCCTCCACGACTTCACGGAGCTGGTTGACCTTGATGGGAAACACGCCGCGATACCGGCCGCGATACTCGAACTCCTTGATCGAGGTGCGGAACGCATTGTTCAGCGCCTCCACGCGGTGCCTCAGGATGTCCTGAAAACGCACCAGCAGTGGAAAACGAAGCCCCCTCCCCCGGGCCTCCTCGATGACGTCGGTCAGATCGACGGCCGCGCCGGCTTCGTGCTGCGGGGTGACGACCACGTGACCGGCATCATTGATGTCAAAGTACTTCGCCCCCCAGCGGTGGATGTTGTAGAGGTTGCGCGCGTCCTGAATGGTCCAGCCGGCGCCGGCTTCGTGTTCGTTCATTTGCGTCCGGAAAAGCGAGCGCACTATACGAAGGCACCCCCGGAATTCAACAAACGCGTGAAGTTTTTTGCCCCCGGTTCAGGCGAGCGACCGCTGCTTCAGTTCGCGCAGCGTCCAGTCGTATTCCCCCGCCAGCTGTTCGACGATTTCGCGCTTCATGTCACCCGGCATCACTTCCCAGGTGTAGGTCTCCATCTCCAAGTGGGAGCAAAGTCCTGAATCGGACGCCAGCTCGTCCAGCACTCCCTGGAGATGATCGGCGGTGTTGCCATACAGCGCCGTTGGCTCGCAGTGCAGCGGGATGTGAAAATGAATCCGCCATTCATCGGTCGGCTGTGGCGCGTTCACGGCCGCCGCCGCAAGCGCCACGTCCAAATCCTTGAACCGTCGGATGCCACCATCAATGGAACGGCTGATCACCTGGTGGAAGTACACGATGTCGTCGAACGCCTTGAGGGCGGCCAGTGCCTCCGGTGTTGGCCGCGCCCGCAGGGCATTGCTGAAGTGTAGCTTGCTGATCAGGACGTTTGCCTCGCGGTAGCGGCGGATGACATCGTGCGGATTCTCAAACTCGATGGCGAGATGGCAGGTGTCGTAGTTGACGCCCAGGTGCCGGGCCAGCCGCTCGTCTCCCGGCCGATCAGCCTTCAGCTCGCCATGGAAGCGGACCATTTCCTCGCTGGTTTCCAGGTAGCAGAGCGGCTCCGGCTCCAAACCCAGGTGCAGGCGTTTGCCGGTCCGCTTTTCCAAACCGGCCACATGCTCGACCGTTTGCCACAGATTGCGGCGCATCGCCGTCTCCTGCTCCGGCTTGGTGACGAACTCCTTGTAGCTGCCCGGAACGGTGCTGACGCTCCCTTCGACCCCTTCCGGCACCAGCTGCGCCAGCAGGTCGAAGAGGAGATTGGTGTAGTCCACCCTTTCCGCGCTCGTCCAGTCCGGCAGATAGACCTGCTCCTTGACGCGCCCTCCGTGAAAGCGGCCGTGGGGGAATCCGTTGATCGTGAAAACGTAGCAGCCGTTCCCGTCGAGCCACCTGCGGAAGCTGTTCAGCGTGTCAATGTCGGCCAGTTCCCTCGCGGTCTGGGCTCCCAGGCGCAGCCCGATGGCAAAGGGTTTTCCGGGGCTGACCCGGTCGCGAACCCGCAAGGTGTAGCGCTCGAGTGTCTCGAGTGTCTGGGCCCAGGTTTCACCGCGGTGAACGTTCGTACAATAGGCGAGGTGGAGTCCGTGCTTCAGGTTCATCGATCAACAATCCCATCCGGTAGCGATGCAGCGCCCGTTCGTGGGCGCCCACCTTCTCCAGGCGGGCTCGAAAGGCAGCCGCATCCGCATACGACTCCTGCACGATCTGGTCTGCGATGTTCCGGACAACATAAGCATGCTGGGGATCAGACATGCGGGCAAACCAATATCCCACTTCTTCCTCCTCGAGGTGCTGGTCGAGAAGCCGCACGAACCTACCCATGGAAGCCGTGACCAGACTCTGGGCGAGCGGAAAGCCCTCTCCCATCAACTCCTCGGTCCCGGGCCCGGTGCCGTGTATGATCAGCCAGTCGTGATCGTGGGGGTCCACGTAGCCCAACTCCGCCAGCACCGGACTCAATGGCGTTTCCATCTCCTGCCGGTATTCGTAGTAGGCAATCCTCGTGAACGGTATCAGCCACTCCTGCACCTCCCGCTTGCGGGCGCAGCGGGCGCAGGCCTCGTAGTAGTCCAGGCGAAACCAAAACAGAAGCGGTAGCGACACGGCCAGCAGTGCAAATCCGGCCATTATGGCGATCAGGCCGCGGGGGAAGGTTCTTTCTCGGCGGTTCATTGGGGTTGGGGGGCGATGCGCGCCTCGGTTTCAGCCAGCCAATGCTCCCATTCATCGCGCGAGTTGAACTCCTCCAGCCGGCTCAACTCGGACAATGACCGGCATAGGTGGGCGTCGGCGGGGTTGCGCAGACGGTCGACCCACCGCTCGGTCGTCTCGCGGTCCGTCCATCCCAGCATTGCCTCAACAAATGGTCCCATGCTGGGGCTGATGAGCGAGGTGGCGACCCGATGTCCGTCCCCCAAAAGGAGCGCCACTCCGTTGCCGTCGCCGGTAACCATCCGCCACTGGTGTTCGTGAACTCCGACGAACCGCTGCTCATCCAGCACGGCACTCAATGACGTCTCCTCCTCGTACTGAACCGTGTAGAGCGTCCACCGCACCATCGGCACCTGATAGTCCAGGGCGTGCTGCGCCTTTCCGCAGACGATGCAGACGTTTACGTAGTTGAACTGCCCGTACGCGAATGCCACCAACAGCAGGACGAGCAGGACAAACCCTGCCATCAGCCAGAAGGGGCCGCGGGGAAGCTGTTGCGGTCGGGTCATGCCGGTCGGGAACTCACCCATGGTTACCTGAATGAAGCCTTCTGACAAGCCGCCCGACGGCTGTTGCCTCAGAGGAACAGCAGCACGATGGCGCCGGTCAGCAGCACGGCTCCGGTCAACCGGCTGCCCAGCACGCGGCCTCCGGCCGTGCCCTCGGTGTTTGCAAACCAGTGCCCGAGCCACCAGACCGCCAGCACGCTCCAAAATCCCCGGGAGCCATAAACCACATTCACTGCGGTGGCGTCGCCAAAAAGGGACAGCGTCGTGATGAGAATCAATCCTTGAGCGGCGATGAGGATCGCGCCGCAGAGCAGCGGCCGCCACGCCGCGGGAGCGATTGCCCGCAGCGGCGAATGAAAAAACGGGATCAATCCCAGCGAATAGACCGCCACGAACGCCAACATCACCGGCAGAAACCGGCCGGCGCCCCAAGCCGGCGACCATTTCTGGACCAGCACATCGAACATGGCATAGGCGGCCGCCGCGGTCATCGCCAGCATGATGGTCAGCCCCACCCTGCCTTTGGCTGCCTGATCTGGGCGACGGTTCAGGAAGGCTATCCCTGCGCTGGCCGAGGCTGCCGCGAGCCAGAGCGTCAGGGGCACGGCTTCACCGATCACGACGGTGCTGAACGCGGCCACCATCAACACCTTGACGCCCATCACTGGGGTCGCCACCGATACATCACCATGCTCGATCGCGAGGAAACTCAGGGCCTGTCCCGCGAGAAACAGGAACGCCACCACTGCGGGCTGCCACCAGGTGCTCGCGGGCTGCAGCTCTCCTCCCAACGGCCACAGACCCGCGAACAACACCGCACAGATGAGATTTGCCACGAACGTGGTTCTCCACACTCCGACCCCATGCAGGGTTGCCTGCTTCAGAAAGAGTGCCCCGCCAACGTAGAGCAGGGCACTTATCAGTGGCAGGAAGAGATGCACCGGCGCGTTGTAAGGTTCCCCGACGGGCCAGGCAATCTTTGAGACTGCGCCCAACACGCCCAATCGGCCCGCTCCCCGAGCCGTCATGCCCGTTCCAGCCGGCGCTTCCTTTGTTGACGCTCTTGTCTGCGAGGCTCAGTTTTTCCCTTGTTTACACAGCCCTATGAAGGATTCCTACATTGCTGCCAAGGAGCGGTGGGCGCGCAAGATGGCCGGCCAGCAGAGGCGGGAGATCCGATCCTCTGACCGTCTTCCTCCTGGCCAGCGGCTGGTGACCGATTTTCCGACGCTCGATCTCGGCATCCAACCGGAGGTGCCCCTCGACCGGTGGACGCTTTCCATTCATGGCAAGGTGGAAACCCCGGTGACACTTACTTGGAGCCAGTTTCAGGGTTTGGAGCAGTTTGAGGATGTGAGCGATTTCCACTGCGTCACCACTTGGAGCCAGTTCGACATGCGTTTTGCGGGTGTCGCTTTCCTCACCCTGGCGGATCTGGTGCGGCCTCTGCCGGCCGCTTCGCACGTCTATTTCAAGAGCTACGACGGCTACACCACTAACAATGCCTTGGATGTCATGATGGATGATGACGTCATGGTCGCCCATTCCTGGAACGGTGCTCCGTTGGCGAAGGAACACGGCGGCCCCGCGCGGGTCATCGTTCCGAAGCTCTATGCCTGGAAGGGCGCCAAGTGGGTCAAGGAAATCATCTTCCTTGACCGGGATCTGCTGGGGTTCTGGGAACTCCGGGGCTACTCCAATTCGGCCGATCCTTTCAAAGAGGAACGTTTCGCCTGATGTTGTCCTGCCCGGCGTCTCCAGCTGCGCCGGCCTTGCGGATGAGAAAGACCATCTACCTCGACTACAACGCCACCACGCCGTTGGACCCTCTCGTTAAAGCGGCGATGCTGCCCTTCCTCGAGGACTGCTACGGCAATCCGTCCAGCGTCCATCATGTCGGTCGCAAGGCGCGGGCTCTGCTGGATGAGGCGAGGGAGCGCGTTGCCAAAGTATGGAAGGCAAAGCCGAGCGAAGTTGTCTTCACCAGCGGCGGCACGGAATCAAACAATCTGGCTATATTGGGATCTGCCAGAGCCTGGAGGAACAAGGGCCGGCATCTGATTACCTCCCGCATCGAGCACCATGCTGTGCTGAATTGTTTCCATTATTTGCAGCAGAAGGAAGGATTTGAAGTTTCCTATCTGCCCGTGGACAGCCGGGGATTGGTTTCCCCCGATGACCTCGCGGCAGCCCTGAGAACAGACACCATTCTGGTCTCAGTCATGTCCGCCAACAATGAAGTTGGTTCCATCCAGCCCGTGTCCGATCTGGGTGCTCTTTGCCGCGCCCGGGGTGTGCTCTTTCACACCGATGCGGTCCAGTGGTTTGGGAAGGAGCCGTTCGATTCGATTCATCAATTCAACGCCGATCTCGTTTCCTGCTGCTCACACAAGTTTCACGGGCCTAAGGGTGCTGGTGCACTCTTTGTCCGCTCTCCCCTGCGTCCGGATCCCATTCTCTTTGGCGGCTCACACGAGAACGAGCGTCGTGCGGGTACCGAAAACGTGCCCGCTGTTGCCGGTTTTGCCCTGGCCTCGGAGTTCTTCGTCGAGCGACCGGTCTTCGACCGCTCCCTCCTTGCTCCTCTTTCCCTCTCCCTTGTGGAAGCCCTTCGTTCCATACCCGGCCTTGTGGTTTTCAGCGACAGCTCCTCGGGTCTGGCCAACACTGTCTCTTTTGCAGTCCCAAGGTCAGACAGTCTCACGCTCCTGGCCAACCTTGATCTCGACGGCATCTGCGCCTCCAGCGGTTCAGCCTGCTCGGCCGGATCACTCAACCCTTCCCATGTTCTCAATGCCATGGGGGCTTCAGCCGCCGAGGCCAACTCCCTGGTCCGCTTTTCCCTGGGTCGCTCCTCCTCTCCTGCGGACATCGCTTTCGTTTCTTCAACCCTCCCGGAGATCATCTTTCGCTCACAACATCTGAAATAGAGACCCAACTTCCTGTTAACAACTTGCCGCCTTTCTCGACCATGATTCTTTTAGCTTTTTTCCTCCCCTCTCTTCACCGCTTTTTCCGGCTTGCCACTTCTCCGTAAGTCCCTGTGCTGACCTTGACAGTGCCATCTGTTTCCATTATTCACAGCCCTTATTACGGATACCTTTTGAAGTCTTTCCAGAATCATTCTAATGAATCTTACCATCGCCAAAGACGAGTTGATCATCGGTCTTCAGGCTGTTCAGAACATCGTTGGTAGCCGAACCACCCTCCCCATCCTGTCCAACGTCCTCATCAGGGCTGAAGGAGGGAAACTGGAACTGACCGCGACCGATTTGGACGTATCCGTATCCTGCTCCGTTGAAGCGCAGGTAAAGAAGCCCGGTGCAACCACCATTCCGGTGAAGAAATTTTTCGGCATCGTCAGAGAATTGGGGACCCAGGAGATTGACCTAGCGACTGATGAAAAACACGTGACGAGTCTCAGTGCCGGGGCGTCGTTCTACAAGATCCGAGGCCTAGCGGCTGAGGAGTTTCCCCCGATCAATCAGTTGAAGGACGACCGGAAAGTGGTTCTGCCTCAGGAGAAGATAAGGGGCATGATGAAGAAGACGTCATTTGCCATCTCAACCGATGAATCACGCTACGTGTTGAATGGCATCTTTTTCAGCATGAAGGACAACAAGCTGACCACGGTGGCGACCGATGGCAGAAGGTTGTCGCTGGTTGATGAGGAGGTGGATATCCCTGAGAAAGCGCAGGGGGAAGTGATCATTCCAGCGAAAGCGATCAACGAGCTGAACCGACTGCTGACGGACGTCGGAGACGTTGAGCTGAGATTTGGAGAAAACCAGGCGTCGATGCTCCTGAGGCCGGAGAAAGGGCCGGTGGTGAGGATAACGACAAAATTGATCGAGGGTAATTACCCTAATTACCGGCAAGTCATCCCGTCGGAGGTGAAGGAGCGGGTAACCCTGAGCCGGGAGGAACTGCTCCATGCGTTGAAACGAGCCGAGATCATGACCAGCGACAAGGCCAACTCGGTGAAGATGGCGTTCACAAAGAACAATCTTTCGATTACAGCCAATTCACCCGACGTGGGCGAAGCGCGGGAGAGCATAGCCATCAATTACAAGGGGGCCGATGTGACGGTGGCTTTCAATCCCGGTTACCTGATCGAACCGCTGAACGCACTGCCGGATGAGGAGGTCTACTTCGAGTTGATCGATGAACTGAGCCCCGGTGTTCTGCGCATAAACGGGCCGTTCCTCTACGTCGTTATGCCGATGCGCTTGAGCTGAGTTGTCTCAGAAAAGCGGAGCCTCGGCGCGTTCCTGTCGCATCAATTCCGCCTCCAGGATGACCTCCATGCGACGGAGATCCTCGGCCACCGTGGTGCTGATGATCAGGTAATCGAACGCCGACCATTGCTCCAGTTCCACGCGGGCTTCATCCAAGCGTCGCTGAAGCGTCGCTTCAGATTCAGAGCCCCGTTTCAACAGCCGCTTTTGCAGGGCATCAATGGAAGCCGGAGTGAGGAAGACTGAAACAAACCGGTCTTTCAATGCGGCTCGTGAGGCCACTTCCTTGCGCACCGTAGCCGCTCCCTGCACGTCGATGTTCAACAGCACGTGCTTGCCTGTCGTCATCATCTTTACCACCTCCGATTCGAGGACTCCGTAGCGGTTGTCGTAAACCAACGCATGTTCGAGGAACTGGCCGGTTGCGATCCTGTCTTCAAAATCTTCGCGGCTGAGAAAGTGATAGTGAACGCCATCCACCTCGCCCGCACGCGGCTTTCGCGTGGTGCAGGTGACCGCGCGGGTTATGTTTTCGTGTTTCGCGAGCAGCTGATCGCACAAGGTCGTTTTGCCACCACCCGACGGAGCGGAGATGACGATCAGCAGCGGCGTGGTGAGTGAGGGCTCGCTCATTCGACGTTCTGCGCTTGTTCGCGAAACCGCTCCAACTCGGCCTTGATTTGAATGACCTGGGCGGCGATGTTCGCATCATTGGCCTTGGAGCCGATCGTGTTGACCTCGCGATTCATCTCCTGCACGAGAAAATCGAGCGTCCGCCCCACTGGCTCGGCCGTCTTGATGCAGTGATGGAACTGCTCGAAGTGACTGCGCAGCCGGGTCAGTTCTTCGGTGATGTCGGACCGATCAGCAAACAGCGCGATCTCCTTGAGCAAACGTTCGTCGTCGATGGCCACGTCGAGTTCAGCCGCAGCCAGGCGTGAAAGGAGCGCTTCGCGGTAGCGTTTGGCGACTTCCGGAGCAGCAGAGGCGATAGCGTCCGTGCAGGAGGCGATGTTTTGAATCCGCTGCACGAGGTCTTTGCGCAGGGCAACTCCTTCCGCCTTGCGCATCTTGAGGAGAGACTGGAGCGCGCTCTTCAGCGCCTTCTCAATGGGCGGCCAAAGCTTCGCAGCGTCTTCCAAGGGGTTGACCAACTCGACCACGCCGGGAGCGCGGAGCAAAGCATCGATAGAGAACGTCGCGTCGGCGACGCGGAGGTCCTTTTGCAGGCGCCGAATCTCCGTGAGATACTGGCGCGCCACGTTGGTGTTGAGCCGAACCAGCGCGGCGGTGGAGGACTTCGAGGCGTCGATGGCAATGCGAACATTCAAACGCCCACGGGAGATCGACTGGTTGAGGAGGGCGCGAACTTGGTTCTCCAGCGGCTCGATTTCGCGCGGCATCGAAAGCACGATCTCCGATTGCTTGCGGTTGATCGACCCGATCTCCACCGTGACTTTCATTCCCACCAGCGAGGCCGCACCACGGCCGTAACCTGTCATCGAATGCATGCGCGGCGAGCATGGGAGAACGTCCGGCTCAGAGCGATGCAAAACTAATCCTGAATTTGCTTGAGCGCCCAACGGGCAAGGGGCCATTACAGTTCGCTGCATGAGCACCGTTAAGAACGACCGCTGGGAACGCTTCAAGAAGCATTCTCTTCATCGGCCGGAACTCGGCCTGACATTGGATGTCAGCCGGATGGATTTCACGGAGGATTTCCTGACCCGCATGGAGCCGGCGATGCAGCGCGCGTTGTCGGCGATGGACGAGCTGGAGAAGGGAGCGATCGCGAATCCCGACGAGAACCGGATGGTCGGTCATTACTGGCTGCGAAAACCCGAGCTGGCACCCGACCCACAGATAGCCGCCGCGATCCGCGAGACGAATGCGGACGTCCGGTCGTTCGCCAAGGCGGTCTTGTCAGGAGAGATCAAGGGAGCGGGCGGAACGTTTACTGACGCGCTGATCATCGGCATAGGAGGGTCGGCGTTGGGACCGCAGTTCGTGGGCAAGGCCCTGAACGAGGGGAAGGGCCTGCGTCTTCATTTCTTCGACAACACCGATCCCGACGGCATGGATGTGGTGCTCCGCGAACTGGAAGGGCGGTTGGATCGGAACTTGGCGGTCGTGATATCGAAGTCCGGAGGCACCAAGGAAACGCGAAATGGGATGTTGGAGGCCAAATCCGCTTATGAGAAAGCTGGAATTTCGTTCGATAAACATTCGGTAGCGATAACGGGAGAGGGAAGTGAGTTGGACAAGACGGCCCAAGAAGGAGGCTGGTTGAAGCGGTTTCCGATGTGGGACTGGGTGGGTGGCCGGACCAGCGAACTATCGGCGGTTGGTCTTTTGCCTGCTGAATTGCAAGGAATTGATACTGAACAGCTTTTGGCCGGAGCCGCTGCCAGTGATCAAGCGACCAGGCAGAAGAACACGGGGAGCAATCCCGCTTGTCAATTAGCGCTCATGTGGTGGCTTGCCGGTAACGGTAAAGGTGAGAAGGATATGGTCGTTCTCCCCTACAAAGACCGGCTGGAGCTGTTTTCCAAGTATCTGCAGCAACTGATTATGGAGTCGCTTGGCAAAGAGTTCGATTTGAAGAGAAACACGGTCAACCAAGGCATCGCGGTTTACGGCAACAAGGGGTCGACCGACCAGCACGCCTACGTCCAGCAGTTGCGCGAGGGCGTGCACAACTTCTTTGTGACCTTCATCAATGTCTTGGAAGACCGTTCAGGGGAGAATCTGGAGGTCGAGCCGGGTGTCAGCACCGGGGATTTCTTGAATGGGTTCTACTTGGGAACCCGGGAGGCGCTCACGGAGAAGGGCCGAGGTTCGGTGTCGATCACCATTGATCGTGTGAATCCGTTTTCAGTCGGGGTGTTGATAGCGCTCTTCGAACGCGCGGTTGGTCTTTACGCCTGCTTGGTCGGGATAAACGCCTACCATCAACCAGGCGTCGAGGCAGGGAAGAAAGCAGCGGCGGCTGTCATTCGATTACAGAAAGCCGTCCTGGCGGGGCTCCGCAAACAGAAAGGCACGGCGTTGTCGGCGGAAGCGTTGGCCAAGGAGTTAGGCGAAGAGAATCCCGAAATGGTATTCAGGGTCTGCGAACACTTGGCGGCCAACAAGCGTTTTGGTATCGGCGTGAGGCGCGGGGATCGGATTTGGGAGAGCACCTACGCGGCGCAGTAGAGGAGTCAGTCGATGGCATACGAGTATCCAGTCCGGTATGAGGTGATCGCGGTCGGTGCTGGGCACGCCGGGATTGAGGCCGCGTTGGCCGCCGCGCGAATGGGAGCCCGGACACTGCTGCTCACGATGAACGTCGATACCATCGGGCAGATGTCTTGCAACCCGGCGATCGGCGGACTGGCCAAAGGGCACCTGGTCCGAGAGATCGATGCGTTGGGCGGGGAGATGGGAATCACCACGGACTTGACTGGGCTGCAGTTTCGCATGCTGAACAGAAGCAAGGGCCCGTCGGTATGGGCACCGCGGGCGCAGTGCGATAAGAAGGCCTATCAAGCGAGAATGAAGTGGGTTTGCGAGCGACAAGAGAATTTGGACATCAAGCAATTCTCCGTGGCAGGGCTTCAGCTGACCGAGGGAAGCGTGACCGGAGTGTTGGCGGGGAATGGGGTCTTGTTTCGAGGTGACGCCGTGGTCATTACGACGGGGACATTCATGAAGGGCCTGATGCATGTGGGCTTGGCAAAAGAAGCGGGGGGTCGGGCTGGGGAGCCCGCTAGCAACGGCCTGTCCGACTCGTTGCGAGCTGCCGGGCTGGAATTGGGACGGTTCAAGACAGGCACGCCACCACGGATCCTGAGGAAATCGATCGTTTTTGAAGGGTTGGAAGAGCAACCCGGAGATGAGCCACCGCCGTGGTTTTCATACTGGGTAGATGAATTGTTCCACGTGGAACAACGGGGGCCCGAGCCCGGAGGTGGCTATCCAAGCGGCTCGATTTTGGCCCGAAACGGCGGGCAGATGGCCTGTCACATGACCTACACCTCCGCAAAGACGGCGGAGATCATCCACGAGAACCTGCACAAATCCCCGATGTATTCCGGGGAGATTGAGGGCACCGGACCGCGATATTGCCCTTCGATTGAGGACAAGATCGTGCGGTTCGCTGACAAGGAGCGGCATCAGGTGTTCTTGGAGCCGGAAGGGATCGCGACCGACGAGTACTACATCAACGGATTCTCCACGAGCCTGCCGTATGAGGTTCAGGTCGAGTTGATCAAGACGATTTCCGGACTCGAACGGGCGGAGATCCTCCGGCCAGCTTACGCGGTGGAGTACGACTATGCGCCCCCCACGCAGCTGGCGCCGTCGCTCGAAGCCAAGAGCTGTGAGAACCTCTTTCTGGCCGGGCAGATCAACGGCACTTCCGGCTATGAGGAGGCGGCCGCTCAGGGTTTGATGGCAGGAATCAACGCCGTTCGAAAGCAGCGCGGCTTGGAACCGGTCGTGATTGGTCGGAACGAGGGCTACATTGGGGTGCTGATTGACGATCTGGTGACCAAGGGAACTGCGGAGCCGTACCGGATGTTTACGTCGCGGGCTGAATACCGATTGCTGTTGCGACAGGACAATGCCGATCAACGGCTATGCCGTCTGGGGCATTCGATAGGGCTGCTGAGTTCGGATCGCTTCTCCCGCTATGAGAAGAAGGACCGGGCGATTCGAAATGAACTCGAACGACTCCGGACCACCCGCTCCGGCACGCATACCTTGGAGGAGTTGTTGCGGCGAAGCGAAGTCGATTACGAGTCTCTGCCCGAAAAAGACCGGGATCTATCGCCGGAGGTGGTCAGGCAGGTCGAGATCGCGGTGAAATACGATGGCTACATACGGCGCCAGGAGGACGAGGTTCGTCGATTCAAGGCGAGCGAGGACAAGAGAATTCCCCAGGACATCGATTTCGGCGCTATCCGAGCGTTGAGCAGCGAGGCGCGTCAGAAGCTGGAGACCATCCGCCCGACGACCATCGGTCAGGCCTCGCGTATTTCAGGCATCACACCGTCCGATATCTCTTCCCTGCTCGTAGCTTTGAAGAAAAACGGATCGAGCATCTAGCGACACAATGGCACAACAGTGTGCCAAAAGGGGGCCGGAGGTGGTTTTTTTCGCCTGAACTGTTTCATTCTAATGCGTTCTATATTAACGTATTAAGTCGAATTCATCGAATGGATGCCGGGCTGCTAAGAGAAGGGCATGGCTAAAGTTCTGGGCATTGATTTGGGTACGACCAACTCTTGTATGGCCGTCATGGAAGGCGGCGAACCGGTTGTGCTGGAGAACTCGGAAGGCAAACGCACAACGCCTTCCATTGTGGCTTTCTCGAAAAGCGGAGAGCGGTTGGTCGGCGACGCCGCCAAGCGCCAGGCCGTCACAAACTCGCGGAACACCATCTACTCCGTGAAGCGGTTCATGGGTCGCAAGTTCGAGGAGATCAAAGAAGAGGCCAAGCGGGTTCCATACAAAGTAGTCGCGGCCAGCAACGGCGATGCGGCGATCGAAGTGGAGATCGAAGGCAAGGCCAAGCAATACAGCCCGCCGGAAATCTCAGCGATGATCCTCGGCAAGCTCAAGGCCGACGCCGAGACGAGGTTGGGCGAAAAGATCACCCAGGCCGTCATTACAGTCCCCGCCTATTTCAACGATTCGCAGCGGCAGGCGACCAAGGATGCAGGCAAGATCGCCGGGCTCGAAGTGCTGCGCATCATCAACGAACCGACCGCCGCTTCGCTTGCCTACGGTCTCGACAAGAAGAAGGACGAGAAAATAGCGGTATACGATCTGGGTGGCGGCACGTTCGACATTTCGGTGCTCGAGATTGGCGACGGCGTGTTCGAAGTCAAAGCCACCAACGGTGACACACATCTGGGTGGCGACGACTGGGACAACGCCATCATGGACTGGATCCTCGACGAGTTTAAGCGAAACCAGGGGGTTGACCTCCGAAAGCAGCCAGATGCGCTGCAACGCATCAAGGAAGAGGCTGAGAAGGCGAAGATAGCGCTGTCGAGCTCCCAGCAATACGACATCAATTTGCCTTTCATCACCGCCGATGCCAACGGCCCCAAGCATATCAGCGTCGGCCTCAGCCGGTCCAAGATGGAGCAGCTCTGCGATGCCCTGTTCGAGCGAACGGTGACCCCGACCAAGGCTTGTTTGAAAGATGCGGAGTTGTCAGCTGAACAGGTTGACGAGCTTGTCCTTGTTGGTGGCATGACCCGCATGCCCCGGGTCGTTGAAACCGCGAAGACGCTCGTCAAAAAGCAGCCGCACCAAGGGGTCAATCCCGATGAAGTGGTGGCGGTCGGAGCGGCCATCCAGGGTGGCGTGCTCAAGGGCGACGTCAAGGATGTGCTGCTGCTGGATGTGACGCCGTTGTCGCTGGGCATTGAAACATTGGGCGGTGTATTCACCAGACTGATCGAAAGGAACACCACCATTCCGACCCGGAAGTCTGAGATCTTCTCAACCGCAGCGGATAATCAGCCGGGAGTTGAGATTCATGTGCTGCAGGGTGAAAGACAGTTTGCCAGGGACAACAAGACGATTGGCAAGTTCAAGCTGGACGACATTCCACCGGCACCGCGGGGGGTGCCACAGATCGAGGTCACGTTCGACATCGACGCGAACGGGATTCTGCACGTGGGCGCCAAGGATCTGGGCACGGGCAGGGAACAAAAGATCACGATCACAGCCAGCAGCGGCCTGTCGCAGGAAGAGATCGAGAAGATGCGCAAGGACGCCGAGCTTCATGCCGATGAGGACAAGAAGCACCGAGAGGAAGTGGAAACCCGCAATGAAGCTGACAGCGCCGTCTATCGCTCCGAGAAAATGCTGAAGGAAAATGGAGAAAAGATACCGGCAGGGGACAAGGAGAAAATCGAAGCGGCCGCCAAGGCTGTCAGGGATGCATTGTCCGGCACGGACACGGCCGCAATCAAGACCGCCAGCGAGAAGCTGAACGAAGCCTGGCAAGCCGTCTCGGCGGAGCTCTACAAATCGGCGCAATCGCAGGGCGCGCCGGGCGGAGGCGGAGCGGGACCGCAACCGGAAACGGAGACCTCAAAGGAGACCAAGGGAAGCGAGAAGAAGTCCGCCAAAGACGAAGGCCCGATCATCGACGCCGAAGTCGTCGATGAGAAAAAGAACTAGATTTGAAAACGATCTTCCGGCCGCCGTTGGGCCGGGTGGGTCGCTTTTGAAACCTCCCAAACAGTCAACCGATGCGGGTGCGTCGGGGGTTGTTTTGAACCAAAACAAAACCAACAACAACGAACCAAATACAGTATGGCACTGAACGTAAAACCTCTCGGCGACCGGGTTCTGGTCGAGCCCGCCGAGGAAAAGGAAGTCAAGAAGGGCGGAATCATCATCCCTGATTCGGCCAAGGAAAAGCCCATGGAAGGCATCGTGGTCGCGCTGGGAACCGGGAAGACCGACGACAACGGCAACAAGGTGGCCTTCGAAGTCAAGAAGGGGGACCGCGTGCTCATCAGCAAATATGGTGGCACCGAAATCAAGATTGACGGCAAGGAATACAAGATCCTCAACAGCGACGACATCCTCGCTGTCATCGCCTAAACTTTAACCAACGAATCCAAACCATATGGCAGCAAAGCAACTCGTATTCGATGAAGCCGCCCGGCAGGCTCTCCTGAAGGGCGTTTCCAAACTCGCAAAGGCCGTGGTGGCCACGCTCGGCCCCAAAGGCCGCAACGTCGTGCTCGACAAGAAATTTGGCTCCCCGACCGTCACCAAGGACGG
>DNDP01000068.1:0-2176 GCA_003484235.1 Verrucomicrobiales bacterium
GAGTTTGCCGTCTGGGAACTGCCAGATCACTGCGCTCGCGGCAGCCGCATTCACGGTCGCGCGTGTGATGATCTGATTGGTGTGGCGGCCATTCTGGCGACCCTCGTCGAACTTCGCAGGAGCCGGATTGCCTGCCACGTCATCGGCGCGATCACCCGGGCGGAGGAGGTGGGCTTTGGCGGAGCGCTCGCCCTGGCGGCGCCAGCGGCGCTCCCGAAAACTGCGATGGTCATCTCGCTGGAGACGAGCCGCGAGATCGCGCCGGTGAAGATGGGATCCGGGGTGATCATCCGGGTGGGTGATCGCAGCACGGTCTTCGATTCCGAGGCCACCCGCTACCTTGCGGAAGTCGCCAACGATCTGGCGGCCGGCCGGCGGGGCTTTGCCTTCCAGCGGGCCCTGATGAGCGGCGGCAGCTGTGAAGGAACCGTCTTCAGCGACGCGGGCTGGCAAACCGCCGCAGTTTGCGTGGCCTTGGGCAACTATCACAACTGCGGTCCCGCCCGCCGCATTGCCGCTGAATTCGTTTCCCGCAATGACGCGCTCGGCATGGTCCGCTTGCTCGTGTCCGCGGCCAGCCGGATGGCGGAGTTTAAGTCGCTAACCGGCCGGCTGCGTAGACGGTTGCGGCGCCTCTCCCGCGAGAGCGGCGGTCGACTGCGCAAGACGGCCTGAACTTGACGACCTCCGGCCATGAATCTTCTCCTCGCCGGCATCCTGGTCTACGTCCTCGTCCAGATTGCCATCGGCGTGCTGGTCTCCCGGAAGATTCGCAGCGAGGACGACTACCTGCTGGCCGGGCGGTCTCTCGGACCCGTGCTGGCCACTTTCAGTTTTTTTGCGACGTGGTTCGGCGCCGAGACCTGCATCGATGCCGCCGGCCAGATTTACGCCGATGGGCTGGCGGGAGGTTCGGCTGAACCGTTCGGCTACGGGCTGTGCGTACTGTTTCTCGGGCTCGTGTTCGCCGCCTCGCTCTGGCGGCGGGGCATTACCACCGTTGCCGATCTCTTCCGCCAGCGATACTCACCGGGCATCGAGAAGATCGTCATCTTCGTGACGGTGCCCGGCTCCATATTCTGGGCGGCAGCGCAGATCCGCGCGTTTGGGCAGGTGCTCGACGCCACCGGAGGCGTGGGGGTTTCCACGGGCATCACCATCGCCGCGGCGGCGGTGATCATCTACACCGTCACCGGAGGTCTGAAGGCCGACGTGGTGACGGACGTGATCCAGGGCATCGTCATCATCCTCGGCCTGGTGCTGTTGGCCTGGGTGGTGACCGACGATTTGGGGGGCTGGCCGGCAGCGGTGAGTGCCATCCCTTCGGAGCGGCTGCAGCTTTTCGACCTGTCGCGCGGCATGGAACTGGTCGAAACCTGGGCGGTGCCCATCTGCGGATCGGTGCTGGCTCAGGAACTGATCGCCCGCGTGCTGGCGTGCCGTTCACCGCAGGTCGCCCGCAACTCCGCGCTCCTTGGCGGCGGCCTCTATCTGCTGGTGGGCATGATCCCGGTTATGCTGGGATTGGTCGGGCTGCGCCTGCTGCCGGGGCTCGAAGACCAGGAGCAGTTTCTGCCAACCCTTGCCCGCGAGCATTTCACTCCGCTGCTCTACATCATCTTTGCCGGCGCGCTCGTCTCCGCGATTCTCTCCACGGTGGACAGCACGCTGCTCGCGGGTTCGGCGGTGATCTGCCACAACCTCGTCATCCCGGCCCGGCCCGGCATGGCGGAGCGGACCAAGCTGCTGGTCAACCGTCTGGGCGTGGTGGGCTGCGGGCTGGCCGCCTTCGGCCTCGCGTTGTCCGCGGAATCGATCTACTCGCTGGTGGAACTTTCCTCCGCGGTCGGTGGCGGCGGCCTCTTCCTGCTGTTCGCCGTCGGTCAATTCTCGCAGATCGGCGGGCGCCTGGCCGCCTACGCGGCGCTGATCACGTCGTCGCTCACCTGGATGATCCTGAGCTGGGTGTGCGAATCGACCTGGCCCTACACCGGTTCGCTCATCGTGGCGGCAATCACCTACTTCGCGGTCGCTTGCCAGGAACCGGCGACGACCACACCGAAGGCGGCTTGATCGGCGGTCCGCCGATTCACAATTGCGATCCGGTGCGTCAACTGAAGTAAGGCCGGAGCACCTTGCCGGCGACCCGCACCGCTTCCTTCCGGCCCTTGAGCGT
>DNDP01000068.1:2488-12837 GCA_003484235.1 Verrucomicrobiales bacterium
AGGATGCCCACGTCGTCCAGCGCGTCGTGGTTCATGCGCACATCCTTCGCGTGGAGATGATGCAACCGGTCCCTGAATTCATGCAGCGGCTTCTCCCAGTCCATCTGCATCCAGACCAGGTGCGAGGGATCGTAGTTCAGGCCGAAATGGCGCGACGGGATGTCGTTGAACATGCGCCGCCAGATCGTCGGGCTGGAGGCGAGATTCTTGCCGCCGGGCCACTCGTCATCGGTGAACAGCATCGCGCAGTTCTCAATGCCGATCTTCACGTCGAGGTCCTCCGCCAGCTCGATGATCGGCCGCCAGACCTTGAGGAAACGCGGCCAGTTGTCGTCCACCGACTTCGTCCAGTCGCGCCCGATGAACGTGTTCATCCGCCCGATGCCGAGCAGCGCCGAGGCGCGGATGACCTTCTTGATGTGGGCGACAGCCTTGGCGGAAGTGGTGCGGTCCGGGTCGAGCGGGTTGGGGTAGTAGCCAAGCGCGCTGATCTCGACGCCGTGTTCCGCCACCAGGTCCTGGATGCGCGGCACGTCCGCCTTTTTGAAGTTGGTGCAGTCGATGTGGGTGATGCCGGCGTACTTGCGCTCAGCCCTGCCGGCGGGCCAGCACATGACCTCGACGCAGGAGAAACTTTCCTCGGCGGCGAACTTCAACACCTGTCCCAGGGACAGGTCCGGCAGGATGGCGGAGGCGAATCCAAGTTTCATGGGTGCGCTGATTTAGCCATGTAACACCGGCGGAGGGAAACCGGAAAAACCTCTCCACGTGGTTACGCGAATTTCGCCAATCTACGCGAAAGCGGAGCGGGCCGGTTTCGATCTTTAGGAGAACCAGGAAGTGCGTTGGTAAATCTTCCAGCCGCCCATTCCCCAACGCAGGCGATACTCGTGCCCTTTTGCATCAAAGCCACTGCGTATCACGCCGGTCGTAACTTCCACGCGAAATAGCCGCTATGCACGGATGTTCAGAATGGGTTCGCTGGTTTCCATCTGAACCAGGGCGGTGATCCGTTGGATATCCGAATCGCTGAGTGGTGTCGGTATCAGCAGCGGTATGGCGAGCACGAGACCAATGGACAGAACCAGAAAGGCCAGGATCCTGACCTTGGGATTTCCCATTCTTCGCGTTGTTGAATTGGATTCCATGGACTAAATCCGCGCCAATTGGCGCAATTCGCGTACGACCCAGTTTCTGCAGGGTTTGCTACTTGGCCGCCGTCTTCGAGGGTTCCGGGTCATCCGCCGCTTCGAAGAAGCCGATGAACATCTCGTCCCACGATTGTTCGCCGAAGATCACTCGCTTGGTCGGATCGGGATTCGCCGGATTGCCAGTCGAGTTGTCGAACGCGCCGGTGACCTTCAGCCACGTTCCCGCGGGCACCCGGCGCGGTTCCCGCAGGTAATAGCTGAGCTGCCACTGGAAATCGTAGCGCGGCACGTGCAGCAGGGTCTCGCGTCCGCCGTTCGGCAGCAGCAGCTCGTATCGCATCCACTTTCCACGAAAGTGCATGTGCGGGAACAGGCCGTAGATAGCGGCCGGCCTGGAGAAGAAGTACATCGCCTCGTGACGTGCCTCGGGATCGCCGGGCGCGATCAACAGGTTGGGCTGCACGGCTTCGCGCGTCTCGGCGTTTCGTCCCTGCGGACCGTCGGCGAGATAAAGCGCGATCTCGCTCTGGTCGGTCTCTTCGGTGCCGCTGGTGGTGTAGTGCATCTCCGCGGTCAACTTCGCTCCCGCCGGGAGTTTCTTCGCGACGCCCTCCGGATAACGCAAAGGCGTGGCTCCCGGCGCCCAGCCGACGAAAAACGCCCCCTTGCCGCCCGCGTCCGGACCGCCAGGCCACTTCGCGTAGAGGATCACGTGATGCACCACCTTGCGATTGCCCGGCTTTACGTCGAGACCGGCGAGCCAGACGTCGTTCGTGAAGGGATTCGCCAGCTCGATGTAGCGGTAATCAACCACGCCCGTCGGCGGCACCGTCTCCGGTTTCGGGAGACGCAGCACGTAGTCCGGTTTGCCCATTCGCCACTCCGGCAACGGCGCCAGCGGAGCCGCAAGCGGGTCCTCACCCTCACCCTTCGGCGCACCTGCCTTCGCCCATGCAATCAAGGTCTGAGTCTCCTCTCGAGACAACCATTGCGGATCGTGGAACTTGCCGTACGCCGGATGCGGGTCCCACGGGGGCATGCGCCGGGTCAGCAGGACTTCCTCGATCATGTCCGCGTAATTCGCGACCCGCCGATGACTGTTCATGCTCCACGGCCCGATGCCCTCGGGCCGATGGCACTCGACACAGTTCTTTTGCAGGATCGGAGCGACCTGCGTGGCGAAGTCCGGGGCAGTTTCGTCCTTGGTCACCTTGGCGTACGCGATCCGACAACCGCGCGTCTGGGTGCGCGGCACCCTCACCTCGTCGCCAGCGAGAAATGCTGTCAATGCGTCGGCGAGATAATGCTCGGTGGCCCGCGGTTTTTCGGCGCCTTCAACCAGTTGGTCGTCGATCGCGCCCCGGTAAAAGATCCTCCACGTCGTCGTGTCGATCGCGATGACCTCGGCCGTCCGGTCAACGCCGAACGACATCGCCACCGCCTGCTTGGTGTCCATCAACGTCGTACGCCCGCGGAGGCCGATCCGGCTGCGCTCGCGGCGGATCTCAGATTTCGTTTCGTCGGCGTAGGAATTGACGGCCCAGAAACTCACCCCCTGACTCTCGAAGCGATCCGCCAGCTCACGGAAATTTGCCGCGTTTTTGCGGACGATCGGGCAACCGGAGCCGATGAAGAACAGCACCACGGCCCGGCCCGGCGCCCGATAGAGCTCGTGATTGGCGTCATCGACATCAATCAGCGCAAAGTTGGGCACACTTCGACCGGAGGGGTCGGATGCAACGGACAACTGCAAGGAGACGGCAAGCGCGGTGGTGATCGACAACAGGTGAACGGGACAGAAATTCATGACCATGGAATAACGATTGATACGCCTGGAACTGGACACTGCAGCCGGCAGCGACGTGCGGGCGACAGTATTGAAGCCCGGTGCTGATGACAACCCGCCTGACCGATTCGTTACAGCTGGTTGGGGTGGCATTCCGGCGCTTTCTTCTCTCTTGCCACCCGTTTGGCTCCGGTCATCCTCGCGCCAGCATGAGCGAAATGGAGTTCTTCGGCATCGCATTGGCCACGTTTGTAGGCCTGCTGATTGCTGGTTTGGCGCTTTGGTTGGTGATGGGTGCCCTGGGTCTGCATTGGGCGGCGCGGTTCCTTCGGTTCAAAAGACCCAAGTTTCGGATCGCGCTTGTTTCACAGGTTATGATTGTGGCCGTGCCGTCTTTCAGCTGGGGGGCTGCATATTTCGCCTCGCATCGGTTTATCCAGTTCGAAGCGGTCGTGCTCACATTGGCTTCGCTGGTTTCATTCGCGCTCTGCGTCACCGTGGTCGGGGTGATGTACGGAGTGACGGCGGGCAGGGCGATTGCCGCATACCTGCTTGGCACGGTGCTGACCGTGGTGGTGATGATTGTTATTGCGGTCGTGATTACGGCCTCAGTTCTGGGAGGGGGATGGCTGACTGGTTGGAGGCCATCGGGCTGAACTCTGGCGAGTCGAACAAAACATCGCTTTTTCGGTGGACGGGCGTGGTAATCTTGCCCCATGCGAACCGATCTTCAGCCTGCACTGCTTCCGAGCCGATCCGAGATGGAGCGGGCCTTCTCGCGCAAGGACGCCAGCTTCGACGGCATCTTCTTCGTGGCGGTCCGCACCACCGGGATCTTCTGCCGCCCCTCGTGTCCATCGAAACCGAAGCTGGAGAACACCGAGTTTTTCGCCTCGGTCAAGGAATGCATGTTCGCCGGCTACCGCGCCTGTAAACGGTGCGATCCGCTGGCCGCCAGCGGTGACCGACCGGCCTGGGTGGAGGAGCTGATGAGCCGGGTCCGCGAATCGGATATCGGCCGGCTGCAGGCGCAGGAACTGAAAGCCCTCGGGTTCACGCCCGAACGGGTGCGGCGCTGGTTCACCCAGAACCTGGGCATGACCTTCGCCGAATGGTGCCGCGGCCAGCGGCTGGCCGGTGCGTTCGACCGCCTGCGGCAGGGGATGAACCTTGATGACGTGGCGCTCGACAGCGGTTTTGAATCGCACAGCGGCTTCCGGGATGCCTTCACCCGCGTGTTTGGCAGTGCGCCAGGCCGCTCGCGATCGGAGGGGGAGCGGATCGTCATCCGCATGATCGAAAGTCCACTCGGGCCGTTGCTCGCGGGTGCCAGCGACGCAGGGATCTGCCTGCTTGAGTTCACCGACCGGCGGATGCTCGAGACCAATCTCGCCACCATCAGGAGCCGCATTCGTTGTCCGATAGTCCCCGGCGAACACGGACACCTGAAGCAGCTGCAGGCGGAACTGTCCGAATATTTTGCCGGCGGGCGCAGGCAGTTTTCCGTGCCGCTCGCATCTGCAGGCACGGAATTTCAGGAGCAGGTCTGGCAGGCGCTGCGGGAGATTCCGTTCGGCGAAACGATTCCCTACGACGAGCTGGCGCGTCGGGTGGGGCGGCCGACGGCCCAGCGCGCCGTGGCCAACGCCAACGGTCAAAACCGGATCGGCATCCTGATTCCCTGCCATCGGGTCATCGGCAAGGACGGCTCGTTGACCGGCTACGGTGGCGGACTGTGGCGGAAACGTCTGCTGCTCGAACTTGAACGGACAGGACATCTACCGGGCCGCTGAGGGACGACTTTCGCCGGGGGTCAGGCAACGCACCAGCCGGGGGCGCGGTGGCACTGCTGGCCGTCGCCGGTCGGTTCGATATCTTCGGGAGGAAATTAAGTTTCCGGACTCGATGCGTCGGGAAGCCGGCCATTCGTTTCGGCCCCGGCCCTCGATCAATCGATCTACCAAGAGGACGCGCCCACCGGTGTCGTAAAAATACTACAGAAGAATCGAACCTCGAGATTTTGCAGGGGTGCCGATGACTGTGAATGATCACCTCAGCTCGGGATGAATGCGATGCGGATCATTCTGGTTGATGACAGCGGCGACTTTGTCGGCGCGCTCAAGGATTTTCTCGGGCTCCATCCTCTGCTGGAAGTCCTGGCGGTGGCGCACAGCGGAGCCGAGGCTCTGGAACTTTACGAACAGTTGAAGCCGGACGCGGTCGTAGCCGACCTGAAGATGGAGAAGATGGACGGTCTCGAACTGACGCGGCTGCTCAAGGCGAAACCCGACCCTCCCAGGGTGGTCATGGTTTCCCTTCACAATCGGAAGTTTTACGAACAGGCCGCCCGTGAGGTGGGCGCCGATGGATACGTTTCAAAATACGAGGTGGCCAAGGTGCTCGTGCCGCTTCTATTGAAGCTTCATGGAGCCGGCGAGGTCGGTCGTGCAGGTTAACGCATGGTCGGCGGGTCCGGCCACAAGGGACAAACGGGGCACAGAAACGTGCCCACGGGAATTGCGGCATTTTTGAGATGTATGTTTTGATGCTCAGTCAGGATCGGGAGCGGTTATCGCAACTGAAAGGTGTGTTGGAGGTTTCCGGCGGCGAATACAGGATGGCGTCGAAGTATCGTGGAGATGAAGCCCCCCCGCCGGACATCGTGGTGATCGACGGAGGGGAGGACATTGAGGCCGGCCTTGCAGAAGCCCGCCAAAGGCGGCATTCCGAGCCGCTGGTGATCCGCGCAACCGGTTCCTGCTTCCGGATCGAATCAAACGACGGGGATGAAGGGCCGCGGGATTTCGATTCCCATCAATTGGTCGGGCTTCTTGCCGAATGCGGACGAAGAATCGCAATTCGACGATCACGCCGATGGCTTGAGGGTCGCCCGGATGTTGCAGCCGCCTGCTTTGAAACCCGGGAAGTCATGGCTGCGGTCCTGGATTCCGGGGGCCGGATCGTGGCGGTCAATTCCGAGTGGTTCAGTTCGGCGGAGCCGCGCGGGTTTGTGGGTGCCTCCTGGGAAATGGGTGGCGCCATGGTGGAATCCTTGGCGACGAAGCAGGGTCCGGGGGCGGACGTCGCGCGCGAGCTTGCCGCGGGCCTCGGTGCGGTGGTGGAAGGGCGGTTGCGGCATTACCGCCGCCAGTTCTTTGTCGAATCGGAAGATCGTCGCCAGTGGTTCGAATGCATTGCCCATCGGCTCGCCTCGAGCGAGGCCGGTCATGTGGGGATAAGTTTCGCCGGCATTGGGCGGTCGACCGTCGAGGAAGCCGCACGCGAGGGTTTGATCGAGGATGAGGCGGTGGGCCAGCTGATCCTGCAGGACGGCCAGGTGGCGTTCGCGAACAGGGCCGTTCACACCCTTGGGGGCTGTCCGCCTTCGGAACTGCGGTCAATGCCGGTGCAGGCCCTTCTGCAGCTGGTTCATCCCGACGACCGCGAGCTTTTTTCGGAAAGCATGAAGGGTGTCATGACGGGGCGCGACGGGACCACGATGCGCGTGCGGATTCGGGTGGAACATCCCGACGGCCAGCAGCGCTGGTATGAGGGGCAGGTCTCACGAATCCAGTTTCTGGACCGGCCGGCGGTCCAATTGATCTATCTTGACGTGACGGGTCGCGCGCGGGCCGAGGAACGACTGCTGGAATCGGAGTCACTTTATCACTCGCTCGTCGCCCATCTCCCAATCTGTGTCTTCCGCAAGGACGCCGCGGGCTGCTACACGTTTGCCAACCGCCGGTTCTGCGAGCTCTTCGGTGTCGCGGCGACGGAAGTGATCGGACGGACCGATGAGAAGCTTTTCCCGCGAGGACTGGCGGAGAAGTTTCTTGGTGAGGATCTCCGCGTGCTTGAAGATGGCGCCACCTTCGAGGGCGAGGATCGGATTCAGGACGCCGAAGGGCATAGCCGGCTCGTGCGCATGGTGAAATCCCCTCTGTGGAACGCCGAGGGAAAGGTGAACGGGCTCCAGGGGGTGTTCTGGGATGTGACCGAGGAGCGACGCACCGAGGAACGGCTCCGGACCAGCGAATCCCGCTACCGCCGGCTGGCGGACACCAATGTGGTGGGGATCTTCGTGGGTGACTACATGGGAGCGGTGGCCGAGGCGAACGACGGGTTTCTGCGCATTCTGGGCTTTTCGGGAGACGACCTTGCCGCCGGGCGGATCGACCTCAAGAGAATCACGCCGGAAGCCCATCAAGGACGCGATCTCGATGCCCTGGATGAACTGCTGACCACCGGGGCCTGCGCCCCATATGAAAAGGTCTTCATCCGCAAGGATGGCAAATCCGTGCCGGTGCTGGTGGGCGCCGCGCTCCTCGAGGGTTCCGAACACTTGGTCATTGCCCAGGTGATTGACCTCAGCGAACTGCACCGTTCGCAGGCCACCTTGAAGGTCCAGAACCGCATTCTGGAACTGGCGACCGACGTGGTCGTTGTCCGCGGGTTGGACGGGGCCATCAATTACTGGAACGCGGCGGCCGCAGCGGTGTTTGGATGGTCCAAGGAACACGTGGCAGGACGGAAGGTGCAGGAACTGATCTATCCCGACCGGAAGCGGTACGAAGAGCTGACGAAGATCGTGCTCAAGGAAGGCAGATGGGAGGGCGAACTGACGGTGCAGAACCGCACCGGGCAGGACGTCCATCTGCTCAGCCGCTGGAGCCTGGTGGTGGATGAGAACGACCAGCCCACCGGCGTGCTGAACATCTCCACCGACATCACCGAAAAGAAGAAGCTCGAGGCGCAATACTTCCGGTCCCAGCGCATGGAAATGATCGGCCACCTGGCGGGCGGGATCGCGCATGATCTGAACAACATCCTGGCACCGGTGTTGATGTGCGCCCCGATGCTGCGCTCCCAGCTTCAGGATCCGGAGGATGTCGCCCTGCTGAAGACGATGGAGATCAGCGCGCGGCGCGGCGCCGAGCTGATCAAACAGCTCCTTGCCTTCGGTCGCGGACAGCCGGAGGAGAGTGCGCCCATCCAGCTCAAGCACGTGGTCACGGACCTCGTCGCCATCCTGCAGGAGACGTTTCCCCGAAACATCCGGCTGCGCTGCGAGCACGATCCCCAGCCCTGGCTGGTTTCGGCGGACGTCACCCAGATGCACCAGCTGCTGCTGAACCTGTGCGTCAACGCCCGGGATGCCATGCCCCAGGGGGGCACCCTGACCATTTCGGTCCACAACCGGAAGATTTCGGAGGAGCACGATGATCATGATGATGTCGTGATGGCACCGGGAGACTACCTCCTGGTAAGGGTCAGCGACACCGGGGAGGGAATCCCTGCCGGGAAACTGGGGCAGATCTTCGAACCGTTCTACACCACCAAGGATCCCGGACGGGGAACCGGGCTGGGGCTGGCGACGGTTCAGACCATCGTACAGCGGCATGGGGGCGTGATCCAGGTGGAGTCGACCCCCGGTGAGGGCACCCAGTTTTCCGTTTACCTGCCTGCCGACCAGCATGCCGACGAACCGCCTCCCGAGATCAAGGGCGAGATTCCCAACGGGCACGGCGAATTGATTCTGGTGGTGGACGATGAGGCCAGCATCCGCAACGTCCTGCAAAGGACCCTCTCGCGCCATGGCTACCGGGTCGTGGCCGCTGCGGACGGGATGGAGGGCCTGGCCGAGTTCACGCGGAATCAGGAGCTGGTCAGGGCGGTGATCACGGATCTGATGATGCCGGTCATGAGCGGCACGGAGCTCGTTCGGGCCCTGCGGGCCATCGACACGGAATTGGTGATCATCGCCACCACGGGCAATCTCGAGGCCAGCGGCGGGCAGCAGTCCGCGAGTGGCGCCTCGGCACTGGTGATGAAACCCTTCACCACCAGGCAGATGCTTGCCTTGCTTGCCGAGCAGTTGAGGGGGCCCCAGCGGTCCTCCGGGGGTTGACGGACCGGCCTGGGGAGATTCCTGCCGGGAAAACCCTAAAGATGAACCCCGTGCTGCCGATAGCATTGCCGCGGCATTGGCACCCTGACCCGCCGTTTTGCGTGTGTGCAACAGCCCGCGCACGGGGGGGCATTCAGCGCCGGATCATTTCAATCATGAGGACGATTCTCGTAATCGATGACGAACAACCGATGCTGCGGCTGATCCGCAGTGCGCTCAAGGGGCTCGGTTTCGAGGTGCTGACCTCGGAGTCCGGCACCGAAGGCCTGGAGATCATCCGCAATGTGCGCCCCGCACTGGTCATCAGCGACCTGCACATGGGGGAGATGGACGGTTTGAGTGTGCTGGCTGCAACCCGCGAACAGCCGGAAACCCGCGCGATTCCCTTCATCTTCATGACCGGTGACGCATCCACGGCCAGCTACCGGCGCGGCATGGAAATGGGCGCGGACGATTTCCTGATCAAGCCCTTTGATGCGGACCAGCTGCGCCGCTCGGTGGAGTCGCGGTTCACGCGGCTGAAGGGCGTCTCGGCCGAGATCGAGCAGGCGCGGGACCGGCTTTTCTCCATGATGGACGCCATGCCCAACCTGGTGGCGGTGGCGGAAGGGGACGCCCTGGCTCTCACCTACCTCAATCCGTACGGGCGCGATCTGCTGGAACTCTCCGCCGATGAAAAGCTGGCGGGACTTCATCTGTTTGATTTTCTGCCCGGCTGGGCCCTTGCCAAGGCGTTGCACGAGGCCATGCCGGACACCCTGCGCGACGGCTCCTGGACGGGCGAGATGGCGCTCACCGGCCGCCGGGGTTGCGAACATCACGTTTCGATGCAGTGGGTGCAGAACGGCACCAATCCCGATGGGGAACCCTGTATCGGCCTCATTGCCCGGGACATCACCGAGCAACGGCGCCAGAAAGCCGGGCTGGAGCGCGGCGAGGAACTCTTCCGCGTCATTGCGGAAAACGCCGCCGACATCATCGCGCTGCTGGATCCCGCCGGGCAGTCCCTCTTCGACAGCAGCGCCGGCAAGCCGGTGCTGGGCTACGATCAGTCGCAGTTGCACGCCCGCTGGCTGTGGGAGGCCGTCCACAAGGAAGACGCCGACAAGATGATCTGCGCCTTTCAGGACGCGGTGAACGCCGGAATCGAGCAGCGGATCGAGTGCCGTCTCCGGCACCAGGACGGCTCGTGGCGGGTGTTCGAGTTCTACTACGGCGTGCTCCGCAACGAGGAGAAGGGGGTCGAGCGCGTGCTGATGACGGCCCGCGACATCACGCAGCGCAAAGCCGCCGAGGAACGCCTGCGCAACTCCGAGGCGCTCTACCAGTCACTGGTGGACAACCTGCCACAGAACATTTTCCGGAAGGATCGCGAGGGCCGGTTCACCTTCGCCAATGAACGGTTCGGGCGGCTGCTCCATCGGACGCCGGCCGAGATCGTCGGCTGTTGCGACCAGGATTTCTATCCGCCGGAACTGGCGGACAAGTTCCGCGCGGACGACCA
>DNDP01000068.1:13004-13158 GCA_003484235.1 Verrucomicrobiales bacterium
AGTTCCGCGCGGACGACCAGCGGGTCATGCAGTCGGGCACCAGCATCCAGCTTCAGGAGGAACACGCCACGCCGGACGGCAGGCGCCTCTTCACCGAGGTCATCAAGATTCCGCTCCGGGACAAGGATGACAATGTGGTCGGCATTCAGGGCAT
>DNDP01000098.1:0-763 GCA_003484235.1 Verrucomicrobiales bacterium
ATGGCCTAATATCTGTTGTGCAGAAGAATGAAGCGCAAATATCCAGCCTTAATGACTGCTTCGGTTTGGCTCGGCGATTTCACCGACGAAGGGGAGTTCGACGCTCATGTGAAGAGCGATGTCGAAGCGAGGCTTCAGTTGTCGACCGAGCTATGGAGAGTCGCCGAGATCGCTGTGGAGAAAGAGGAGAAGGCCATCGGAGAGCTGCTTAGCGGCTTTTCTCATTCTGAATTCTTCTTGGACGAAGCCGTAGCCACCGCAAAGCAGAAAGGTATTGCCTCTGCTTCGGCGGCGTTAGTTGTGTTTTATTTGGCCCTTCGTGACTCTCCCGAGGTGTGGGGATCACTCAGACTCCTCGGGAGTTTTGGAAAGGAGGCCTGATGCACAACCAGCAGGTCCACCGAACAGCCGCCCCGCATCGTGCGGGCGGATGGGCCTGGTTCATCGGACGTTGGATTGTCTGCCGGCGCTCGCGGTCGGGCGGCTGTCGGTGACCTTGGTCGTTAGGCCGCTATGGCACGCCCGACACATCCCTTCGGCTTCATGACCGAGCACAAGGCAGCCACGCGAGCCCTCATCAGGTTTTGCCGTGACCACGACTTGAGGGAGTATTTGCCCCAGTTGGAGGGTTGCCTTCGCTGTTTGGAGGCTGACGACCCGGCGGGAGCTTTCGAGTTTTTCAGACAGGTTCGGCCATCGGGTCATGGTTCCATCACCGACTGCGCACCGCGTCCGGTGCATCCGGGCGAGGACGACGCTTACG
>DNDP01000098.1:1020-1195 GCA_003484235.1 Verrucomicrobiales bacterium
TTACTGGAGGCATTGGTCTCACATTGGTGCGCGTGGGTTGGGCGGTTGGGGATTCCGGCTGAGTCACGCCGCTGTGCCTGGTGCGGGTCGAATCGAGAGCACTGGGACTCTCAGTCGTATCTGGGCAAGACAGTCAAAAAGCCAAATGTGTAAGCGGCCTAACAATAAAGGGTGT
>DNDP01000098.1:1513-8746 GCA_003484235.1 Verrucomicrobiales bacterium
CGGAGGAGGAAGCCGCCTGAGGCTGGGCCGTTTTGTTCCTCGAACACCCCTTGGTCGTTGACCGCCACTTCCGACTGCATCCCTCCACTCGTGATGGGTTGAACATTCGCGGATACGCTCTACCATCGCCGACAAATGTGGACTCACGGTCACCCGAGCGCCATGCATCGATCGGCAGCCCCTGGCCTGCTGGCGTTGATGCTCGTGCTGCTGGTGGGATGTCGTGCCGCGACGGGAGCCCGGTCGGGAAGCGAGCCCGTCGTCGGTGGACCGTGCGAGGGATGCGAAGCCGTGTTTGAGGGCCTGCCCGATGTCCTGCTGGCACAGGCACGCATCGCGCCCGCTGATGAACCCGGAGATGCGTTGCGCATTGAGGGAACGGTCTTCCATCGCGATGGCTCCGCCGCCACCGGCATCGTCGTCTATGCCTACCACACGAACGCCAGGGGGATCTATCCGCGTGACGAGCGGATGAGGGGGCAGGCCGCCTACCTGCACGGAACGTTGCGGGGCTGGACCAGGACCGATGGGCAGGGACGCTACCGTTTCGACACGGTGAGACCGGGCGGTTACGCCGATTCGGACACGCCGGCGCACGTGCACATGCATGTCCTGGAACCCGGGCGTTGCACCTACTACGTCGACGACATCCTGTTTCGGGATGACCCGCGGCTGACTCCGGAAAGGATTCGGGAAGACACCCATGGACGGGGAGGAAGCGGAGTCGTCACGCCCCAACGTCACGAGGGATCGGGATGGCTGGTCAAAAGGGACATCATCCTGGGAGAAGGCATCCCGGACTACCCGGCGCAGGTCCCACCGGAAGGTTCAGCGGGCAGGTAGGGGCGCCAGCTCGATGCGCTGAGCCCCATTGGATTAAGGAGCAGCCTACTTTGCCGCCGGCATCATGCCGGTCTGACGGGCGTAGTTGAACAGCCCGCCGGCATCGACGACGGGGCGGACATCACCCAGCGGCTTGAAGGAATACACCTTGCCGGTGCCCTCGACGGTGACGGTCGTCTGGTCGAGGTCCACGGAGACGACGTCCCCGGTTTTCAGGACGTCGCACAGGCGTTCGGTGGCCTCGCAGGGATACAGCTCGCCAGTGGCGACGCAGTTGCGAAAGAAGATGCGGGCAAAGCTCTCGGCAAGGACGACCCTGCACTTCGCCGAGCCCATGGCGATCGGGGCGTGCTCGCGCGAGCTGCCACAGCCGAAATTCCGGCCGGCGACGATGATCGGGTAATCCGAGTCGAGCTGGCCGTCCTTCACGTAGCGCGTGGGGTAGAGGTCGTTGGGCAGGCCGCACAACGCAAAGCTGCCGAGCTTTTCGTACTCCTCGGCGATCGTCGGCACGAGGTTCAGATACTGCGCCGGGATGATCTGGTCGGTGTCGATGTTGTCTTTGACGACGTAAACTGGGCCTTTGAAAACGGACTGCATGGCGGGGGACTTTGGGGACTCAGCCCGGGGAATTCAACCGGGAAAACGGATCCGCTCGCGGCGGGTGACGTGGCGGGATTTACCGGACACGCCGCCTTCCGGTCCCGGGCTCAGGCGATGGGTTCCTTCTCCTTGCCGGACTTCTTCTCCTCGACGGGCAGGGCGGCGGGATACTTCCAACCCCGTTCCTGAAGCAGCTTCACGGCAGCCTCGAACTCGGGCTCGTAGATGGCCACGGCGGCGACGTCGTCCTTCCTGATCTTGTAGCCCTGCGACATCGGGCGGGGCACCTTGCCGCGGATCACCGCCAACAACACGAACCGCTCCTGGGGGGCCGGGAGTGGTTTCGTGCGGGCCTTGGCTTCCTTGGATTCCTGGCCGGCCTGCTTCTCGGCCGCCTCCGCCGGTTCATCATAGACGAAGTAGGCGACCTTGATCTGCGCGTGGCGCCAGCGGACGTCCCACCGCTCGATGTCGTGGGGCCCGTCGAACAGCACTTCGGCGTCGATCTTCTTCAGGCGCTGGGGCAGTCCGCCCGCGGGCAGGCTTTCGACGGCGAGCAGGCCCTTGGGCACGCCGAAATATTCGCGGGCATGGGAGACGAACAGGCTGTTGAGATGTTCGTTGCCCGAGAGGCCGACGGCGGTGCCGACCAGTTCGAACTGCGCCCGGGCCATCGTGCGTTCCTCGAGCGCGTCGCCGAACACCACGTTGTGTCCCTTCTCCTGGGCGTTGCGGCAGCGTTTGGGGTCGGCATCTAGAAACACCACCGGCACGCCGTGGCGTTTGAGTTCCTCGCCGAGCACCATGCCCAGGCCGTCGGCGTGCAGGATGGCGACGCGGTTGCGGCCGGGAAGGCGGAGCTTGAGGAAGGAGGCGACCGGGGTGGCCGTGATGCCGGCGAGCACGACCGTGCTGGCGATGGTGAGGAACACCAGGCCGCGCAGCTCGGGCCCGCCCTCCATGCCGCTCCGTTCCAGCGCATCGGCCGTAAGGGAGGTGATGGCGGCGGCGATGATGCCGCGCGGCGCGACCCAGGAGATGAAATGACGTTCGTTGATGGAAAGCCCGGAGCCGAGAGTGGACAGCCATACCGACATCGGCCGGACAAAGAAGACGAGCGCCGCCATCATCGCGACGCCGCGCCAGCCGAGCGCCGTGACATCCGCCAGTTTGATGTCCGCAGCCAGGAGGATGAAGAGCGTGCCGACCAGCAGCAGGGTGAGCTGGTCCTTGAACTCGCGTAGCTCGCGTTCGGAGCCGCCGCTGATCCAGCCCACCGCCACGCCGGCGACGGTCACAGCCATGATGCCGGCGTTGGGCACCACCGCCTCGCAGCCGGTGAACAGCAACAGGACCGACGCCAGCACGGTGATGTTCTCCAGACCGTGCGGGATGATGTGCCGCCACTTTAGCAGGCTTCCCAGCACCACGCCGCCGACCAGCCCGGCCACCGCGCCGAAGCCGAAACGCATGATCACACCCCACGCAATGTGGGGAATGGTGTCGCTGACCGACGGAGCGAGCACGATGATCAGCGACAACGAGGCGAGGATCGCGCCCACGGGATCGATGAGCACTCCTTCGGCTTCAAGGATGGTCTTGAGCCGCGGGTGCAGCCGCATGTCGCGCAGCAGCGGAGTCACCACGGTGGGGCCGGTCACGACCACCAGGCTGCCGAACAGCAGGGCCAGCCGCCACGGCCAGTCCATGATGAACGCCGCCGCCACGCCGGCACCCGCCAGCGTCAGCAACGCCCCCACGGTGACCAGGTAGCGGATGGGCCGTTCCTGCCGGCGGAGCCGCGACGACTGCAGGTTAAGGCCGCCTTCGAAAAGGATGATGGCCACGCCCAGCTCGACCAGTCCGAACAGGCCGGCACCGAGTGAACGGGGCTGCACCCAGTGCAGCCCTTCCGGGCCAAGTGCGGCGCCGCAGGCCAGCAGCAGGATGATGGCGGGAAACCGGATGTGCCGGGCCAGCGACTGGCAGAAGACGCCCGCCATCATCGCGATGCCGAGAGTCAGCAGGGTGTGGTGAGTATGGTCCATCGATCGGGGGCGCAACTTGTGCGGTGACGCGACAATACGGAAGGCTCCGGACGCGTGGCGATTTCAAAATCGGGGCGGCGCATTCACTCCCCGGCCGCACCCGCCAGGGCTTCCCGGGCGCGATTCAGGATCAGCCCGGTCATGCCGGGGTCGGTGCCGATGGCCTGGGCGACCCAGATGCGCCTGCCGTTCCTTTCCGTGGGGTTGCGCCACGCCGGCTGTCCGGCGGCGAGCCGCTTGCGCACGACCGGCTCCGGTTCGCCCAGCATCAGGGGAATGTCCTCCGCCACGTGCAGGCCGTCGGCGATGAAGAACGGCGCCACGACGACGTTCCGGGTGGTGGCTGCCGCGGGAACGCCTTTGATCAGCGGCTCCTCCTCGATGAAGCATGGCCGGACATCGGCGTACAGATCCATTTCGCGGACGAGGGCGACCTGATGTTCCACCGCCTCCCGGGAACGGCGATTTCGTTCGGTGCCGTGCCCGGCGATGAACAACGAAATGTCGGTGGTTCGCGGCCGGGCGGGGAAGGGAAACAGTTCGATCACCTCGGCGGCGCGGTGGAGCAGGAGGCCGGTCATGCTCGGATCGCTGCCGACGGGCGGGGTGAGATGCAGAACGCGGCCGTCCACCTTGCCGTGGCGCGACCAGGCGGACTCGCCGGGCCGTTTCAGGCCGAGCGCCTCGGGGATCGCCTCCTCGGTGAAGTAGCCTTCGCTGATGAACAGCGGCACCACGACCACCCGCGGGCAGGCCGCCGACGCCAGCACCGCGGCGAGCTTGGGTTCCTGTTTCCAGAACGCCTCGCGAACTTCGCCGAACAACCCGCGCCGGCGCAGTTCGGCGGCGTGCTGGAAGACCGGTGCCGCGGAGTCATCATTCACGGTGGAGCCGTGCCCGAGGACGATCAGCGAGTTGTCGGGGAAGGTCAGCATCGGGGAAAAGCCGTCTTCAGCGTGGGGGCGGTTCGGCGGCGTTGCTGGCCGAGCTGTGGGGGCTGGTGCTGAGCTGGCGCATGCCGTCGAGGACGTAGAGGAGTCCCGACACCCCCGTGCAGACGCCGGCGCCGATCATGATCCAGAAGAGCCATTCGTAGTTCCACTTGAGCAGCGCCCAGAGCACCACCGCCATCTGCAGGACCGTGGCGGCCTTGCCGATGAAATTGGGCCGGACCTTCACCTGATGGCAGAAGATGTAGATCACCAGCGCCCCGATCGCGAGGATGATGTCCCGGCCGAAAACCACGGCCGCCAGCCAGATGGGGATCTGCACGAGGTTGGGTTCGTTGTCAAAACTCAGCAGCACCAGGCCGCTCACGAGCAGGAGCTTGTCGGCGAGGGGATCGAGCACCGAGCCGAGTTCGGAACGCTGGTTGTAATGGCGGGCGATGTAGCCGTCGATCCCGTCGCTGATCGCGGCGGCCGCGAAGGAAAGGATGGCCGCCAGCCGGTGCCATTCGTCCCCGCCGTGGCTGTAATACAGCACCTGCGAGATGAAGAACGGGATCAGCAGGATCCGGAAGATGGTGATCTTGTTGGCGGTGGTCATGGCCTGACAGGTCGGCCGTCGCGAACAATCCGTCCGTTTCGGCGGGCGTCAAGGGTCGGTCGGCCGGGCGATCTTGAGATCGGCGCTCAGCCCCTTCACTCCTTCGGTCTTCCGCACGATCTCGAAGGCACGCGCCCGGGCCTCGGCGGACGGCACGGTGCCGGAAAGCTTGACCTGCCCCTTCGTGACATCGACATCGATCCTGAAGCCGTCCAGCGACTTGTCCTTGAACAGCCCGGCCTTCACGCGGGCGAGCACGGCGGCGTCGGCGACCTCCTGGCTGATCCGTTCGCCGGTCTTGTCCATGCCCTCTTTCAGGTCTTCCACGCTCTCGCCAATCTTTTCCTCCACCGCCCGAACCGCCTTCTCGCCCTGAAGCTTGACGGCATCCTGGAAGCCGTCCACCGGGTCGCGGCGGCCGCCATCGGAAAAGTACCACCAGCCCGCCGCCACCAAGGCCAGGCCGATGATGATGCCGACAAGGAGCTTGAACACGCGCCCAAGTTAACAGAGCTCCTCCCCGGGTGCCACTGTGG
Source organism: Verrucomicrobiales bacterium (assembly GCA_003484235.1). Lineage (GTDB taxonomy): Bacteria > Verrucomicrobiota > Verrucomicrobiia > Limisphaerales > RI-55 > RI-55. Next base: position 7,092 of record DNDP01000098.1, read on the forward strand.
AAAAATCCGCCCCGCCGCGGGAACGCCGGCGCAGAAAACCAGCCAAGGTTTTCACCGCAACCGGCATTTCCTGCGTGATCAACGCAACATCCATCAACATGAAGAAGCTCATCATCACCACAGTTCTCTCAACCATGCTGGCTTTGACCGCCTCCGCGGCCGACAAAAAGCCGGCCGACCAAAAAACCAAAGCCGGCGCCGAGCGAACCATCGTGGGCAAGGCCGTCTGCGCCAAGTGCACCCTCGGCGAAGGGGACAAGTGCCAGGTGGTCGTCCAGACCAACCGGAAGGACAAGGAAGGCAAGCCAACCAAGGTCTCGTTCTACCTGGCCGAAAGCGACGCCGCCAAGGCCTTCGGCGAGGTTTGTCAGGGTGAAAAGCTGGTGACCGTCGTTGGCAAGGTGAAGAAGGAAGGCGAGAAGATGGTCGTCACCGCCACGAAGATCGAGGAGGGGAACACGCGCAAGAAGAGGGCCGTGCAGAACTGAGCCTCGACCTGTTTGGTTGACCGAAAGGCCCCCGGGCGCACACTGCGCCCCGGGGGCCTTCACGTTTCCGGTACACGGATTGACCGCCTGCGGCAGTGATCGCTACCGGCCGGCCAGCGATTCGATGAACCGCAGGAGATCCGCCATTTCCGCGGCGGACAGTCCGTCATCCAGCCCGGGCGGCATCAGCGACCTGCCAGTGGAGGCGGCGGCCGCCACCTGATCGGCGGGCACTGCGGTTTCCACATCGCTGGCCGCGCGCACGACCACGCCGTTGTCGTCCTGCCGCAGCAGGATGCCGGAGACTTCCTCGCCGTCCTCCCGACGGACGGTCCAGGCCTCGAACCGCGGGGCCACCTCGCGATTGGGGTCGATGATGTGCGACAGCAGCGCGGCGCGGCCGGCACCGGCGACGGTCAGCAGGTCGGGTCCGAGCGCAAACCCCTCGTCGTGGGCGCGGTGGCAGCTTGCGCAACGGTTCTGGTAGATCACGCGCCCGCTGGCGGCGTTGCCGGGAAGCGTCAGCGCTTCCGCGAAGGCCAGCTCCCGTTGGGCCAGGGTGGCGTCGGCGGCCTCGCCGAAGAGGGCAAGCGCGCGGCTCCGCAGCGTCGCGTCCTGATGCTGGCGGGCGGCGTTGATCAACGTGGGATTCAGCTGCGCGCGAAACGATTCGTCGGCGGTGGCGTGGTCGAGCACGGCGGCGAGCTGCGGCCGGTTGTTCTGCGCCTCGGCCAACAGCCGTTGCCGGGACGCGGCGGGCAGCACGGGCCAGCGTTCCAGCAGCTGGCGAAAAACCTGATCGTTCTTCAGGCCGAGGAGCAGGGCGACCGCCCGGTCGCGATCGGTGCCCGCCGCCTCCGGGTGAAGCAGGGGCAGCATCGCGCGCTCGACCTGTTCGGGAGCGAGCAGCGCGAACGCCGGGTTCATCCATTCCCCGCGCGATTCGGGAGTCGGGCCGGCGAACAGCTCCGACAGCGCGTCGGCCAGCTGTTCCTTCAGGGCCCTGGAAAGCTGCACCTTCGCGGTCACCGCCGGAACGCTCCCGACCCCGGCGGCGATCAGGGCCATCCGCCTGGACCGCACCGGGTCGCCCGAAGTGGCTGCGGTCATCAGCCAGCGGGCGACCTGTTCAGCGGATGCCTGGCTGGCGGCCACGCGAATCAAGTT
>DNDP01000098.1:8938-18335 GCA_003484235.1 Verrucomicrobiales bacterium
ACGGCGGCCACGCGAATCAAGTCCAGCGCCAGGGCGGTCGCCGGCAATTCTCCGGCTTGCACGATCAGCCGCTCCACGGCCGACGGCGCGTGCGGTGTCATGAACCGTGCGATGGCCCGTTGTTGAAACGGGTCATTGCCCGCAGCGGGAGCCAGAGTCGCCCAGACCTCGAAGGCAAGGTCGGACGGAAGTGGCAGGTCGCCGAGCAGGAGCGCGACGGTAAAGCGAACCTCCGGCGCCGGGTCCGCGGCGAGCTGTTTCATGCGGTCTGTCAGATTGGGGCGGAGCCAGCGTTCGGCCGACAAGCCCTTCCGGGCGAGTTCGAGCGCGCGCCAGCGGACCATGGCCTCGGGGTCGGCGAGAGCGCCGATCAGGGCGGACTCGTCAATTTGGCGCTGCGAGGCCAGCACGCTCAGGGCGCCGAGCCGCTGATGGCGGTTGTCCGACCGCAGCGCGGCGGCAAGCAGGGGCAGCGCCGACGCCTCCTGGCGCTGGCTGAGGAGGCGGGCGGCGGCGTCACGATGCCAGCCGTTGGGATGTCCCAACGTTTCCACGAGCTGCGCGCTGGTCAGCTCGCCGAGCGTCACCCGCCGTCGTGGCTTCCCATCCACGGGCACGATCCGCCAGATGCGGCCGCGGTCGTTGCCGCGGTTGAGGTCAAGGTGCTCCTTGATGCCGGGCGGCAGCGACCAGGGATGCTCGATGATCTCGCGATAGAGATCCAGGACGTAGAGCGCGCCGTCGGGACCGTTTTCAAACTGGACGGGCCGAAACCAGTTGTCGGTCGAGGCGAGGACTTCACGGCCGCCATCCCCATCGAAGCGGCTTCCCTGCATCAGGACTCCATCCTGCCGAAGTCGCTTGCGATGAATCAGGTTGCTGCCGCAGTCGGCAATCCACGCGCTGCCGCGAAACTCTGCGGAGAAGAGGTCGCCGCGATAGATCTGCACTCCAGTGGCGCCTGTGAAGTAACCGGAGGGCGTGCCGCCGCCCTCGATCGGGCCGGGCACCAGCCCGGCGACGCGCCAGCGGGTGCGGGCGACGCGCCAGGCTTCGTCGGGACTGCGCCGGAAGACCGGCGCGGCGGGACCGTCCACGGCGATGTCCTGGGTCGGGGAGGGCAGGAGCAGCGCGCCATTGAGCGCGGGAGAATCCAGGTAGGCCACCTGCATCAGATGGCGGCTGTTCGAACTGACAAACTTTCGTCCCCAGTCATCGAACGCCATGCCGTTCTGGCCGCCGCCATTGACGGCACGCAGATCGAACGTGCGGGGATCGAACGACAGATCCTGTCCGCGCAGCACCAGCGCTTCACCGGCCGGCTGCTTCGGCCGCCGCACACGTGAGCCATTGCCTCCTTCGGCGACATGGATGCGCTGGTCCGGTCCCCAGCGGAGGCTGTTGGGCAGTTGCTGGACGTTGTAGCCGCGGTTGCCGGGCCGATCGAGGGCAAGCTCGCCGAAGCCTGTGAAAACGATCTTGCGGACATCCGCCACGCCGTCGCCGTCGGTGTCCTTGAAGAACCACAAGTCCGGCGCCGCGACCACGAACACCCCCCCGTCGTAGGCGATGATGCCGGTCGGCCAGGGGAGATCCTCGGCAAAGCGCGTGGCGCGGTCCATCCGGCCGTCGTGATCCACGTCCTCGAGGCGCGTGACCCGTCCGAGCCGTTCGTCCCGGCGCTCCGAGTAGTCGCGCATCTCGACCACGTAGAGCACGCCGTTCTCGTCGAATGACAGCGCAACCGGATCGGCAATGAGCGGCTCGGCGGCGACCAGCTCGACGCGGAAGTTTGCGTCCAGGTCAAACGTGGCGACAGCCTCGCTGGGTTGCTTCGGCGGGAGCGGGGTGAACCCGCCGGCATCCGGCGCGGCGGCGGTGGCTTGGAGCAGGGTGCAGGCGAACAGGAGGAAGAACCGGTAAAGCATGGTGACGCCGGATGGTTGGCGGGCCGCCCGGTTCAGGCGAGTCCAAATTATCGCCGACCCCGGGGAGGCCCACTCATTTTCAATGGTCAGACTCGCAAGCTGCAACCGGCGATCACGGCGAGGGAGACCGGTGAAGTTCGCGCGAACAGCCGGCTGGCGGCCGGGCAGGAGATGTAGAGTCAGCGGCCGCTGTCCACTCACTCCAGATCAATCCGTCCCCAGTCTTCCGGACGGCCTTGGACGCCTGAGACCGGCGCCCAGGCAATGCGGGATTCGTTGATGTTCTCACCCGGGGCAGCGTCACGCTTGTCCCCGTCATAGACGATGAGATTGAACCCCAGCCGTTTCGGGCCCTGTTTGAACCCGATCTCGGCGAAGGGAATGGCCGCCTGGATGCGATAGCCGTCGGGGGTCCGCCACGAAGCGACGCGGGTGCCGGGCGCAGTTTCTTCCATTGGCCCCTGGTTGGCGTCGGCGTCGCGCGCCGCCCGCACCACGCCGGTGCTGTCGAAAGGAAAGATGCCCAGCTTGTAGCAGCCCAGGGTGTGTTCGGCGCCGGCCGCGGGATCGAGGCAGATTTCCACCGAATCACTTCGCCAATGCCCCTTGATGTCGTCCGGCGCGATGTTCGAGACCACCGTTTGGTCCCTGACCTGTGCATCGATGAACAGCGTCCGGCCGTCGTGGGTCAGACGGACCCGGGCGCTGCTGTCCCCATCATCATCCGCCTTGCCCTGCGCCAGATTCGTGGAGGGGATCAACATGGGCGACGCGTGTTCCCAGCCGGCGTCCGTCCCGTCGAGGGAGGGCGGGGAACTGGAGCGGGCCACTCGCAGGCGGGGCACGGCCTGTCCGGTGGCGACCGCTTCCAGTTGCTGTTCGCCGACGACAAGGGACGCCGACAGATCCGATTCCCCGGCGGCCGCAGCGGGCGGGGTAATCTTGACGGCGACCGTCGCGGCGCGCTGCGCGGGCACCTCGATCCGAAGCCGTGCCGGTTCGATGCTCCATCCGGCGGGGACCGCGACACTCAGTTCGCCGGACACGGCGTTCGGGCGCGCGTTCGCGATCTGCAGCTTCACCTCGTTGGGCTCGCCCGCGACCAAGGGGAGGTTGGCGCGGAACCGGCCTGCGACATGTTCAATGCCCTGTTCCTTCACCCAGCGCCGATAGTTCGCGAAGGCGGGGCGGGGCACGAACTCCAGTTCCAGCGAAGGGGGCGTCACCGGTTTGGCCATGGGCCGGCGATCCGGATCGATCTCCACCTGCGGCAGCCCGGCGAGCAGGTTGGTTTCGATGCCGTGGAGGGGGACCATCGATTTCACCAGCGTGAAGGTTTGAGGACGTTGGAGCCACGGAGAGCTGCCGATGTTGCCAAACGCCTGGGAACGGTGATGTGCCAGCGCCTGGGCCGCCAGTTGGGCGGGCGTCCTTCCGTCCGGCAGCGGATCGGTCACGCCGATGGTGGTCACAGCGTCACCGGAGACGCCCCGGAAGTAGAGCCGGCGCGGCTGCCAAACGGTGAGTCCCTCGCGGGAAAGTTGCAGGGGGAAGCGCGAGGGATCCGCCGCCGCCGAGAAGGCCTCGGTGGCCAGAATGCCGGCCGCCTGGTGATGCCCGTGCTGTCCCGGCGTGGGCGCCGGGTTCATGGTCACGATGATCTCGGGGCGCAGGGCCCGCACAAAACGGACGAGCCGTTCCAGCGTTTCCTCCTTTCCCCATTTCTGCAGGGTTGCCGCTGCGCTCTCGGTATAGGCCCAGTCGAGCTGATCGAGAAAGTAGCAGTAGCGAACGCCCAACACCGCCAGGCAGTCGCGCAGTTCGGCCTCCCGCAGGGTGCCCAGCGACGCACCCGACTGGGTGCCCACCATGTTTCCGCCCCCTTCGCCGCGTGTGCAGTAGATGTTCGCCACCACGGCGCCGCGGCCGTGCGCATGGTAGGCCAGCGTTGCGGCGGTTCCGGTCTCGTCATCCGGATGGGCGAACACGCCCATGATGTCGGTCTTCAGCAGCGCGGCACCCTGCTTTGGCGGCGCTGGATCCGTTTGGGCGAGGACGTCGCCGGCCAGCAGTACGGTGGCGCAGACGATTGGAAGTAGGTGATCAATGGCACGGCAATGCATGCGGCTTTTTCTGGCAGTCGGCCGGACGGCTGTCGAATCAAACCTGTCGCCGGGCGGGGCGAGATTCATCCCCGGTTGGATTCTTGTGATTGCTGCGCGCCCGGCCCACGGGCTAGCTTCCGGAAGTCCCAGCTCATGAACCGCCGCGAATTTTTCCACACCACGGCTGTCGGCGCCGCCATGCTTGCGATGCCCGCCGCCGCCGCCGAGGCTGCCGAGCCCATCATCGACATCCACCAGCACCTGCACTACTCGGGGCGGTCGGACGGGCAGTTTGTCGCCCACCAACTGGCCCTCGGCGTCACCACCACGATCCTGCTGCCGGCCGGCCGGCCCGTGAAGCGGCCGTCCACGCATGACGGCAGCTCCAACGGGCTCGCCGCCGAGATCAGCGGCAACGAAGCGGCGCTGGCCCTCGCGCGAAGGGAGCCGGAGCGCTACCGGTGCTTTGCCAATGAAGTGGCCGACCTGCCGGACGCGTTGGCCGTCATCCGGCCGTTTTTGGAAGCGGGTGCCATCGGCATCGGCGAACAGAAGTTTGGCGTGCAGGCCGACTCGCCGCACATCGAGGCGATCGCCGGGCTGGCGCGGGAGTTCCGGGTGCCGGTGCTGCTGCATTTCCAGCACGGCATGTACAACCTCGGCATCGACCGCTTCCACAAGGTGCTCGAAAAGTTCCCGGACGTGAACTTCATCGGGCACGCCCAGACGTGGTGGGGCAACATCGACAAGAACCACCGGCAGGAGGTGATGTATCCGGCGGGCCGCGTGACTCCGGGAGGCATCACCGACCGGCTGCTGGCCGGACATCCAAACATGTTCGGCGACACCTCGGCCGGGTCCGGTCTGAACGCGCTGATCCGCGACGAGGAACACACGCGGGGCTTCCTGGAACGGCATCAGGACAAGCTCCTCTTCGGCAGCGACTGCAACGACACGATCGGGCGCGGCCCCGGCTGCCAGGGCGCTCAGATTCTTGCCGCCATCAGGCGCCTCTCGCCATCGAAGGAGATCGAGCGAAAGATCCTGTTCGAGAACTCCCGCCGGCTGTTTCGGCTGGGATAGGTGCCGGCTCGCGGTCGCAAGGTTGACGGTCGGTCAGCGAGGCGTTAGACAGCGGCCATGAAACGTTGCTCCTGGGTTCTGCTGGCTCTGTGCCTCCTCCTGACCGGTTGTGTGAAATACCGGGTGACGCTCAACAACGGGAATTCGTTCACGGTGCTGGGCAAGCCCAAGCTCGACAGTCAGCAGGGAGTCTATCGCTACAAGGCTGGAGGCGTGGTGCAGACCATCCCGCGGAGCCGGGTGGTGTCCATCGTCCCCGCGGCCGACGATGCAGAATAGGCGGCCGCACCACTCCCACGAGCCCATTGACCCGGCGCGCAGGAATCTCAGCCTCCCCGCCGCGAAAACTTTTCGACATACTTGCCGATCAGGTCGCCTTCCAGGTTGACATGATCGCACACCGCCCGCTCACGCAGGGCGGTCACCTCGTAGGTGTGGGGAATGATCCAGAGGCGGAATCGGCCCTTCAGCACCTTCGCAACGGTGAGGCTGATGCCATCAACGGCGACCGAGCCCTTGAAGACAACGTAGCGGAGAATGTCCGCCGGCGCGGCGATTTCGAGGATGTGATCCTTGCCCTGCCGGCTCCACTTCACGATCTGTCCCATGCCGTCGATGTGGCCGGTGACGAAATGCCCGCCGAACCGGCCGTTCGCGGACATGCTGCGTTCGAGGTTGACGAGTGCGCCGGGCTTGGCGAACTGCAGGTTGGTCCGCTCCCAGGTCTCCCGCAGCAGATCGAACTGCAGGCGCATGCCTGAGCCCTTTCGTGCGCGGCGCACGAGGGTCAGGCAGCAGCCGTTGACGGCCAGACTGTCGCCCACTGCCAGCCCGCGTGCCGTGCGAACTGCGTCGATCGACAGCCGGATGGAGTTGGCGGTTTCGCGGATGCCCGCGACGATGCCGGTTTCCTCGATGATGCCGGTAAACATGGTGTTCAGGTGGAGAATTTGTCAGACGGGCGTTGAACCAGACCGGTAATGAACCAGTCATCGCCGAGGGCGACGTGCTCGGGAGAGCGGACAGACCAGGCGGAGGCGAGCGTCGCGGGATCCGGTCCGCCAACGCCGGTCCTGGAACCGCGTCCACCGAGCACCTTGGGGGCAAAGTAGAATGCGATCCGCTGCACCAGTCCGGCGGCAAGGAACGCGCCGTTGACCTCGCTGCCCCCTTCGACGAGCAGATGGGTGATGCCTTCGCCGCCGAGCTGCGCCAGCAGCCACGGGAGCTGCACGCGGCCATCGTCCGCCGGCGCTTCGACCACGGTAGCCTGCCGACGCAGGGCCGCCACGGCGGCTGCGGGAGCGGCCGAGGTCACTACCAGCAGGGTCTGGGCACGGTTGGCATCCGTCAGCACGCGGGCAGCGGTCGGCGTGCGGGCGTGGGAGTCGAGGATGATGCGCCGCCAGGACTTGTTCCGGGCGCCCGGGCCCCGGTAGGTGAGCGACGGATCGTCGGCCAGGATGGTGTTCACTCCGGTGAGGATCGCGTCGGCGCCGCGCCGCAGCCGCCTCATCGCGTGGCGGCGTGCGTTCGGGCCGGTGATCCACTGGGAATCGCCGCCGGCGGTGGCGATCTTGCCGTCGAGGGTCATCGCCGCCTTCAAGGTGACGAACGGAGTGCGGTGGACGATCCAGTGGTTGAATCCCTCGTTGAGGACGGTCGCGGCCGCGCGGGCGACGCCCGTGGTGACCTGGACACCATGACGCCGCAGCAGGCGGAGCCCGGCGCCGGCATGGCGGGGATTCGGATCCGTGGCCCCCACCACCACGCGCCGGATGCCTGCCGTCAGAATCGCGTCGGTGCACGGAGGCGTGCGTCCGTGAGTGCTGCACGGTTCCAGCGTAACGTAGAGCGTCGCGCCGCGAGGAGACGAGCCGCGCTTCCGGCAATCACGCAATGCCTCGACTTCCGCATGCTCCTTCCCGGCCCGGCGGTGCCAGCCCTCGCCGATGATCTTGCCCGAGCGGACGAGGACCGCACCGACACACGGATTGGGCGAGGTGAAGCCGAAGCCTTTGCGCGCCAGTTCGAGCGCGCGCTCCATGAAGCGTTGATCCTGTGCAGGTCTGCTGGTTGCCACGGCAAGCGACGCCGTCGAGTCGGCGCGGACCGACGATGCCGAAACCGGTCTGGACTGTCGATGGCGGAGGCAAGCGCGGGTTGCCCGGGCAGCGGGCCAAGCAAAAGGGGCGGCCCCTTTTTTGGAGCCGCCCCTTGATGCGTTTTTTTCGGTTTTCCTAGTCGTCGTCCTCTTCGTCATCTCCGCCGCCGCTCGTCGGAGGCAGCAGCACGCGGGTGATCACATGTGCCCGGCCATTATCGGCCATCAGGTCCGACTGCTGGATGTAGGCGCGGTTCACGAAGAAGTAGCGGTGCCAAAGACGCCAGATGTGAACCGATTGTCCGTTGAGCGTCTCCACGCGGCGCTCGTCCCGCAGTGAGTGCAGATCCCGGTCGCCGGGGACGACGTGATACAGGAGAATGTTCGCCAGTGTGTCGGGATCGGCCAGCAGGGCTTCCACCGTTCCGGATGGCAGCCGGGAAAATGCATCGTCTGTCGGAGCGAACACCGTCAGGGGCGTGTCGCCCGACAGTGCCCCGTCCAATCCGGCGGCCTCGAGGGCGGCCACGAGCGTTGTGAAGCGTCCGTCTGCCTTGAGCAGTTCAAGCAGCGACGCTGGTTTCGTCGGCGGAACCAGCACCTGGTCGATGACTTGGATGATTCCGTTCGGAGCGCGGACGTTGAGCGCCAGCACGGCCGCGTCGTTGATGGTGAATTTCCAATTGCGGAAGCCCACCCTGACGTCGCCGCCCTGCAGCGTCTCCACACTGCCCATCCGGTAGAGCTGATGGATTCCCGAAGCCTGACCCGTGACGTGGTAGAGAAGGATTTCCGCCAGAAGATCCGGATCGGCGATCAGGGCATCTAGGGTGCCGGAGGGCAGGGCGGCGAAGGCTTCATCGGTCGGTGCGAAGAGGCTCAGGGACGGGCTGTCAGCAACGGCACCGTCCAGACCCGTGAGTTCAAGGGCGGTGAGAAGCGTGCTGAAGCGACCATCCAGCCGCAGCACGTCAAGAATGCTGGCAATCTGCACATCGCCCGCCGGTGGTATCAACACGCTGCCGATCGAATGGATGAAGCCGTTTTTGGCGCGCAGGTTGGCCGGTCGGATGACGTGGCCGTTGACGCGTGCCTGCCAGTGCTCATAGGTGACCAGCACGGGTGCTCCCTGCAAGGTGGTGGCAGTGGTCTGACGCAGAAGCTCGCTGGCGCTCTGTTTGCCGCCGACCACGTGATAAAGGAGAATTTGCGTCAGCGTGTCGGGGTCGGCGATCAACGCCTCGAGGGTTCCATCCGGCAATGCGGCAAAGGCGTCATCGGTCGGGGCAAAAATGGTCAGAGCATCGGCGGTCGCCACGGTCTCCTTCAAACCGGTCAGTTCGAGTGCGGTGAGCAGAGTGGTATACTTTCCTTGCTGCTCAAGTTTCGTTACGAGGTCGGGAGCCGGGCGGTAGTGACGCCACCAGCCCCAGCCGGCCTGGGAGGGGAGGGAGGTGCTGAGCAGGGCGACCGTCGTGACGGCCGCGGCCAGCCACGCGGCAAATGGTTTTCGGGCAGGATTCATTATGGGTTGATGTGGGTTGAGGTTCTGTTTCTGGTGAGTGACAGCTTCACCCATGAAGGCACTTTTCCGCCTGTCAAACGACCGGCCCAACTTTTCGTTTGGACCCCGCCATCCATTGGCCTAAGACTCCGCCCCGTACCATGGGCAAGATCCTGGTCATCCGCGGTGGCGCGATCGGGGACTTCATCCTCACGTTGCCGGTGTTGCAGGCGATCCAGTCGTTCCTGCCCGCCAACCATGTCGAGGTGCTGGGCTATCCACGTATTGCCCAGCTCGCGGTGGCCGGCGGGCTTGCCGCGCGGGTGGCCTCGATCGAGTCGCGGGCCATGGCCGGCTTCTTCGCCCGGCGGGGCCGGCTCGACGAGACGCTGCGGGAGTACTTCAGCGAGTTCGACCTCATCATCTCGTTCCTCTACGACCCGGACGGGATCTTCCAGGAAAACGTCGGGCTCTGTTCGTCGGCCCAGTTCATTGCCGGACCGCACCGGCCCGACGAGTCCCAGGAGGTGCATGCGGCCGACTGCTTTCTCAAGCCGCTCGAACGCCTCGCCATCTTCGAGCCGGACCGTTTTCCGAAGCTGGTCATCGAGCGGACCGAGAACGGCGCCGCCTCGCACCTGAAGCTGGCGTTGGCCACCGACTCGTGGCTGGC
>DNDP01000237.1:0-16805 GCA_003484235.1 Verrucomicrobiales bacterium
CGGCGGTGGATTCGCGCTTCGCCCACGAGAGCCCGATCAATGCCTTCAGCCTCTCCGCCGACGGCAAGCTGCTGTTGACGGCCGCCATCGACCGCACCGCCAAGCTGTGGAGCGTGCCCGAGCTGGTCGAACTTCACGCGTATCCCACCCAGCCCGATGTCGTCGCCGCCCTCTGGCCCGATGCCGCCGGCCGGGAATTCATCGCCGGTCGCATGAACGGTTCCCTCGACAAACTGGCGGTCCTCGACAGCCATCCCCGGCCGGACGTGGAGCTCGCAACCGCCAAGTCTGCGCCGGTCGCCTCGGTGACCAACCTCGTAGAACTTGCGGAACAGGAACCGAACAGCCAGCCCGGAGAGGCGCAGGCGATCCAACTGCCGGCGGAGATCAAGGGTGCGATCAACGGCGCAGATGATCGGGACTTGTATCGCTTCCAGGCCCGTGCCGGTGAAGAGCTGACACTTGCAATCAACGCCGCGCGGTCCGGTTCGAAGCTGGACTCACGGGTGGAAGTGCTCTTCCCCGACGGCCGGCCGGTGGAGCAGGTGGTCCTGCAGGCGGTGCGCGATTCCTGGTTCACCTTCCGCGGAAAGGATTCGGATACCTCCGACGATTTCCGGCTCCAGAATTGGACCGAGATGGAGCTGAACGAATACCTCTACGCCAACGGCGAGGTCGTGCGGCTTTGGCTTTATCCGCGCGGGCCGGATTCCGGGTTCAAGGTGTATCCGGGCGAGGGCAAGCGGCAGACCGAGTTTTCGACCACCGCCCTGACGCACGCGTTGAACGAACCGGCCTACATCGTGCAGCCGCATCCCGCCGGCAGCGAACCGGTCCCCAACGGCCTGCCCGTGTTCCGCCTGAACTACGAGAACGACGACGACCCCTCCCACCAGTGGGGCGCCGATTCGCTGCTGCTGTTCACCGCTCCCCGCGACGGCGAATACCTCGCGCGCGTGTCCGACGTGCGTGGTTTCGGGGGGGAGACGAATTATCACTACGCGCTCACGGTGCGCCCTCGTCAGCCCGACTTCGCGGTGTCGGTGGGCGGCAAGAATCCCAAGGTCAGCCCGGGCAGCGGGCGGGAGATCACGTTCGCGGCCACGCGAATCGAAGGTTACGAGGGTCCGATCCGGATCGACGTGGAGAACCTGCCTGCGGGCTTCACCAGCAGTGCGCCGGTGGAAATCGAGGCCGGACAGCGCTCGGCCATCGCGGTCCTGCATGCCTACCGCGAAGTCATTGCCCCCGACCAGGCGGCGGATGAGGCGGTGCGGGTGATCGCCACGGCCGTGATCGGAGGACGCGAGGTCCGGCATGAACTGGGATCGCTCGGGGACATTCAGCTGGCCGCTCCGCCCAAGGTGACTCTCGCGATTCTGCCCGGCAGCGACCCTTCGGCGGTTCGAGAGAATTCGGACCAGCCCGCGGAGTTCTTCATCCGTCCCGGCCAGACCATCAGTGCGCTGGTGCGGGCGACGCGAAGCGATTTCGAAGGGCGCATCGAGATGGGCACCGCCGATGCCGGCCGCAACCTTCCCCATGGCGTGTTCGTGGACAACATCGGGCTGAACGGGTTGCTGATTGTCGAAGGCCACACCGAGCGGGAGTTCTTCATTACCGCCTCGCCGGTGGCGCAGCCGGGTCGCCGGAAGTTTCATCTGCGCGCCACCGCGGACGACGGGCAGGCTTCGTTGCCGGTGATTCTCGAAGTGCTGCCGGCGACTGCCGCCACCGGGCGTCGTGCTTCGCTGGAGCCCTGAGCAGGGCGGGTTGATCACGCGATTCGAAATGGGACGGGTGGACGGAAGTCCCACTGGTGCCTGATTTTCTCGCTTTCGCCATTCCGGAGCTGGCATAAGCTGGCCCGCGCATGAAGCAGCATTTCGACTCCATCGAGTCCGTGGTCGCCGATCTCCGTCGCGGGCGGATGGTCATTGTGGTGGACGACGCCGACCGCGAGAACGAGGGGGATCTGGTCATGGCGGCCGAAAAAGTGTCGGCCAAGGCGGTCAACTTCATGGCCAAACATGGTCGGGGACTGATCTGCGTGCCGACCATCGAGGAGCGGCTCAAGCAGCTTGGCATCGGAGAGATGGTCTCCCAGAACCGCGAGATGTTCCGCACCGATTTCCAGGTGAGCGTCGATGCGAAGAGCGGCATCAGCTCGGGCATCAGTGCGGCTGACCGCGCCCGGACCATCGAGATCATCGCCGATCCCCGGGCCATGCCGGAGGATCTGGTCCAGCCGGGGCATGTGTTTCCCCTCCGCGCCAAGCCGGGTGGCGTGCTCCAGCGCGCGGGCCACACCGAGGCGGCGATCGACCTGGTGAAGCTCGCCGGTTTTCGGCCGGTGGCCGTGATCTGCGAGATCATGAACGACGACGGCACCATGGCGCGCCTGCCGCAGCTCACCCGGTTCGCCAAAAAGCACAAGCTGAAGATCTGCACGATCGAGGCGTTGATCAAATACCGCCGGTCGATCGAGAAGCTCGTGGAAAGGGTGGAGATCGTCAGAATGCCCACCGACTACGGCGATTTTCAGCTGCACCTTTACCGCTCCAAAGTGGACGGGCAGCATCACCTGGCGCTCGTGAAGGGAGAGATCGACCGCAAACACGACGTCCTCGTGCGCGTCCACAGCGAGTGCCTGACCGGGGATGTGTTTGGCAGCCGGAGGTGCGATTGCGGTCCCCAACTCCATCAAGCCATGAAGCAGATCGAGCAGGAGGGCGCCGGCGTCATCGTTTACATGCGCCAGGAAGGGCGGGGGATCGGTCTGGCCCCCAAGATACTTGCCTACAAGCTCCAGGAGCAGGGGCTCGATACGGTTGAGGCGAACCTCAAGCTGGGCTACGGCATGGACCTGCGCGAGTACGGTATCGGCGCCCAGATCCTTTCAGACTTGGGATTGCGACGGATCCGGCTTATGACCAACAACCCGCGGAAAGTGGTGGGTCTTGACGGCTACGGACTCGAGATCACCGGTCAGGTGCCGATCAAGGTGCGCCCCAACCAGCACAACAAAAAGTACCTCCAGTCCAAGCGCGACCGGATGGGGCATTTGCTGTGAACCTGATTCCAGAATCCTGACGTCATGCTCAAGAAAGTGACCAAGCGGCGGCCCCGGCGAATCGCCTGCCGGGTGGCCATCATCGCCTCGCGCTACAACCGCCGCTACGTGGACGCCATGGTCCGTGCGGCCGAGCGCACCCTGAAACACGCCGGCGCCGAAGTGGAGGTGGTCCGCGTGCCCGGCGCCTTCGAGATTCCCGTGGTCGCGACCCGGGTCGCGGCCGCGGGCCAGCACGATGCGTTGATCTGCCTCGGCGTCATCCTCCGCGGAGCGACCACCCATGCCCAGCACATCGGTGATGCGGTGACCAATGCCCTCGTCTGGCTCCAGGTGCGCTATCAGAAGCCGGTGATCCATGAAGTGCTGCTCCTCGAGAACGCGCAGCAGGCCGAGCAGCGTTGTCTCGACAAGGATCACAACCGCGGTGTCGAAGCCGCGCAAACCGCGCTGGAAATGGCGGCTGTCATGCGGCGTCTCGGCGGCAAGGGTGGATGAATCCTGTCTGGCGGGTCGCCGTCTTATCTACGAAATAAGCGCTTGTGAAAAGTTTCACAGCAAGCTTGCTGGTGGCGCGAGCGCTTGCTAACGTCTCCAACAGTTACTGATCTATGAACATGAAACTCCAACTCGGCTCCATTCTCGCCCTCGGGATGTCCGTCCAGCTGGCTTCCGCCGGCGACATCACCGGCACCATCAAACTGACCGGCTCCGCTCCGGCTGAACGTGAGATCAGCACCATGGATCCCCTGTGCCGCAAGCTGCACCCGGACAAGCTGCCCACCACCCGCTTCTACATGACAGGTGCCGAAAAGGGGTTGGCCGATGTGGTCGTCTACCTCAAGGGCATCACGGGCAAGTCGGGCGGCGCCGCCGCCGAGCCGGTTGTGCTCGATCAGAAAAACTGTGAATACCTGCCCTACGTGACGGCGGCCCAGACCGGCCAGACCATCACCGTGAAAAACTCCGATCCCCTGATGCACAACGTCCATCCCGTGCCGAAGAACCGTTCGGCCGGAAACAAGGAGGACAACAAGGTGCAGATGCCGAAAGCGGCTCCGCTGAACTTCACCTTCCCGGCCGAGGAGCTGTTCCTCACCTTCAAGTGCGACGTGCATCCGTGGATGTTCTCCTACGTGAGTGTTTTCGATCATCCGTACTTCGCCGTGACCGATGAGACCGGCAAGTTCAAGATCTCGGGTGTGCCGGCCGGCAAGTACACCGTGGCCGTGGTGCATCGCAAGGCCAACGCCGGCAAGGAAGTGACCAAGGACATCGAGGTGACCGACGCCGGCGCCGTGGTGGACCTGTCGCTCGAAGCCAAATAATCTCCGACGGGTTTGGAGGCCGCTGCGGGACCTGCGGTTCCGCAGCGGCTTTCGTTTTCTGGTCGTGAACGAATCCCCCACCAACAGTCCGTGGCTCAGCCGCTTTGCGTGGCTGACCGCCGGTTTGACGCTGATTTTGATCAGCGTCGGAGGTCTGGTCACCAGCAAGGGTGTGGGCATGTCGGTCCCGGACTGGCCGACCACCTATGGCTACAACATGTTCCTCTTCCCGGTGTCGCAGTGGGTGGGCGGAATCTTCTATGAACACTCGCACCGGCTGATCGGCTCGGTGGTGGGGCTGTTTACCGCCCTGCTGACGGCTCGGATCTGGGAGCGCGAGGCGAAGGGCTGGTCGCGTCGTCTGGTCTACGGCTTCATCCTCGCCGCACTGGCGATGATGGGGGTGCGCTCGCAGGTCTCCTTCATCGTCATGGCCGTCGTTGCGCTGCTGGTGGGAATCTATGCCGGCAACCGTGCGTGGGAAGAGGAACGGCCGCTGCGCTGGTGGGCGCTGGTGGCATTTTGCGCGGTAATCGTGCAGGGAGTGCTTGGCGGGTTGCGGGTGACGGCAATGAAGGATGCGATCGGCATCGTGCACGGCACCATCGCCCAGCTGTTCCTCGTGCTGCTGTGCCTGCTGGCACTCTGCACGGGACGGTTCTGGCAGAGACTGAAGCAGGTTGCGTCGGATCACGCAATCCCCGGGTCGCTGCGGTCCTTGCTGTTGCTGGCCACCCTGCTGATCTTCGCCCAGCTGTTGCTGGGGGCCTCGATGCGCCATCAGCACGCCGGCCTGGCCGTGCCTGATTTCCCGCTGGCGCACGGCCGCCTTTACCCGGCCACGGATCCCGACTCGATGGCGCTCTACAACAGCCGCCGCATGGATCACCGGGAGCCCAAGGACATACAGCCTTTTCACATCCATCTGCACATGGCGCATCGGGCCATGGCCCTGGTGCTGGTGGGAATGATACCCTACGCCGCGATCCGGGTTCGCCGTGCGCTGGGCTCGACCGTTCCGGCCGCCGGCCAGCTGGCCACGGCGTGGATCGGGCTCATCGTGGTGCAGGCCGGACTGGGAGTCGTCACCGTCCTCACGAACAAGCCGGCCGACATCGCCACATTGCATGTGGTGGTCGGTGCCGTGACGTTGGTGGTGGGCGTGGTGTTGACAGTGATGGCCCGCGAATTTTCGATTGCGACGACCCGGACCGTATTGCAATCTCGCCCGCGCCCGCTGGCGGCGGGCGCTCCTCAACCCCAGGCATGAAAGCTACCGAACAGGCCATTTCCGAAGTCCCGACCGTCGGCAAGTCCGTCGTCTCGTCGTGGATGGAGCTGTTCAAGGCGCGGCTCAACGCGCTCGTGCTGCTGACGGCCATGATGGGCTTTTACCTCGGCTCCACCGGCGCCGTGGATTACCGGTTGATGTTTCACACCCTCCTCGGCACGAGCCTGCTCGCGGCCGGCGCCGCGGCGCTGAACAGCTGGCTCGAGCGGGACCTCGACCGGCTCATGTCCCGGACGGAAGACCGTCCGCTGCCCACCGGCCGGATCGCGCCGGACGTCGCCCTGATGCTCGGCGGCGGCATGGTGGTGGTGGGCCTCATCTATCTCGCCTTTCTCGTCCAACCGCTCACCGCACTGCTGGGAGCCGTGACGCTGGTTTCCTACGTCTGCATTTACACGCCGCTCAAGCGGGTGACCACGCTGAACACGATCATCGGCGCCATCCCCGGGGCAATGCCGCCGCTGATGGGCTGGACCGCTGCCTATGGCGAACTGAGCATCAAGGGCTGGGCGCTCTTTGCCATCCTGTTTTTCTGGCAGCTGCCGCACTTTCTGGCGATTGCCTGGATGTTCAGGGGAGACTACGCCCGGGCGGGTTTCAAGATGCTGCCGGTGGTCGATCCCGAGGGCGTCCGCACGGGGCGGTCCGCGGTGAGCCACACCTTGGGCCTGCTGGTGATCAGCCTTTTTCCCTTTCTGTACCGCATGTCGGGCGAGTGGTTTCTCGCCGGGGCTCTCGTGCTCGGTGCCCTGTTCCTCGCCTGTTCCATCCGGTTCGCCCGGCGGCTGGATCATGCTTCGGCGCGGACGCTGTTTTTCGCCTCGATCATTTATCTGCCCCTGCTCCTGACGATTCTGGTGCTGGACAAGAACTGACCCGTGAACGGTGAACTCCGCCGTTGACATGCCGATGATTCACAATACAACAACCCACTTCGCCGCGGGCGGGCCGCTCCCGGCGATTCCAACGATCCACTGACCATGGCAGCGACCACCACCGCAAAGACTCATGAGGCGCACGAGGCGCACCATCACGAGCATCATGACCCGGGCTTCTGGCGTTCCTACGTTTTCTCCTCCGACCACAAGGTCATCGGCATCCAGTACGGGATCACCTCGCTGGCCTTCTTGTTCTTCGGGTTCATCCTGATCGCGCTGATGCGGTGGCAGCTCGCCTATCCGGGCAAGGCCATCCCGTTTGTCGGCGGCCTGCTGGAGGCGGTGCTGGGCGAAGTCGCCGCCGGCGGCGTGATGTCCGGGAACCTCTACAATTCGTTTGGCGCGATGCACGGCACGATCATGGTGTTCCTCGCGATCGTGCCTCTGGCCTTCGCCGCGTTTGGCAACTACGTCGTGCCGCTGCAGATCGGTGCGCCGGACATGTGCTTCCCGCGGATCAACATGGCCAGCTATCAATGCTTTTTCCTCGGCGGCGTGGTGATGTTCGCCAGCTTCTTCGTTCCGGGCGGGGCCGCCCAGGCGGGCTGGACTTCCTACTCGCCCCTGGCCACCACCATCCCCACCGACGGGCAGACCTACTGGCTGATCGGCATGGTGCTGCTGATCACCTCCTCGCTGCTGGGCGCGGTGAACTTCATCGCCACCATCATCCAGCTGCGGGCGCCGGGCATGACCTGGATGCGCCTGCCGTGGTTCGTCTGGACCCAGTTTGTGACCGCATTCATCCTGCTGCTTGCGTTTCCCCCGCTCGAGGCGGCCGGTCTCATGCAGTTGGTGGACAAGGTGCTGGGAACGAGCTTCTTCCTGCCGACCGGCCTGATGACCGCGGGCGGCGCGGCGCTGGCCGATGTCTCCGGCGGCGGCAGCCCGCTGCTGTGGCAGCATCTTTTCTGGTTCCTGGGACACCCGGAGGTGTATGTGCTGATCCTGCCGGCGATGGGCATCGTCGCCGAAGTCATCGCCAACAACACCCGCAAGCCGATCTGGGGCTACCGTTCGCTCGTCTACTCGGTGCTCGCGGTCGGCTTCATCTCCTTCATCGTGTGGGCCCACCACATGTATCTGACCGGCATGGGGACGAAGATCTCCACGTTTTTCCAGACGACGACGATGATCATCTCGATTCCCTCCGTGATCATCCTGACCTGCCTGTTCATCTCGCTGTGGGGGGGATCGATCCGCTTCAACACGCCGATGCTCTTCGCGCTGTCCTTCCTGCCGATGTTCGGCATCGGTGGTCTGACCGGACTGCCGCTGGGATTCAACTTCAGTGACCTGCTGCTCCACGACACCTATTACGTGATCGCCCACTTCCACTACGTGGTGGCTCCGGGCACGATCTTCGCCCTCTTCGCGGGCGTCTATTTCTGGTATCCGAAAATCACGGGCCGGAAGATGAACGAGACGCTGGGGCAGATCCACTTCTGGCTCTCGCTGATCTGCATGAACCTCGTGTTCTACCCGATGTTCAAGCAGGGCGTGTCCGGCATGAACCGCCGCATGGCCGATGGCGGCGCCACCTACCTCGGCGTGGACGACGTCGGCTCCGGCGAGCTGGTCGGCACGCCGCAGGCGATGATCGACCTGAACGTGAACATCTCGCACGCCGCCTGGGCGCTCGGCCTGGCGCAGCTGCCGTTCATCTTCAATTTCTTCTGGAGCATGTTCGCCGGCCGCAGGGTGGAGAACGACAATCCCTGGCAGGCCACCACGCTCGAATGGCAGACGCCGACGCCGCCGCCGCACGGCAATTTCGATAAGGAACCGGTCGTTTACCGCGGGCCCTACGAATACAGCGTTCCCGGCGCCAAGGCGGATTTCATTCCGCAGAACCAGCCGGACCCCGCCTGATTGATCCGCCTTTAATCGCATTCCCAGCACATGGACATCCCCTACACAACAACGCCGCGTGAGGACACGGGGCTCTACAACGCGAAGGTCGGCATCTGGCTGTTCCTGGCCTCCGAGGTCATGCTCTTCGGCGCGCTGTTCTCCTCCTACATCCTGCTGCGGGTCGGCGCCGACTGGTGGCCCGCCCCGCGTTCGATCCTCAACATCCCCATCGGCACGTTCAACACGGCGGTGCTGATCATCTCGTCCGTCACGGTGGTGCTCGCTTGGGCGTCGCTGAAGATGAACCAGCTTTCGAAGTTCAAACTCTACCAGGGGATCACCATCCTCTGCGCCTTGATCTTCGTCGGCGTGAAGTCCGTCGAGTACACCGAGAAGTGGAAGCACTACGAGATCTGGCTGAATGACGGGAGCAACTACTCCGGGCACATTGACGTGAACGGCAAGCACAACCCGTTTTTCTACACCCACAACAAGCTGGTTTCCGAAGGGGTGACCGAGATCACCTTCACGAAGGATCCCCACAAATACGGCGATCCGCTGCCGGAAAAGGCCGCCGGAGGGGGCGAAGCTCACGCCGCCGAGGCCCATGCCCATGAGTCCATGGTCATCAAGACCGAGGACATCAAACGCCTGTCCGCCTTCGTGCCCGCCCACAGCACCTACTTTGCGATCTACTTCACGATGACCGGGCTGCATGCCCTGCACGTCATCGGGGGAGCGCTGGTCATGTTCTACCTCTGGATCACCG
Organism: Verrucomicrobiales bacterium; assembly: GCA_003484235.1. GTDB lineage: Bacteria > Verrucomicrobiota > Verrucomicrobiia > Limisphaerales > RI-55 > RI-55. The sequence goes on from DNDP01000237.1 coordinate 9,254, forward strand.
CCGGTTCCTGGTTCCGGAGCAGGCCGGAGCAGTTCACCAACCGGATCGAGGTCAGCGGCCTCTTCTGGCACTTCGTTGACCTGGTCTGGATCTTCCTGTTCCCGATCCTCTATCTGATGTAATCCGCTTTCCCCCATCATGAGTCACGACCATTCCCCAAAAACCGCCGGCTCGCACGACGGCCACGGCGATCACGACGTCAGCAAGCACATCAGAACCTACCTGCTGATCGGGGGGTTCCTGCTGATCGGCACGGCCATCACCGTGTGGGCGGCCACCATCGACTTCGGCAGCCACAACTTGAATATCGGCATCGGCCTGCTGATCGCCACGGTCAAGGCGAGCCTGGTCGCGCTTTTCTTCATGCATTTGATTTCCGAGAAGACCGCGATATACATGTTCCTGGGTGCCACGGTGTTTTTCGTGACCGGGCTGATGGTGCTGACGCTGTTCTCGTTCAGCGACCTGCCCAAGGACAGCGAGTTTCTCCGGCTGAACCCGCCCGCGCCGGCCGCCCAGACCGAAGCGTCCCATTGATGACATGTCCCTGAAAGCGTTCCATATCGCCTTTGTGATCATCACCGTCCTCACGTCGTTCGTGATCGGCGGGCTCCTGATCCATGCCTTCCTGAAGGAGGGCGGCCTCTGGAACATCGTCGGCTCGCTCGCCGCCTTCGCCAGCGGGGTGGGCCTGATCTACTACGGCAAATACGTCCTGAAGAAGCTTCGGCACATCAGCTACCTGTGATGAATCTCCGACGTGCAACCTGGCCCGCCATCGTGTTCACCGCGCTGCTCGCGGCGATGACGCAGTCGGCGCATGCCTGCGCCACGTGCTTCGGCAAGTCGGACTCCAAGCTCGCCGAAGGCATGAACTGGGGCATCTTCACCCTGCTGGCCGTGGTGTTCCTCGTCCTGGCCGGGATCTCCGCCTTCTTCATTTTCATCGCGTGGCGCTCGGCGTCGCGCAAATCCTCTCTCCGTCACGTCTCATGAACATTGAAACGCTCCTTGGCCTGCCTGAACTGGCCTCCCAACACGGTGCCGAAGTGGACAAGCTGATCATCTACGTCCACTACCTGATGGCCGCCCTGTTCGTCGGCTGGCTCGCCTACTTCCTGTATTGCCTCGTCCGCTTCCGCCGCAGCCGCAATCCCCGCGCCGACTACCACGGGGTCCGCGGTCACATGTCCACCTGGCTCGAGGTTGGCATCGCCGCCATCGAGGCGATTCTTCTGCTCGGTTTCGCGGTTCCGCTTTGGGCAAAGGTCGTGGACGAGTTTCCCAGCGATGAAGACTCGACCGTCATGCGGGTCGTGGCCCAGCAGTTCGCCTGGAACATACGCTATCCGGGTGAGGACGGGGTGTTCGGCCGGCAGGACGCGAAGCTGCTCGGTTCCGACAACAAGTTCGGCTACGACCCGAACGATCCGGCGGGTGACGACGACGTCATCCCCGGCGTCAACGACATCACGGTGCCGGTCAACAAACCCGTGGTCGTCAAGCTCACCTCCCTCGACGTCATCCACTCCTTCAAGCTCTACAACCTGCGCGTGAACCAGGACGCCATTCCGGGTCTGATGGTGCCGATTCACTTCGTGCCCACGCTGCCCGGCAAGTACCAGATCGTCTGTGCCCAGCTCTGCGGCAACGGCCACGCGCAGATGCGCGGTTTCTTCACGGTGCTGGAGCCGGACAAGTATGCCGAGTGGCTGGCCAGCCAGCCCAAGTCCAAGGCGGCTGCCATCAGCTTCGAGTAGCTCCTGCAGCCCATGATCTGAATTCAGCCGCCCGGATTTCAACGCCGGGCGGTTTTTCTTTCAAGCAGCAGGATGAGCACTCCACCCACCTCCAAACTGGCGGTCCGCCTGGTGGTGGTGGGCATCGCGGTGGCCGTCGGCATCGTCGCCGCGCTGTTCGTCCGGGACTGGATGCGGAGGCCGGCCGGTCCGCCGTTGCCGGTCATCTCCGGGATCAGCGGATTCACGCTGACGAATCACTTGGGGCGGACCGTCGTCCTCGACGACCTGCGCGGGCGCGTCACCGTCGCCTCGGTGATCTTCACTCGTTGTCCTGGACCGTGCCTGGCGATGTCGCGCAAGTTCGCCGAGATTCAGGAGCAGCTCCCGGCCGACGGTTCGGTGCGGCTCTGGTCGTTCACCATCGATCCGGAGTTCGACACGCCGGAGGTGCTGACGGCCTATGGGCGGAAGCTCGAAACCGATCCCGAACGCTGGTGGTTTGTCACCGGACCCAAACCGGAGATCGCCCGGCTGGCCGTGAAGGACTTCAAGTTCGTGGTGCAGGACAAGGACGAGGCCGACCGCGAGGTGCCCGAGGACCTGTTCATCCACAGCACCTACTTCATGGTGCTCGACACGCGCGGCCGCGTACGGGCGGTGATCGAGGGCGCCGAAGCCGATGCCGTGGAGCGGACCTTGGAAATGATCGAACGGGTCAAACACGAACGATGATCGCCTTCTCCCTTCCGGCGCTGAACGCCTCGTTGAACGCCCTCGCCGCGGTGCTGCTGGTGCTGGGCTTCATTTTCATCAAGCGCGGCAACAAGCTCGCCCACCGCAACTGCATGATCGCGGCGTTCTGCACGTCGGCCGTGTTCCTGGTCGGTTACGTGACCAACCGCGTGATCGCCGGTGCCCCTCATACCCCGTTTGCCGGTGAAGGCCCGATCCGGACCGTCTATCATGTGATGCTGTTCACGCACCTGATCCTGGCGATCGTCATGGTGCCGATGATCTTCATGACCCTGGCCCGCGCCCGCCGTGGCGACTTCGAGGCGCACCGCCGGATCGCCCGTTGGACGTGGCCGATCTGGATCTACGTCTCGATCACCGGCGTGCTGATCTACTTTTTCCTCTACCGCTGGTGGCCGTCGGAATAGGCCGGTGACAGTGCCCGGTGGGTTGCTTTCAAACAATCGGTGCTTCCGCGTCCGGTTGATCCATGAGGTCGCCGTGGGATTCCATCTGGCGGCGGACCATTCCCTCGTAACGCCCGCCCGCGTTCATCAGCTCCTGATGGGTGCCGCGCTCGACGATCCGCCCCTCCTCCATCAACAGGATCAGGTCCGCCCGACGGATTGTGGACAGCCGGTGCGCAATCACAAACGTCGTACGCCCGGCCAGCAATGACGCCATCGACGCCTGGATGAGCTGTTCGCTCTCGGTGTCGAGATTGCTCGTCGCCTCGTCGAGGATCAGGATCTGCGGTGACTTCAGGATGGCGCGCGCGATCGCCAGCCGTTGCTGCTGTCCGCCGGAGAGTTTCACGCCGCGCTCGCCGATGAACGCCCCGTACCGCCCCGGCAGCTTGACGATGAATTCGTGCGCGTTCGCGCGCCGGGCGGCGTCCTCCACCTCCGCGTCGGTGGCCTCGTGCCGGCCGTAGGCGATGTTGTCCCGCACCGAGCCGTCGAAGAGGAAGACGTCCTGTTGCACGATCGCCAGCAGGTCGCGATATGTCGCCAGCCGGAAGTCGCGGGCATCCGTGCCGTTCAACAGGATGCGGCCGCGCGTGGGGTCGTGAAAGCGCGCCACCAAATCGGTCACGGTCGTCTTGCCCGCGCCGCTGCGGCCGACCAGCGCGACGACCGAGCCGCCGGGCACGACCACGTTGAAGTCGCGCACCACCGGCTGGCCTGCGCGGTACTCGAACTCCACATCTGCGAAGCGGATTTCGCGGACGACCTTCGGCGCCGGCATCGCCGAGGGACGGTCCGGCTTGTCGTCCTCCATGGCGAGGACTTCAAAGACGCGTTCCATGGCCGCAAGGGAGCGTTGCAGCTCGGAGAAGGAGTTGACGATGTTCCAGACCGGGTTCAGCAGCAGGAAGGTGTACCACTGGAAAGCCATGATGTCGCCGATCGACGCCCCTCCGGAGATGTAGAGGTAGCCGCCGTACCAGATGATCACCACGTTGACTGCGCCGAGCAGCAGGCCCCACGACGTCCACAGGATCATCTCGCGGCGGTGTGCGAACATCTCCTTGCGCAGCACCGTGTGGCGCCCGACGAGGTAGCCGAGCAGCTCGCGGATTTCCCGGCCGAAGGCCCGCACCACGCGGATGCCCGAGATCGTCTCGCCCACTCGTCCGTCGATGTGCTCCACGTCCTTGCGGACCGACCGGTAGATCGGCCGTATGCGGCGCGAGAAGGCGAAGCTCATCAGCATCACCCCAGGAATGATTGCCAGCGCCATCAGCGCCAGCCGCCAGTTGAGCGCGAGCAGCAGGCCGATCGCGATCAGGAGCCGCAGGACCGAGATCGCCGGCGACATGATGGCCATCTGCAGCAGCCCGGTGGTCGTCTCGACGTCGCCGGTCAGGCGCGACAGGATGCCGCCGGTCTTCATCTCCCACAGCCGGGGCAGCGGCAGGTGGAGCAGCCGGTCGAACAGCGAGCGGCGCAGCGACAGCATGACATGCACGTTGACCAGCCGTTGGCGGTAGTCCTTCACCGCGCTGATCAACCGCGCGACCACCACCACGACGACGAACAGGCCGCCCGCCCATTGGAGCAGCCGCAACCGCTCCGCTTCGGCCAGCCCCTCCTGCAGCAGCACATCGTCGATGATGTAGCGCATGAACAGCGGCTCGACCAGTTCGAGCCCGGCGACCACCAACGCCAGCGCGAAGAGCGAACCGATGGCAAGCCGATGGGGCCAGAGCCACCGGGCATACTCGCGGAGGAATCGCCGCCGCCGTGCCTTGCGTTCCGCGTCCGTCCGTTGGGGTTTCGGTTCCGGGTCTGTCGCTTCGCCGGGCGGAGGTCCTTCGTCCGAGTCGTCCTCGTGGTCCAGGCGGCGGTTCCGGTAGTCCTGCACGAAGCCCAAATACCGCCGCCGCGACGAGCGGGCGTGTCCGTCCTGCGGAGCGGTGTCAGGTTTTGGCGGGGCGGGTTTCAAGTTGTGAAGCTAAGGCGCTGAACGACTCCGCAACTACAGCACAGGACCGCCAGGCGTCCAACGCGCGAATTTGAGGGCTGGTGCTGGGACGTTGGCCGCGCCCTTGAAAGGATTGTTTCTTGCAACTGGCCGGCTGAAACCGGAATCCTCGCCCCCGTCCATGATCGAAGTCCGCCAGCTCGCCAAGCACTTCCGCGATCGCAAACGCGGGCTGGTCAAGGCGGTGGACGGCGTGAGCTTCACCTGCACTCCCGGCGAGATCTTTGGGTTGCTGGGCATCAACGGCGCCGGCAAGACCACCACCCTCCGCGTGCTCGCCACGTTGCTCCAGCCCACGGCCGGCTCGGTCTCGATCGATGGGCGCGACGTCGTCCGGGAAGGGCCGGAAGTGCGGAAGCGCGTCGGCTTCCTTTCGACGGCGACCGCCTTGTACGGCCGGCTGACGGCGCGCGAGATGGTCGAGTATTTCGGCCGGCTGAACGGGATGCCCGAGGCGGCGCTGCAGGCGCGGATCGACGAGTTGTTCACGCGGCTGGAGATGCATGAGTTTCGCGACGGACGCTGCGACAAGCTGTCCACCGGCCAGAAGCAACGGGTGTCGATCGCCCGCACGTTGATCCACGATCCGCAGGTCATGATTTTTGACGAGCCGACGAACGGGCTCGATGTGCTGGCGGCGCGGACGATCGTGCAGTTCATCCGCGAATGCCGGGAGCGCGGCAAGACGGTGATCTTCTCGAGCCACGTCATGAGCGAGGTGGCCCGGTTGTGCGACCGGATCGCGGTCGTGCATCAAGGGCGGATGTCGGTGACGGGCACGGTCGCGGAACTGCGGTCGCACTTCGGCACCGAGGATCTGGAGGATGTGTTCATCCGGGCACTGGAGGCGACGACATGAGCTGGCGGGGCATCGGAGTGGTTTTTGGCAAGGAGCTGCGCGATCTGTTGCGCGACCGGCGGACGATCATCTCGATGATCGTGATCCCGGTGCTGGTGATCCCGCTGCTGATGCTCGTGTTCGGCGGCATCTCGGTGAAGATGGTCAAGAAGGCGGCCGAAGAGCCGGCGAAGGTGATGGTTCTCGGCGAGGAGCATGCGCCGGCGCTCGTCGAGCGGCTGCGCGAACTTCCGCGGATCTCGGTGGTGCCCGCGGAGCCCGATTACACGAATCTGATTTCCGACCGTAAGATTCGCGCGGCGGTCGAGATCCCGGAGGGTTTCCTCGCGGCGCTCACTTCGGATGCCCCGGCGGAGGTGCGCATCTACCATTATCAGGGCGAGATGAAGTCGCAGTTCGGGGCGGACGCTGTGCGCGACTTCTTCAACGCGGTGAAGGACGAGGCGGTGTCCAACCGGCTGGCGGCCGCGCAGCTGGGGACGGAGGTGTTGCGACCGTTCACGGTGACGCGGATGAACGTGGCTCCGCCCAAGAAGGTGGGTGGCAACCTAATCGGCGGCATCATTCCCTACGTGATCATCCTGATGAGCCTGACGGGGGCGATGTACGCGGCGATCGACCTGACGGCCGGGGAGAAGGAGCGCGGAACGATCGAGACGCTGCTGTGCAGTCCGGTGAGCCGCACGCAGATCGTGCTGGGCAAGTTTCTCATGGTGCTGACGGCGGCGGTGGCGACGACGGTGTTGTCGCTTTCGTCGATGGGCGGCTCGATCGTGCTGGGATCGCGCCTGCTGGCGTCGAGTTCCGGCGGCGGGGTGAAGCTGCCGTTCGTGGTGGACGCGGGCGGGCTGGTGATGGTGTTCACGATGATGATGCCGATCCTGGTGATGTTCGCCGCGTTGTTGATCGCGTTGTCGCTCTTTGCCCGCAGTTCGAAGGAGGCGCAGAGTTACATCTCGCCGTTGATGATCATCGTGATCATCCCGGCGGTGGCGGGCATGCTGCCGGGGGTGGAACTGGACTACGTGCTGTCGTTGATCCCGGTGTTGAACGTGAGCCTCGTCAGCAAGGAGATCCTGTCGGGCACGCTGCACTGGGGGCACATGGCGGCGATCTTTGTGTCGTCGTCGGTGTATGCGGCGGCGGCGCTGGGGTTCGCGGTGTGGCTGTTTCAGCGGGAAACGGTGCTGTTCCGGAGCTGAGAATGGCAGCGGCGACTTACAGTGAGTGGCCACATCGGACGATAACACTCTAGTTTGAAACGTTTTGGCCGGCGGTACGGTCCCATCTGCATGAACGAACTTGCCATCGGAATTCTGAGCGCGCTCGTGGCGACCAACTCACCCGTCGCCGCCCGGCTGCTGGCTCCAACTGGAGCGGAGGCCGAGAAGGTTGCGGCGGCCTATCGCAAGGTGCTTGAGGCCGACGAGGAGGCGCTGGCCGAGGTGAACCGGTGGATGGCGGACAACGAGCGGTTCCGGGCTGCCGGCGGCGGGCTGTCGCGTGAGGAACTATCCCAGAAGATCTCGATCCGGCTGGCAAAGGTGGTCGATGCCTACGAGGCGTTTGTGAAGGAGCACCCCCGGCACGTCGAGGGACGGATCGCCTATGGAAGCTTTCTGAACGAGATCAGTGAAGAGCACAAGGCGGCCGAGCAGTGGGAGCGGGCCCGCCTGCTGGATCCTTCGCACCCCGCACCGTGGAACAATCTGGCGAACCATTTCGGGCACAA
>DNDP01000237.1:17087-25847 GCA_003484235.1 Verrucomicrobiales bacterium
TACTACCAGAACCTGGCGACCACCGTTTACCTGTTTCGTCGCGATGCGGAGGCCTACTACGGATTCAATGAGCAGCAGGTCTTCGATCGGGCGCTTGAACTCTACCGCAAGGCACTGGAACTCACTCCTGGCAGCTTCGAGGTCGCCAATGACCTGGCACAGACCTACTACGGGATCACGCCCTTTCGGCAGGAGGACGCCATGTCCGCCTGGCGGGATGCCCTCGAACTGGCGACCACGGAGGCGGAGAGGCAGGGAGTCTACATTCACTTCGCAAGGCTGGAGATCCGGGTGGGCCATTTCTCGTCGGCCAGCAACCACTTGAACCGGGTGACAATTCCCGAGTACAAGGAATTGAAGAACCGCCTTTTCCGGTTGATCGAAAGCAAGCAGTCGCCAAAGCCGGATGCCGGGCCCGATCCGGCCGCGGAACCATCGCAGCCTTAGCTGCCGAGACCGGGGAGGTTCAGTTCGCCAAGCAGAGTTCCTTGCAGGACTCTCAGCGCGAGGAAATGGCTTAGACCGTTCAAGGCGATGAGGAGAAAGGAGCCGACGAAATAGAGTCCAAGGGCGGTGGTGGGATCGGGTCGTGCGACCCGCGCCAGCCCTAGATAGAACACTTTGATCGAAAGCGCCACGCCGATGAGCCGACAGACCCACGTGGGAATCTGGGGGATGCCATCCAGGCACTGCATCAACAGCACTGGGCCGAAGCAGTAGGCCATGAGGCTGAAACTGACGGCGAGCGGTCGCTTGCAGTGAAAGCTCCGGAGGAGAAACCGGAAAATGACCGCGAGCGCGAACACCACCATCACATGCAGCACCACCTGGGCAATTTCATACCGAACAAGCCTTTCGAACGGTACGGACGTCGCCGGCTGGCTGCTGAACTCCAGTGGATCACGCTGGTTGCCCAGGGTATGAAGTCCCCAGCCTTCCACCACGCAGGCGACGAGCACCCACGGCACCAACCAGAGGAACAGCACCGCCGAAACGCTTCGGGAGGCATTGGCAATGCGCTCCCATGTTGGTCCCGGCTCAAACAGGAGTTGCAGTGCCTTGATCATGGAGCGGGCGAGTGTATGGGCTCGCGGAATGGAGACAACCAAATTGCTCTGCCATCCAGCGGCTTGAAATCAGTCCGGACTGCGGTACCTTGACCGCATGAGATCCTCGGAACGTCCGGCTGGTTTGGCGTGGCTTTCCTGCATGGTCGTGACCGCGCTGGTCTTCCTTTCCGGGTGTGCCACCCGGCCGCAGCTGGACTGGTCGTCCCGGATCGGTCAGTACACCTTCGATCAGGCGGTCATTGACTACGGCCCACCGGACAAGCAGGCCCAGCTTTCCGACCAATCGAAGGTCGTCGAGTGGGTCACCCGGCGCGGCGGCTACTCGGGGCATGCCTACGGATTCGGCACCTTTGGACATCATCCGCGACACTACCGGCACTATCCGGGCTACGTCTACACGCCCTACACCGTGACCCGTTCGCCCGACCGCCATCTGCGGTTGGTGTTCGATCCCGACGGCTTGCTCAGGAGTTGGAACGAGTTCTCCAAGTGAATCTCCCTTTTCAAATCTCGCGGGAAGTGCCTAAGGTCCGCCCGTGAAATCTGGCCAGCGAATCTCGGACCTGCTCTCCCGGTTGACGCTCTTCGTGGTGGTGGGTGCGGGATTGGTGGGCGTCTTTGGCTGGTATGTTCCTCTGATTCAGGAAAACCAGCGGCTCCAGAAGGACATCGCCATTCAGAACGAACGGATTGCCGAACTTCGGAGGGCCAACCAGGCAATGACCCTTCGCTGGCAGAATTTCTACGCCGATTCCAACACCGTCGAACGACTCGCGCGCGAGAATCTCGGCTATGCCCGGCCGGGCGAGATCGTTTATCGATTTGAAGCGGAAGCCCCGGCCCCTTCCGGGAGCACGGGGCATTAAATGTTCCTGCCGCCGGTTGGCGGGAGATCAGTTGGCCCGGAGAATGTCGTCAAATTCCACGACAGTGGTGTCATCAAAACTCCGATTGGGGCCGGCCGACCGGACCAGCACGCCTTCATTGCTGAAATAGATGCGCAGGGGAGTTTCCCAGGGATCGACGAACTCGCCTTTGGTGTTGGTGGTCAGGTTCTTGCCGACGAGGATGATGAGATTCTTCTCGTTCTTGCCGTCCAGCGCCTTGGCAATCTGGGCATTGCTGCCGCTGGGATAGTCGCCGGTGCGCTCCTTGTATTGCTGGAGTGCGGTGAACAGGCTGTCCACGTCATTGTTGAATTTTGCGGAGCGTGCGTTGGCCTGGTAAACGGTAACCGCGCGGATACCCCACGCCACACCGACCACCAAGGCTATCAGACCGAGGGCAAAGATGAACTTCTTCATGGAATCCCCCTTCAGCACCGTCGGTGCCATGGGGAAAAGCGCCGGCGGTTCACCCCAGGTTGCTGGCAGCCAAGTTTTTGCTTTCGCCGGCCCGGATCGACTCACACTATCCGCTCCACTTATGAGCGACCTCTTCGATTTGCAGGGTGATGTGGCGGTGGTCATTGGTGCCACCGGGGTTTTGGGCGGTGCGATTGCCGAGGGACTCGCCCGCCACGGGGCCAAAGTCGCCGTGCTGGGCCGCAATGCCGACCGGGGTGGTGCCCGGGTGCAGGCCATCGAGGCGGCCGGGGGCAAGGCGGCTTTCTTCGCCGCTGACGCTGTCAACAGGGAGAGTCTGGTCGCCGCCAACGGCGCCATCGAGAAATCGCTGGGACCGGTCACCGTCCTGGTGAACGCAGCCGGTGGCAACGATCCCAAAGTGACGGTCACGCCGGACAATCCCGTGGAGAACATCGCGATCGCCGACTGGCACGCCAATTTCGACCTCAACCTTGTCGGCGGCGTACTGCTGCCGTGCCAGGTGTTCGGGCCGGCCATGTGCGGGCGCGGACGGGGCAGCATCATCAACATCGCCAGCGTCTCGGCCCACCTGCCGCTCTCGCGCGTCATGACGTATTCGGCCGCCAAGGCCGCGGTGCTCAACCTTACCAGCTTCCTCGCCCGCGAATGGGCGACCAAGGGCGTCCGCGTGAACACGATCACCCCCGGCTTCTTCCCGGCCGAGCAGAACCGACGGTTGTTGTTCAAGGACGACGGCTCGCCGACACCGCGCGCGCAGCAGATTCTCGGTCACACGCCGATGGGCCGGATGGGTGAGGCGAAGGAACTGGTCGGAGCGGCCGTCTATCTGGCCAGCCATGCCGCCAGCAGCTTTGTCACAGGAACCGACCTTCGCGTGGACGGCGGCTTCCTCAGCCAGACGATCTGAGTTGCTTCTGGAGCATCGCGAGGCTGTTGAGAATGGGTGGGGGATGCGATCCGGTGAAGTGTCCTCCGGCGCATGAACCCGAAGTGCTCTTCGGCCCCCGCCTTGAAGCGACCAGGTTGGACGCCAGGCTCAGGCGCCGCCGACCAGGGTTCCAGCCTTTCTCCTGGCCCAGCGGTCGCTTTCCAGTATCTGGTCGAAGCTCGGGTGCGCAACGTTGTCGAGCGCCTGCATGGTGCGCTCGACGGTTGCGGTGATCTGTGTGAAGCCGATCCTCCGGTTAAAGAAGGCGTCCACCGCAACTTCGTTGGCGGCATTCAATACCGCCGGCAGCAGGCCGCCATCGGTTCCGGCCCAGCGGGCGAGCTTCAGCGAGGGGAACTTGTCCACGTCCGGCTCCTCGAAGGTGAGACTGCCATACTTGGGAAGACTGGTCTGAACGCGGTCGCTGCCGGCCCGGTCCGGGTAGGTCAACGCGTACTGGATCGGCAGGCACATGTCGGGTGTCGAGAGCTGTGCGATGATGGAGCCGTCGACGAATTCCACCATCGAGTGAATCACGCTCTGCGGATGCACCACGACCTCGACGCGCGCCATTTCGATGTCGAACAGCCAGCGCGCCTCGATCATCTCGAGGCCCTTGTTGAAAAGCGTGGCCGAATCGCAGGTGATCTTGCGGCCCATGTTCCACGAGGGATGTTTCAGCGCCTGTTCGACGGTGATCCTCTCGAACTCCGCCTTGGGCGTCTGCCGGAAGGGGCCGCCGGAAGCGGTCAGGATCATCCGGCGCACGGACTCGGGCGGTTTGCCGTCGAGGCATTGGAAGATCGCTGAATGCTCGCTGTCCACCGCGAGCACCTTGACGCCGTGTTTGCGGGCCTCGCTCATCACGGTCTCACCGGCCATGACGAGAATCTCCTTCGATGCCACCGCGATGTCCTTGCCCGCGCGGATGGCGGCAAGGGCCGGCTGCAGGCCGGCGGTGCCAACAATTGCGATCAGCACGATGTCCGCGTCCGGCATGGTGGCGAGCTGGATCAGGCCGGCCTCCCCGGAAAGCACTTCCACATTCTCTCCGACCCGCGCTGCCAGCGCGTCCACCTTTGCCGGATCGGTGACGCTGATTGCGGTGGGACGGTAGCGGGTGGCCTGTTCGGCCAGCAGATCGACGTTGCTGCCGGCGGCGAGGCCAACCAGCCGGATGCGGTCCGGCAGGTCGTCGACGACCTTGCAGGTGCTGGTGCCGATCGAACCTGTGCTGCCGAGAAGTACGACGTTCTTCATTGCGACGTGGTGAGCCAGACGAGATAGGCAAACATTATCGGCGCATTGAACAGCAGGCTGTCCACAAGGTCCAGCACGCCGCCGATGCCGGGGAAATAGGCTCCGCTGTCCTTCACGCCGGCCTCACGCTTGAAAAGGCTTTCCACCAGATCACCGACCACGGCGCCGCCACCCAGGAGCAGGCCCAGGATCAGAGCGTGGGAAAAGGTCATTCCCACCAGCCTGTCGTGTGCAAAGTGCGCGAAAGCCAGGCTGGCTCCGGTGGACACCGCAAGGGCGCCCCCCAGCCCCTCCCAGGTTTTTCCCGGGCTCACCCGCGGGATCATCTTGTGACGTCCGATCAGCGAGCCCACCGAGTAGGCACCCATGTCGCTGGCCTTGGTGACGAGGATGAAGTAGAGCAGCCACCAGGAGCCGTTGTCTTCGCTGTGGAAGTAAACGCTCATCAGAAAGCCCAGCAGCCAAGGGATGTAGACAAGTGCCAACAGCGTGCCTCCGACGGCGGCCAGACCATTCTCCATGTCGGTCCAGAATAGCCTCCGGACGAACAGGCCGATGACGATGCTGCCGCCCAGAGCAAGATTGACCACCAGCGGCGAGACCTTATCGGATAGGAGGCCGGTTTCGGCCAGCCAGACAGCAGACACGAACAGCACGCCGGTCGCCACCGCGTAGCTGCGAAAACAGGCGATGCCCCGTCGCTGCACCAGATCGCAGAACTCCAGGAGGGCGAACACCGTGATGACAGCGACAACCGCAAGCAGGGCCAGATCTGCGACCAGCAGATTGCCGGAGAACAGCGCTCCGAGGACCAGCGCCCACAACACCACGGTCGTAAACAGTCGCCGGAAGAAGGTCTGGAGCTTGGAATGGGCCGCCGGAGCGCCCGCGTGGTCGCTGGACATCGGGCCGGGAAGGTAGCTGGCGACCGCAGATGGGTCGAGATTTTTGCCGGGTCTGTGGATCGACGGTGGAGATCGCCGAGCGGATTGTTGCTTCGAACAACGCTGAACCATGCCAGCCCGGGCTGCCCGCGGCAGGACTATTTGAAGATCACCTTTGCGTCCGGTGCCTCGCGGTAGGTGGCGCCATGGCCCGGAATCCACCTGCCGTTCTTCAAATACTCTGAGGTGGTCACCATCGTCCCGTCATCCTTGACCTCTCCGGTGCCTTTGACCTCGGTGACCCCCTCCGCGGGAGGACTTACCTTTTCGAAGCTGGTGTACTTGCCCTTCTCGACGGTCATCGTGCCGCTGGTCATGAATCCGGCGGTCGTGAAGTAGTAGTAGGTGATTGCCTTCCTGGTCTCGTCCCAGCGGATTATCGTCTCACCCCCGTAGTTCCCGTCATCGACTGAGTGCAGAATGCGGATGGCCTGACCATTGAGAATTCGTTCCCAGCGAGCGACATCGACATTGACCCTGTCCGCTCCCGGTTGCGCGAGATCGCCGCGCCAGGTTTTTCCAAGAAAAGGGCGGAGCGGTTCGAGATTCGGATGCAGCTTTGGCAGCTCCTCGCTGGAAAGCGGCAGGGTTGCCACAAGGGTAAACAGCAGGGCAGCGACGGTCTTCATGGTAGTGGCGGGTCAGAAGGTGACCGGCTGGCCAAGCCGGATGGAGTGGGCCTCGGTTTCACAGATCTCGATTGCAGTCAGCCCGTCCACGGGCGTGATCACCGACGGCGGCTCGTTCTTTCGCACGCACTCGACCAGGTGCCGGATTTCACCGAGGTAACCGTCCTCGGCGGCGGCGGCTTTGGTCACCGGTTCCTTGCCCTGTTCGCAGACGACCAGCACCTTGTCAGGACCGCGGCTGGAGTCGAAGTCCATGGTGGCCCGTTCAAAGTTGACGGTGTAGGCCATGGAAAAGCTGAAGCCTGGCGCCATCGCCCAGCCACCCTCGGCGTGGACGATGGCCCCGCCGTCAACGTCGTACTGGGTGACGACGTGGTCGATCTCGTTGCTGAACTTGGAATAGCCGCGCGAATAGACCCGGCTGGGCCGGCCGAAGCACCATTGGATGAAATCCACGTCGTGAATGTGGAGGTCAAGCAGCGCGCCGCCCGACTTGATGCCGTCGTGAAAATGATTCTGTCCCCACACCGGAGGCGGACCGATCCGGCGAAATCTTGCGGCGAGCACCCGCCCGTAGCGGTGGTCGGCGATGGCGTCCTTCAGCAGCCGCCATTCGGGCCAGAAACGCAGGCACATTCCTGGCAGGAGAAACGTGTTTGCGTGACTCGCCGTTTCGACCACGCGCTGCGCTTCACGGGCGGTCCGGGCCATCGGCTTCTCCAGCAACACGTGGTTTCCGGCGGCGAGGGCGGCGGTGGCCTGGTCGGCATGTGCCCAGGTGGGCGAACAGATGTCGACGATCTGGATGTCCGGGTCGGCGAGCAGCGAAGAGAAGTCGCTGTAGATCTGCACATCCTTCATGTCGATCTGCAGCTTCTCGGAGCTGCCCATCTTTTCGAAGACATGGGAGAGGTTTCCGTCGAGATGTTTTCCACTGGGATTGCAGATGGCGGCGATCCGCGTGCCTTCGACCTGCTTCCAGGCCTTGACGTGCATGGCCGCCATGAAACCCATTCCTACGATACCGACGTTCAGCATGCGGCGGAGCCTAGAGATCTTCTGCGGTCAGGGACAGCAGAAACACGCAGCCTCCTGCCCGCAATGCGTCTACGATTTCAAACGCCTTGCGAATCCAATGAATCCGACCGCCTGCCGATCGAGCCGTTCCTGCACCGCGGGATCGGCGATGGCGCCCTGGTCGGTCAGCAGGCTGCCGATCCGGGGCAGGAAAACCCTTTCAGGGAAGAGGCGGGCATTCCGGTAGCCGAAGATCTGCTGCAACTGTTCCACCGGCCGCAATCCACCCCACATGCCGGCGGCGAGTCCGACAAAACACACCGGCTTTCCCTCGAAGCTTTCCGGAAACTTGAGCATGTCGACGAAATACTTCAGCACCCCCGGGATGCCGCCGTTGTATTCCGGCGTCACCACCACCAGCCCGCGGGCGGCCAGCACGGTCTCTGCAAACGGCCTGAACGCGGCCGGTTTTCCGGCGTACGAGCCGGGGTCGAAGATTCCCGGCGGCAGATGGGCGAGGTCAATCAGAGTGGTCACCTGTCTCAACCTTCGATGGATGGCTTCAATCACCGCCACCACCTTGCGGGTGCTGCTGCCCGGCCTGTTGGTGCCGGAGACAATCGCGATCATGCGACGGAGAGTTTCTGAAGCGGACCAGCATGACAACGCCGCAATCGGGCGGCCGAAAACGTTGAACCTCCGGAGAATGGGCCATAACCTCGGGAAACTCGCGTGCAACTGCGGCGGGGGAAACGGCAGCCTCACCCGCTGTTCAGGATTCGGCGGTGTTGAATCTCCGACCGCTCTAAAGTCCGCCTGACAAATGCCGAATGGTAGATGACCGAAACCCGGCGAAGCCAAAAGTCGATGCAAGACCACAGCCACCCTGCCCGGAACCGCCCGCTTTCCGACGATTCGGCCTCCCGGCCGGGCGCCGGTTCAGGGGGCACGGGCCACGAAATCGCAGATACGACCGGGACCCCGCGGGCGGGGCGCACCGTCTTGGCACTGGTGGCCGATGAACTGTTGCTTCGCCAGTTGGAGCGGCTCTTCGCATCCGCCGGCGATCATTGGTCATGGGAACGGGCCGGCAGCGTTTCGGGAGCCCGGGAACTGTTGAAGGCAAAGGCCTATACGGTCCTGATCGCGGAAGCCCGGCTGGGTGGGGAATCGGTGACAGGTTTGATGAATGAAGTCCAGGCGAGCCACCCGGGAGTCCTTCGCTTCATCTACGGGACCGCACCGGCGGAGTCCGAAGCCCGGCGTTTGACCGGTCTGCGCCCGGCCGTCATCAGCGCCAAGATGCGGCCGGAGATGTTTCTGGCCCAGATCGAGCGTCAGCTTGTGGTGGACTCCTGGCTGTCAAACTCGCGGACCCGGCAGGTGATCGCCAGGTTCCGGCATCTGCCCAGCGTCCCGACGATCTTCAATCAAGTCATCGCCGAGCTCGAATCGCCGGCCGGTTCATTCTCCGAGGTGGCCAGGCTGATTGCGCTGGATCCGCTGATGACGGCCAAGATTCTTCAGCTGGCGAATTCCGCCCTTATTGCGCCGGCCACGCCGGTCTCCAAGGCCGAAGACGCT
>DNDP01000237.1:26078-46282 GCA_003484235.1 Verrucomicrobiales bacterium
AAGGCCGAAGACGCGGTCCTGGTTCTGGGAGCCGAGCGCACCCGGGCGTTGGTGCTCGCCGTGCCGGTGTTCACCCGGTTTGAGGCCGGTCTCTGCCCGGGAATCTCCACGGAAGAGGTCTGGCAGCATTCCGTGGAGGTGGCGACCTTTGCGCGGGACATATCCATTCAGGCCGGTGCGCCGGAGGTTGCCGACGCCGCCTTCACGGCGGGGCTGCTGCATGACGTCGGCAAGCTCCTTCTGGCGGCCAATCTTCCCGCCGAGTATGCCGTTGTGCGTCGCCACTGCGAGGAACGGTGCACCGCCGAGTCTGAATTCGAATGGGAGCGGTTGGGGACTTCCCATGCCGAAGCCGCGGCGTGCCTCTTTGGCATGTGGGGTCTCCCGCTGCCGGTGCTGGAGGCGATCGCCCACCATCATCGGCCCGATTTGGGCGATCAGACCACCTTCACCCCGCTGACGGCGGTGCATGTTGCAAACGCTTTTTACTACGAGCCCCGGCAGCCCGAGCGCAGCCAGCTCGATCTGAATTATCTCAACCGGCTTGGTTTGGCGGACATGTGCAACGAGTGGCGCCTCGCCTGCGGACTGCCTCCGTTGCTCTAGTTTCTGCGGTTCACCGGCGACTGATGATCAACCGGCAGCCGATCAGGAGCCGCGATTCATCCCGGTCCCGCCTCAAACAGCTGATCGAACTCCCCGCCGTCCAGCCAGACGCCCCCGCAATCCGGACAGCTGTCGACCGTGATCTTCCGTGACTGGGCGCTGGCCACCCGGAGCATCTCCCGCCCACAGCGCGGACAATCGGCACGCCGGGCATTGTTACGGACCTGTGTGCGTCCCCGGCGCAACGCCCGCGCCTGACTCGGGTCCAGCTCCAGGAGCCTTGGCAGTTCGCTCTGGTCGAGCCACAGTCCGCCGCAACCTTGGCAGAGATCCACTTCAATCTCACCCGCCTGGGTGGACGTCAGCCCCTGGGCATCGCACTTGGGACAGTTCACCACGCCACCGTAGCCAGCCATGACGGGCGGGCCAATCGATTTTTGCGCAACTGAGACGCCGTCGGTCACGGGGCGGAACGAGGGGGTGGCGGGCGTTTTCGAAGACGGAGATTGCGATTGCACAGGGTTCCCCGATGCCGTAAACCCCGGCTGCATGCAGAAGCTGATCGCGGGAGTTCACGAGTTCCGGCTCAAGGAGTTCGGCCGGTATCGAGCCCTGTTCCGCCGCCTATCCCGCGAAGGACAGAACCCGCACACGCTCTTCATCACCTGTTCCGATTCCCGGGTGCTGGCCGAGCTGATCACCAAGAGTGAACCGGGCGATCTGTTTGTGGTGAAGAATGCCGGCAACATCGTCCCCTCGGCGAACGTGAAGGGCGACACCAACAGCACGGCGGC
Organism: Verrucomicrobiales bacterium; assembly: GCA_003484235.1. GTDB lineage: Bacteria > Verrucomicrobiota > Verrucomicrobiia > Limisphaerales > RI-55 > RI-55. The sequence goes on from DNDP01000237.1 coordinate 27,479, forward strand.
CGCGATCGAGTTTGCCGTCAATCAGCTCCACGTCTCGGACATCGTGATCTGTGGCCACACCCAGTGTGGCGCCATGCGGGCGCTGGTGGATCGCAGCGTGGATCCTGCCGAAATGCCCCACCTGGCCCGTTGGATCGAAGTGGCTGCGCCCGTCCGCCGCGTGCTCGATGAACGCTACCAGCATTTGAACGGCATCGAGGACCGGGTGACCGCCGCGGCGGAGGAGAACGTCCTGTTCGGTGTGGACAATCTTCACACCTATCCCTGCGTGGAACGGCGGCTGGAAAAGGGCACGCTCCAGCTTCACGCCTGGTTTTTCAACATCTCCACCGTGGAACTTTTCGCCTACGATCCGAACACCCAGCAGTTTGCGCCTTTGGTGGCCGGCGAGGAGCAGGAGCCGGCGTAGACCCGGGAGCCCACCCGGATTGCGGCAACTGAGCCGCCGTCCTTTTGAAGCCCGGGCCCGCGACAAAAAGGCTTCCGCCCATCGTCGATTCCGCTACCGTCTCGCGCAGCATCATGTCCCAAACAGCCTCCGAACGTTCCTGGTTTGGCCATCCCGCCGGGCTCTCCACGTTGTTCTTCACCGAGATGTGGGAACGCTTCAGCTACTACGGCATGCGGGCGTTGCTCATCCTTTACATGACCGCGTTGCCGGCGGTGGGAGGAATCGCCTTCAGCACGGAACAGGCGGCAAAGATCTACGGGCTCTACACGTTTGCCGTCTATGCCGTCTGCATTCCCGGCGGACTGATCGCCGACCGCTGGCTGGGACACTACCGGGCGATCTATCTGGGCGGCATCGTCATTGCCCTGGGGCATTTCAGTCTGGCTGTCGGAACCCTGCCGATGTTTTACCTGGGACTGGGGCTGATCATCGTGGGCACCGGTTTTCTCAAGCCCAACATCAGCACGATGGTTGGACAGCTTTACGCCCCGGGCGATGCCCGCCGCGATGGCGGCTATTCGATCTATTACATGGGCATCAACCTCGGCGCCATGATCGCCCCGCTGGTCTGCGGCTTCCTCGCGCAGAGCGAGAGTTTCAAGGCCCGCCTCGAAGGCTGGGGCCTCGATCCCGCATCATCGTGGCACTGGGGCTTCGGCGCTGCGGGCGTCGGCATGGTGCTGGGATTGGTGCAGTTGCACCTGGGCAGCAGAAGGCTGATGGCCTCGGTGCATCCGGAAAGCGTTCACCGGAGGGCGGTGGCCCTGCCGGCCGGCGGCGTGACCGCGGCACCGAAGGACGCCGGGTTGTCGACGGAGGAATGGAAACGCCTGGCGGTGATCGGTGTGCTGTTTGCGTTTGCGACGCTTTTTTGGTCCGGGTTCGAGCAGGCCGGATCGAGCTTGAATCTGTTCGCCGATCGCCTGACCGAACTCCATCTGTTCGATCCGGGCAACGCTCCCGCATGGGTGAACGATTCGGCCGTTGCTGCGCCGTTCTACGGGCCGTTGGTCCGGTGGCTGTGGGGATTTCCCTCGTCGTGGTTTCAGTCGCTCAATCCGCTTTACGTTCTCATTCTTGCCCCGATCTTTTCCTGGCTGTGGGTGGCGCTCGGCTCGCGCGAACCGAGCAGTCCGTTGAAGTTCGTCTTCGGCCTGATGCTGCTGGGACTGGGCTTCCTGCTGCTGGTCCCGGCGGCCGGCATGGCCCAGGCGGGCGAGGGGATTCGGGTTAGCCCAATGTGGCTGGTGGGGGGGTTTTTCCTGCATACCGCCGGCGAGATGTGTCTGAGCCCCGTGGCGCTGAGCATGGTGACGAAGCTTGCGCCCCTGCGTCTTGTCGGAACGCTGATGGGAGCGTGGTTCCTGACCAATGCCTGCGGCAACTGGGTCGGCGGCTGGATCGCCAGTTTCTTTGACCGACTGCCGCTCAGTCAGATCTTCTTCGCGGTGTTCGGCACGACGTTTGGCGCCGGTGTCCTGCTGCTTTTCCTGGTGCCAATGCTGAAGAGGCTGATGGGGGGGGTGAAGTAGGTGGGAAGACCCAGGATCAGGGTTCCGCGACTCAAAGACGCTCCAGGCATCAGGAGCCACGACCAGATCCCCGGCGGGAGCGCTCGCGCCGTTCGGAGCTTAAACATTATCTGGACGCTGGCCTTTGCGATTTTGAGCTGCTTCGTCAACGGTTGCCAGTCCCGTTCCCAGCTCCCGCCCGCGGCAATCGCCGAGGTGGCCACCACCTCAACCAACGCCCTTGTCAATTCCTGCCTGATCTGCCACGGCACGCGCGAAATGCAGCGCGGACCGGTGCTGGACGGGCTCCCGGCCTGGTATCTTGAGCTGCAGCTGCGCAAGTTCCTCGCGGGTGTTCGGGGCTGCAATCCCGAGAACCGTTCCGAACATCTGATGGGATCCGGCATCAGCCTGTTGCGGACAGAGGCGGACTTCGAAGTGGCGGTGAAGCTGTTCAGCGAAAAACCGCCCCAGGATCACCTGAAGACGATCCGCGGAGATGTCGGGCGCGGCCGGCAACTCTTCACCTACTGCGCGACCTGCCACGGATTCGATGGCCGGGGGCGTGAGGAGGTCAAGGCGCCGCCGCTCACGGTGCAGGAGGACTGGTATCTTTACGACCAGCTGGTGCGGTTCAAGGCCGGTCTTCGCGGAGGAACCGCCGCCGATCCGGAGGGCTTCCTCATGCATCAGGCGGTACTGGGCTTGAACACTCAGGACTTTCGCGACGTCGTTTCCTACGTTAATGATGAACTCGCCGGACGTTCCTCCGGCAGAAATGATCGATGAACCGACCGCAGATCCTCCGCCTTGCACAGGGGTTCCTTTGCGCGTATCCGGTGGCCCTGCCGGCCGCGTTCCTCCTCGCTTGGAGTGCAGGTCGGTTTACGTTGGGCTGGTGGCCTCGACCATCCTTGGATGATCCGAAGGACATTGGGCTGGCGGTTGACATCGCCTGTTGGATTGCCGCCCTGCTGCTGATACTGGGTCTACCCACGTTCGTCGCGACCGCCGGCACGCTTGCTGTCGACGCAATTCTACCAGGAAACCGGAGCCTGCGCCGACTGCTCCTGGTGGTCGCCGCCACCGTGGCGATGGTCGGTGCTGTCCTGGTGATCCGTGCGGATCCGTTCGGAATCACTTCATGGTTTTTCGACTGATTTAGAGACTTAATCTTATGAAGACATCCCTTCTGCCAATCGTGGTTTCGCTGTCCGTTGCCTTTGTGCCGCTCGCGGATGCCGCCGAAACCAGGCCGCTCGAAATCTGGATCAGCTCCTATCAGGACAAGGTTTACTACGAGTCCATGGTGAAGCTCTATCAGGAGAAGGTGAACAAGGAGTTTCAGGCGAACATCAGCGCGTTTGGTTTCCGCGAAATGCCGGACAAGCTCGCGGTGGCCATCAAGACCGGCGTCAATCCACCGGACATCGTCCAGCTCGACGAGGTGCTGTTCGGTGTCTACCTCAACGGTGAGCCGCCCTTTCTGGATCTGAGCGAGCGGGTCAGGAATGCCGGCCTCGACCGGGACATTGTCTCCAGCCGGTTGAAGCTGTTTTCGTGGAAGGACAAGATCTACGGCGTGCCGCAGTCGTTGAGCGCCATCGTGCTCTACTACCGCACCGATCTGTTTGAGAAGTACCAGCTGACGCCCGCGGATTTCCGCACGTGGGACGACTTTGTGGACCGCGGAGAGGAGCTTGCCCTCAAGCACCAGGCACTGATGGCGCTGGACCCGACCTACTTCGACATCCTGCTCCGCCAGCGTGGCTCGGACTGGTTCGGCAAGGACGGCAAACCCTTCCCCGACGAAGTGATGGCGATCGACACCCTGAAGTGGATGGCGGACCTGAAGGACCGGGGCATTGCGATCATTCCCGAGCGGGCTTCCATCTATGATCCGGTGTTTTTCAGCAGCTCGGTCAGCCCGGGTGAAGTGCTTTGCCTGATCGGTGCGGATTGGTATGGGCTCGACATGCTGCAGCAGTTCACCCCCGAGCTGAGCGGCAAATGGGGCATCATGCCGTTGCCCGCCTGGAAGGATGCGAAGGGCGTCGCCGGACGCCGGACCTCCACCTTTGCCGGGCAAGGCCTGATGATCTACCAGGGCACAACGCAGTCCGACGCCGCCTGGAAGTTCATCGAGCACGTGATGAAGGACACCGAGGCAAATGTGAAGCGCTTCGTCGACGGCAACAGCTTCCCGGCCTACCAGCCAGCCTGGAAAGACAGTCGGCTGGCCCAGCCAATGCCGTTTTTTTCCGGCCAGTCCTTCGGCAAGGAACTCATGCAACTCGCGCCTGAAGTGCCGGAGGTCGCCGTCGCTCCCGGTCGGCCGCAGGCGATTTTCCTGTTCCAGGAGAACTACTTCTCCCAGCTGATGCATGGAGCGATGACCGCCGAGAAGGTGGTCGAAGAGATCAAGGCCGCGCTGAGCCGTTGATTGGGGTGTGCCGGGTCCTGAGCCGCCGGTCGTAAGGTCGTCACGTTCGTGGCGACCAATCCCGGCCGTCTGCCGTGACGTAGTTTTTGATTTCCCACAAACCGCTGGTAGTCTGGTCTCCGGTTTATGAGCCAAACCCTGAAGAAAACGGCGGGTGCGCCCGCCACCGAAATGCTGCGGGACGAACAGAACAGCCGGGACCACCGGCAACTGCGCATCGACAAGGTGGGCGTGCGCGGCGTGCGATTCCCGATCCAGGTGCGCGACAAGGCCCACCACACCCTGCAAAACACCGTGGCGACGATTGGGATGTATGTGGACCTGCCCAAGGAGTTCAAGGGCACCCACATGAGCCGCTTCATCGAGGTGCTAAATTCGCACGGGAGCGTGATTCATGTGGACATCATTCCCACCATCCTGCGGGAGATGCAGACCCGGTTGAAGGCGGACAACGCCCACCTGGAGATGGAATTCCCCTACTTCGTCAGCAAGAAGGCGCCGGTCACCGGCAAGTCCAGCCTCATGGACTATGTCGCCCGGTTCGAGGCCAACGCCGTGAGCAAGGAGGTTGACTTCGTCCTCACCGTCGTGGTGAACGTGAAGACGCTTTGTCCCTGCTCCAAATCGATCAGCAAGTACGGCGCCCACAATCAACGGGGCCAGGTGACGGTGCAGCTGCGATCTCGGCGGACCGTTTGGATCGAGGACGTCATCGGCATCGTGGAGGGCTCGGCCAGCAGTGACCTTTTTGCCTTGCTCAAACGCCCGGACGAGAAGGCTGTCACCGAGCGGGCGTACGAGAATCCCGTGTTCGTCGAGGATCTGGTCAGGAATGTGGCTCTCAAGTTGAACGAACATCCCGATGTGACCTGGTACCGGGTCGAGGCCGAAAACTTCGAAAGCATCCACAACCACAATGCCTACGCCTGCATTGAAAAGGGTTGAGTTGTGCCGGACATGGGCATGATCGGGGGTGGACAAGTGGTTGAATGGGTGCCGCGGTCGCGACCGCCCGACCTGGAGGAGGCCGGGGTGCACGTGTGGCATCTCGACTTGTCGCAGCCGGACCTTGATCCCGCGGTCCTTTCCGAAGCGGAGCGCGAGCGTGCCGGAAAGTTTGCCTTCTCCCACCTGCAGGAGCGCTACGTGGCCGCCCATGTGCAGACGCGTATGTTGCTCGGTGCCTATCTCAGCCGCGATCCGGCGGCCATCGAGTATTGGGTTTCGGTTCGCGGCAAACCTCACCTGGCCGGAGGTGAGCTTCACTTCAATCTGAGCCACACCGCCGGTCACGCCCTGCTGGCAGTTTGCCGGAGTGCCGAGATCGGGGTCGATGTCGAGTGTGTGAGCCGAAACCTCGATCGCAACGGTATTGCGGAGCGTTTTTTTTCCACCTCCGAGGCGGAGGCGTTGAAGCTTCTGCCCGACCACGCCCAGGCAGAGGGCTTTTTTGGTCTGTGGACCCGAAAGGAGGCCTGGCTCAAGGCCACTGGAATTGGCATCAGCGACGGGCTGAGCCGGGTTGAGTTCAACTGCGATCCGGCGGAAGCGCCGCGCGTGGTGAGAATCGACGGGAGCGAAGACTCGGCGGCAGGATGGCAGGTGCTTTCACTGAGGCCGCTGGCCGATCACATCGCCGCGGTGGCATGGCAGGGGCCGCCGTTCGCGGTGGAGACTTTCAGGTTTGCCTCCGCCCGGTGACACTTGAGAAGCCCGGCATGACTCAGACGGCGCGAGGGCGCCGCCTTCCGTCCTCCTTGACCGAAATCGGAACGGGCCGCAGATCCCAGATCAGGCCGGTCCAGGACATAACCTTGAGCACATAGTAGGTGATGTCGATTTCCCACCAGTAGAATCCCTGCCGGGTTGCGCCCATGTAGTGATGGTGATTGTTGTGCCAGCCTTCGCCGAGCGTGATGAGCGCCAGCAGGAGGCTGTTGCGGCTGTCATCCTTCGTGTTGAACCGTTTGCGCCCGATCAGGTGGGCGAGGGAGTTGATCGAGCAGGTGCCGTGGAACAGGGCGGTCGTGCTGATGAAGAAGCCCCACACCAGCATCTGGCCGCCCGTCACTCCGAGCCCGGGTGCGAAGTGCTCGAGAATCATCCCCAGAAAAAACAATCCCGTGGCCAGAACAATCGGGACGAGCGAATCAAAACGGTTCAGGAACACGAGCTCGGGGAACTTGGCCAGGTCCTTCACCACGCGGTAATCGGTTGGAAAATTCCGGGCGCTGGTGATCCAGCCGACGTGCGACCACCAGAAGCCGTGCACGTGCGGAGAATGCGCATCATCCGCCTCGTCCGAATGTTTGTGGTGCTGCCGGTGATGGTAGGCCCACCAGAGCGGTCCGCGCTGGGTGGAGGACGCCCCCAACAGGGCGAGCAGGAACTGCATGAACCGGCTCGTTCGAAACGTGCGGTGCGAGAAATACCGGTGATACACACCGGTCACCGCGAACATGCGCACAAAGTAAAGCGCCACGGCGGCGGCCACCGCAAACCAGCTCCAGCCCACCAGCAGCACCCCGAGGCAGCCGAGGTGCAGGATGATGAAGGGAATGCAGCGGACCCATTCCACACGGTCAGGTTTGGCGCGAATCGCGTCAAAGTCATGATTGCCGAAATCGGCGTCGAACCATTGAACCAGGGAGGTGGCCCACTTGCGCAGGAGACTTGTAGAGGCAGGCATGTACGGTCGTTCTATTTGACGGGGCGAAAGAAACACGCGGTCTGCCCCGGGGTCAAGTCCCGCTTCACCTGGCGGGGCTGATTCTTCAACCACGGTGGTTGGGAGCGGCCGGGCGCTGCCCGCAGGCACATTCGCAATCCTCCCTATCGGAAGAACTCGACCACCACCTTAGCCACATGTTCCACCTGTTCGTCGGTCAGCTCGGGATACATTGGCAGCGGCAGGATGCGTCGGGAGGTGCTTTCGCTGACCGGGTAGGCGCCTTCCTTCCAGCCCTGATCGGCGTAAACCTTCTGCAGGTGAAGGGGCAGCGGGTAGTAGATGAGGGTGGGAATTCCGTTGGCCTCCAGGTGGCGCTGAAGTTCATCGCGACGTTCGCATTGGATGGCGTAAACGTGGAAAACGTGGTGGTTGTCCGGCGCCGTGAACGGAAGAGTGACGGGCAGGCCCTTGAAGGCGGCGTGATAGCGCGCCGCGATCGCCCGGCGACGATCGTTCCAGCGGTCCAGATGGCGGAGTTTGACCCGCAATATGGCCGCCTGCAGTTCGTCGAGCCGGGAGTTGAATCCGTGCAGATCGTGAAAATAGCGTCGCTCGATGCCATGAACCCGCAGCATGCGGAGTTTCTTCGCCATTTCGTCATCGTTGGTGACGACCATTCCACCGTCACCGTCGGCGCCGAGGTTCTTGGTGGGATAAAAGCTGAAGCAGCCAAACACGCCGCTGCTCCCGGCGGCGCGGGTTCCCTGCCGGGCGCCGATGGCCTGCGCGCAATCCTCCACCAGCGCGATGCGCCGGGGAGCGGCCAGCTTCCTGATCAAATCCAGGTCGGCCATCTGCCCGAATAGGTGCACAGGGATGATGGCGCGTGTTCTGTCGGTGAGACGCCGCTCCACCTCGGACGGATCCAGGCAGAGTGTTTTCGGATCAATGTCGGCAAAGACGATCTTCGCACCCATCTGGTGGATCGATTCCGCCGGAGCGATGTAGGTGAACGGCGTCGTGATGACTTCGTCGCCGGGGCCGATGTCCAGTGCCCGCAACGCCAACGTCAGCGCGTCGGATCCGGAATTCACCCCGACGGCATGGCGCGCGCCGACATGGGCGGCGATCTCATCCTCAAACGCCTTCACGTTCGGGCCCAGGATGTAGTGCCCGCTGGCCAGCGCTTCCTGGACTGCGGGCAGGAGTTCGGACTGCAGCGACTCGTACTGGGCCTTGAGGTTGAGAAAAGGGATGTTCACGGGCGGGTATGGGGAGGGAGAACTGGAGTCGAGCTCAGCGACCCACGCCGAGCTGCACCTCGCTGCGGACTTCGGGAATCCAGCCCTCGATCTGCTTGATGCGGGTTTCGTCAACCGGGTGGGTGCGCAGAAACCAGGGCGTCGAACCGCCGCGCTCCCGGTTGTAATCCGCGAACCGTTGCCAGAAATCCACCGCCGCTGCGGGATCGTACCCGGCCCGTGCCATGTAGGTGAGGCCGATGCGGTCGGCTTCGGATTCCTGTTTGCGGCTGTGGGGCAGGGTATAAAACACCGCGGCTCCGGCGCCCGCTCCCATTCCATAAAGGCCGTTCCACATCTGCCGCTCCTGGCTGCTTTGATCGCTGGTAACGGCACCCACCACGGCCGCTCCGGCTCCAATGGCAATCGAACTTGCCACGGAACTGGTCATCCGCTCGCCACCATGCCGGGCCGTCGCATGGGCGACCTCGTGGCCCATGACGGTGGCGAGGCCCGCCTCATCCTTGGTGATCGGCAGGATGCCCGTGTAGATGCCAACTTTCCCGCCGGGCAGGCAGAAAGCATTCGCTTCGGGGCTGTCAAACACGACGAATTCCCATTGGGCGTTGGGCAGGTCATTGCCGGCGGCGGCGGCGATCTTGTCCCCCACCTTCTTTACCAGCGCGTTCAGGGCGGGGTCGGTGCTGATCTTCTGCTCCTTCTTCATCTGCTCGAAACTCGCCAGCCCCATCTGCAGTTCCTCTCCGGTGGAAAACATGTTGAACTGCCTGCGACCGGTCACCGGCGCGGTGGTGCAACCGGTCTGGCCGATGATCACCGTGGCAACCAAGGAGAGGAACAGCTGGCGGATCGAGATCATGCAGGGATCAAAGCAGCCCGGGGCCGAACGCTCAAGCCGCATTCGGCGCGGTCTCATTGTGGCAGCTCGTTGAGCGTGTAATACAGCTCCTCCGAGCGCAGCAATTCGCCTGTGACGCTCTCGACGCCGGACGCGACCACGCGGGTCACGTAGCGCGTCTTCAGGCCTGGCAGATTGAGCCGGACGCGGCGGGCATCCTCGCTGACCGTCACGCCGGTGATCTCGATGGGGGTCGCGCTGCCGGGCGTGCCGGCGTGATCAAACTCCGGCGATCCATAGGTCTCGTGGTGAGCGTAGCGGAACTGGGACACGAAATAGCTGTCAGAGTCTCCGGCAAACTCGCGGCTGACCGGCGCGGTGAAGATCAGCTCCAGTCCGTCTTCCATGGCACGGGCCTGAAGCACTTCGAATGGCGCAACGCCTGTGAAGGCCACCCGGTCGAGTGACTGTTCGAAGGGGCCCACTGACGACCAGGCCTTGTTCTTTACTCCGCCGACATAGAGCCGCCCCTCGGGATCAAAGATCAGCCGGTTGGCGCCGGAACCGAAGCCCTTGAGGAAGGGAAAGACCGCGCCCTGCCAGCGACCGTTCACGTTCTCGAGCGCGACGCGCAGCACCACGGCATTCTGAAAATCAGCCACCAGCATCTGCCTGCCAAATGGGCCGAAACCTTCCGCCGGAATGGTCACAAATCCGGCGGCCGAAGGAGCCAGCTTGCGAGGAAACCAGACGGCAGGAGGCGTGAAATTGGCCGGTGGTTGTTCCCAGGCAATTTCTGGCGCCGGCAGAGCCGATCGGTATCCATAGGTGAGGCCGGCCTGAATGTGGTTCAACTTGCATGCCCCGATCCAGTTGCCCTGGTTGTCGGTGGCAAAGAGATCTCCGTCGGGGCCGTAGTGCCCGATTCCGTTGGGTGCCCGCAGGCCAGAAGCAACCGGCGATATGCCTCTTCCGTCGGCGCCGATGCGGACGATCCAGCCGGCATAGTCCACATCCCAACGGGCACGTTGACCGCAGAAGCCCAGCAGGAAGCTGCCGTCGTGCGCCAGTGCCGGGCCAAAGGTGAAGGCGTGATAATTGCCCGTGAAATGCCAGTCGTCATTCAGGCACTCGAAAGAATCGGCGACGCCGTCTCCGTCGAGGTCCTTAATCCGGGTCAATTCCGGTTTCTGCGCCACCACAATGTCGCCATCGATGACCGCCAGGCCGAGCGGCTCATTCAAGCCGCCGGCAAACTTCCGGAAGCGGTTCTTTCCAATCTCGTCGCGGGCGTTCTCGAGCAGCCAGATTTCACCGGTCCAGGTGGAGATGGCCAGCGTCTCGTCCGTAAACCACGCCATGCCGGTGACCTTCAGTTCCACCTCCGGCGGCAGGGGCAAGGACTCGACTGCGTATGACTCGTCCCCACGTTGTCGGCGGCCATTCGCGGAAACCTGGTAGGCCGTGGTTGGCGGCGTGATTGCCGGAGCCCTGCCCAGCTCGGTCGCCACCGCTGTTTTCAATTCTCGAATCGCGGCGGAAAGGTCTGGCGGAAGACTGGGAACTCGGGTCATCAGAATCTGGCAGCGAACAGTCTGCTCGCGGGGTGGAATGGATAGGAGCGATCGAACAATGGGGCCATCTCGGCGAACTTTCTCCGGCACGCTTTCGCCGCCGCTCTCGCTTTCAATGGTGTGGGTGAACCCGGTGGTCGTGACCGTGTTCGTCCAGTTCGAGCCTTCCGGTCGGACTCCGGCCCAAATCATCACCCAGCCGCGATCGTCGCGGAAGGCTACGGCATCCTGGTCAAAATGGAGAATCTCCTCAGTCGCGGCAGACCCGGCGAGGAGCTGCAGCCATAGCGTTTCTGTTGAGGGTCCAATCTCGAACTGCCTGCCGAGGCCCTGTGGAAAGCCCGGCAGCGCAAGCGGCGTTTCCTCGATGACTGTGGCTTGTCGGCCTCGACCGACTTGGTATCGAAACACGGCACGCCCGCCCACCGACTTCATGGCAAGAAACTCCAGATCGTCGGATCGGCCGCCTGCCAGATCTGGCATTACATCCCCCACATGCCAGGCAGAAGCGGGCAGGCTCGTGAAGATAGGCTGTCCGATCGGGCGACAAAGAAATGGAGTTTTGCTGCCGGTGTGCGGGGTGCCGTTCAATTGGAGGCCTTCGCCGCTCCAGGCGAGATGGGTGCGCAGCAACTCGGTGTCGAAGGCCAGATGAAGGCTTTCAGCCAGCCGCAAGTAGATCGCCCGAGGGGCGCCCTCCATAGGCAGGTAGCGAGCGGTCTCAAGATTCTGCCCGGCCGACAGGTATCCGGCATGGATGAGGCCGATCAGGGCGGCCAGTCGAATATTCATGGGCGAGAGTATGGCCGAGGTGGTGCGCTCCGGCGAATCCATCACGCCGGATGGTTCTCCGCTGGCTCAGTCGGGCAGGTGTCTGACGACGTTCAAAATGTCGATCAGCACTCCCGTGGGCTGCTGGGCGGAATCGATCTGATGCACCAGCGACGGTCCGTAATAATCAAGCACCGGCTTGGTCTCCCGTTCGTAGGTCTCCAGCCGTGCCCGGATGATGGCGAGATTGGCGTCGTCCAGCCTGTTCTCGCGGATGGCGCGGTGCTGCAGCCGTTTCACCATCTGTTCCATGTCGGAGCACTTCAGGCAAAAAACGGCGCGCACGTCCAGCAGCGGCTTCAGCATGTCAGCCTGTGTCGTGTTGCGGGGAAGTCCGTCAAGCACGAGCGTGTCGGATTCCGGGGAAAACCGGCCGGTGGCGACGCTGGCATCGATCTCACGCCGCCAGAGCTCGATGGTGGGTTCATCCGGCACCAGTTTGCCCTGGCTGGAATAGTGAAGAAACGTCCGTCCCAGGTTGCTTTCGATCTTCAGGTTGCGAAAGGCGTCTCCGCAGGCAAAGTGAAAGAAGTTGGGAATCGTTCCGAGGATCTTGCCCTGCGTGCCCTTGCCCGCTCCCGGCGCCCCGAAAAGGAGAAACGTGCGATACATGCGGAGACCGGACTCAGCTGACGTCCTTGTGCTTGAGCCGAACTTCGTAGATTTCGAGATACGGGACGGTAACGATTTCCGAAGCGTCGCCCTTCTTCACCCGGATTTGCAGCTCGGTCTGATCGAGTTTGGCGATGTAGGTGGTCAGGTGATTGCCGCGGGAGGTCTTGAAAAAGAGATTCATGTCACGGACGTCCTCCGGCAGCACGCTTTTGGTGAACTTGGCGAGCTTGGTCTCGAAGAAGCGGCGGTTGAACGTCACCACGCCCCGCGAGAAGGTAATGGTGTCCGGCAGCAGGGGCGATTGGGTTTCGGGCGGGAGCGGAGCTTCCTCAAACAGCTCTCCCGGTGGCAGGACCGCATTCGGGTCATCCGGCGCGACTTCCTCCGGGACTCTCTCCAACTCCTCCTCGGCCGGCGGCGGTGGCGGGGCAGTGTTTTCGCTCACCTGCTTTCCTCCCATTGCACCCACCAGCACGCTGCGTGGAATTGCCAGCAACGCGGCCTGGCTGATCCATGGCAGGACGGCCGCCACTCCGCAGACGACCTGGGGCGAGTAGGCGCGATAAAGCGCGACTTCGTAGGCCGCGAAGAGGTTGCCAAAGTAGATCAGCAGAACCAGGAACCAGCCCACACCCGACGAGAAAAGCATGCCAATGATCCCGGTTCGGCCAGCGGGACGATCCAATCGCGAGACCTCCGACAAGGTCAGTCCGGACAATCGCTGCCGTTCTTCCTCCGTGAGTTGGATCAGGGGTTGAACGAAACGGACTGCCTTTGGGTTGTCCCTCAATTCCTTGAGGGTTTCCTGGGAGAAACTCTCCCACGCGGTGGCGGACGAATAGCTGCCGTCCGGTTGCTTGAGTACGAGCCCGCGGCTGGAGAATCCCACCGGTTCGCCGGTGATTACGGAGCCATCGCTCAATTTGAAGGTCGCCGCCGAGGTGGATGACGCGATCAGGAACCCCAGCAGGACTGTCAGCAACCGCTGTATCATGGGCGCGGAGCCTACCGATCCGATCCGTCCAACGGAAGCTTTTTGATCCGAGGTTTCACCGCCGGCAACCGCGGCAAACACCCGTAAACTGTGCAGCGAGAACGTGTGGTTCATTCCGCCAGAAACGAAAGATCGGGTGGTTGAATAAACCGCATCGGAGGGCGGTCAGGGACCAAATGCAACGGCCACCCCGCGTGTCAGGGATTTCGCGGCGCTCCTTCCTTTCAAAGACGGCGCTGGTCGCGTCGTCGGCATCGGCTTTTGGTCCGTTCGTTGTCCGCGGGCAGAATCTCAACAGCCGACTGAACATCGCGGTCATTGGCGTCGGTGGCAAGGGTGAGAGCGACACCGACGGGTGTGCATCCGAGAACATCGTCGCCCTTTGCGACATCGATGCCAACACGTTGGCGTCGCGGGCCCGAAAGTATCCCCGGGCGCGGCAGCACAGGGACTTCAGGAAGATGATCGAATCCCAGCGCGAGATTGACGCAGTGGTCGTAAGCACTCCGGATCACATTCATGCCCCGGCGGCGATGGCGGCCATCCGGGCGGGCAAGCATGTCTACGTGCAGAAACCAATGGCCCACTCGATCTTCGAGGCCCGAGCGATGCGGTTGGCTGCCCGGGAGCACAAGGTCGCGACCATGATGGGCAATCAAGGGCATGCCGGAGAGGGGATTCGCCGATTCTGCGAACTCATCTGGGCCGGCGTGATCGGGCCGGTGCGCGAGGTTCACGCCTGGAGCAACCGGCCCATCTGGCCGCAGGGCGTTGAACGACCTTCTGTTACGCCTCCGGTTCCGGATCACGTCGATTGGGACTTGTTTCTGGGCCCCGCACCTTGGCGGCCCTATCACCCCGCATATCATCCCTTCAAGTGGCGTGGCTGGTGGGATTTTGGCACCGGCGCCCTGGGAGACATGGGCTGCCATGTTCTGGATGGCGTCAATTGGGCGCTCAAACTGAACCACCCTGACTCCGTCGTCGCTGAACAGGAAGGCGCCAACGAAGAAACTGGGCCGAAACGGTCGATCATCACCTACCAGTTTCCTGCCCGTGGGGAGATGCCGCCCCTGAAGCTGGTCTGGTATGACGGCAATTTGAAGCCCGATCCTGCGCTTGCCGGAAACACCCACGCGTTCCGCGAGAACAGCAACGGCACCCTCCTTATCGGCGATCGGGGCAAACTGTTGACCGGCTCCTACGGGAACGCGCCGCAATTCACGGACGACTCCGCCCAAAAGGAGTTCCCGAAAGTGGAGGCGACGCTGCCGCGGTCAGTTGGCCACTACGAGGAGTGGATCAACGCTTGCAAGGGAGCGCCGAACACCGGCGCCAGTTTTGACTACTCCGGGCCTTTCACCGAGTGGGTGCTGCTTGGCAATGTGGCCGTTCGGGCCGGCAGAAAGCTGGAGTGGGACGGCGAAACCATGACCGCCTCAAACGCGCCTGAACTCGCCCCGTTGGTGCGGCGGGAATATAGGAAAGGATGGGCTCAATGAAGAGACCGCTTCGTAAGTCCCAGACAAAGTATTCCCAGCCCTGGCCCGGCGAAGCAGCCCGGCAGTTCGTGGAGCGATGGCATTTTCGCGGCCGATTGATGGCCGGGCCCGCCAGGTCGGGTCGCCGGTTGGTGACCACTCTGATCGCCCCAATCGTCGGCGGATGATTCCCTTTTTTGCGCCCCCCACCTTGAATTCGATACCGCGGCGGCCGTTCCGGCGTGAATCTTCCACTGATGCAGGCCGGCGCTTATTGGCCTAGATTTCCTTGGTTCGTGGTCTCAAGACTGCTTGATTCACGCTGAAGATGCAGCTGCTGCAAGTTCCGACATTCGAGAGTGACGCCAGGAAAATGCGCCATTTGGCAGTTTACCTCGCCACGGCTCTCTGCCTGGCGCAGACGGGTCCTGCCGTCATCTTTCACTCCACCGACGATCCCGCCTACAACACCACGGCACCGACCGGTGCACTGGCAGACAGCGGCTGGAACCTGCAGGGCCGCTGGGGTGCGTTTCTTGGGACCCCGATTGCCCCGAACCTTTTCATCACTGCGAAACACGTGGGTGGCGGAGTCGGAGGGATATTTGAATTTCGCGGGACGAACTACACCGTGATCGAAAGTTTCGCCGATCCAGACAGCGACCTCCGTATCTTCAAGGTGTGCGGCCTTTTTCCCGCTCATGCCCCGCTCTATGCGAACCGGGACGAGATCGGCAAGCGACTGGTTGTTTTCGGTCGTGGAACGCGCAGGGGCGTCGAGGTCGTGGGTGACAGCCTGGGAGGTCCCGAACAAAAGGGATGGCGCTGGGGCGATGGGGACGGCGTGATGCGTTGGGGAGAGAACATCGTGTCAACCAACGTTCCCACCGCCACGGGAATCGGCGAATTGCTCGGCGCGGCCTTTGACGCGGCGGGAGGGGTCAACGAAGTGCACCTCTCGTCGGGAGACTCCGGGGGAGGAGTTTTCATCCAGGCCGGCGGAACTTGGCGGCTTGCCGGCATCAACTATGCCGTGGAAGGCCCGTTCAACAACTCGAACAACGGGGCCGGCTTCAATGCCGCCGTTTTCGATGTGGGAGGTCTTTACCAGAAGAACGTCGTTTCCGGGGGGTGGGGATACAACAACGATCTGCCGGTGAACCAGCCCTCGTCGTTCTATGCCACCCGGATTTCGGGAAACTTGGCCTGGATCAATTCGATCATCGCCCAACACGCGGTGAGTTCGCAGCCGCCGGTGCTGCAATCCACCGCCACACTCGGCACCCCGTTCAGTGATCACGCCTCGTACACGGTCAACGAGGTCGATCAAACGATCACTCTCGACCAGCCAGCGGGCGTGCTTTTCCTTCGTTTGCGTGGCTGTAGCGCATTCGAGATCCAGGCAACGGAGATTTCTAACGGGAAGTGGATCCTGCACTACACGCGGTGATCTCTGGGAGCGTAAACCGGAGACAGGAGGGAGGAACCGGACAATTTCGAAAACGATGGACACCTCCTTGGCGTCTGCCTGCCTTTCAACCCATGCGAGCGTTGATTCGCAGGTTGCCTTTTTTGGGAAGCGGAACATCTCTTTTCTAGCAGGGCATTGTCCGATCTGTATATCGTTCTTTGGAACGATGGGGATGCTCATATCCGGCGCTCTGATTGACTTTTTGCTTGGAACGCGCCGGATCATAACTGCCTGAAGTAGCTTGAGACGGCTCCGCTTCGGCTGCGGACATTCAGCTTTGAAAGTATGTTCCGGACGTGGGACTTGACCGTGGCCGGAGTCAGGCCCAGCTGGTCGCCGACTTCCTTGTCCGAGAGACCGTCCCGGATCAATCCGAGCACCTCCACTTCGCGTTCGGTCAAAAGGGAACTGGTGGCCCGGCTGCTTCCCTGCAACCAGGCGGTGAAACGTTCGGAAACCGGGCCTTCCAGATGAATGGATCCCTGGCTGGCATTCTCTATTGCCCGTGCGATGTCAGACTGGTTGAAGGGCTTGACGAGATAGCCGATCGCGCCCGCTTGAAAGGCGTGCGCCACCAGCGAATCGTCGAGGCATGCAGTGACCATCACGATTGATAGTCGCGGCAGAACGGCGTGAAGCTGTCGGGCGCAGTCGATGCCCGAGAGCCCGGGCATTCTAATGTCGAGCAGCACGATGTCGGGTTGAACGCTGGGGATGACACTGACCGCGTCGTCGCCCGTTGGATGCACCGAAACGACCCGGCAGTTCGAGAGACGCTCCACCATCAGTTTCAGCGTGCTGCGCACCGCCGCGTCATCATCTACGATTGAGATTCCAAGAGTCGGTCCCGTCATCATGGGGCGGATGGCGAGCAGCAACTGCCGCCCGGTCCGGACGGCTGGCACCCTAGCCACCGGACTGATTGGATTCAATAGCCGCGAGGCCGAAACCTCAAATGTCATCCATGGCCTGCTTCCCGTTTGTGGCCGAGATTCCTTCAGGCTCTGGTGCGCGCAATGCGGACGGCGACGTTTCGAGTCCCTGGCAGGATAAACTTTTGCACTTCCACCTGCACTGATTGAACCAGCGGATGCTCCAGAGCGACGGCCGCCACATCCTTGGCGAGAGTTTCGATGAGGCGCCATTCCCGGTCGGTTCCCATCGTCCTGAGCCGCTGGTAGAGCGCGAAGTAATCGACCGTTTGCTGGAGGTCGTCCGCAGCGGCACCGGCCCGGGTGTCCAGACTCAGTTCCACCGTCAGCAACAAACGCTGTGGAGTGGCCCTCTCAGCGTCGGGGACGCCCACCCGCAGGAACACTTCCAGCTCGTTGATGGTGATCGAATCCATCTCAGGTGGTGGTGGTGCTTCGCGCGCACACCGATTCCAGCAGCACGCGGGTGGGGGTGTTCAAGGGAAGAGACAGGGCATCTACCGGCTCCAACCAGCGGTATTCCTCCGCCTCCTCGTTCAGCATCACCTGTTTCTGACCCGCCACCCGGCAGGTGTAGTTCAGCAGGACAAAGTGGGCGTCCCGGTAAAACTCCTTGGAGCTGATGCAGTCCTGCACGAGGACAAACTCGATCTCGTCGATGTCGAGGCCGGTCTCCTCCTTCAATTCACGGATCAGCGCCTGTTCCGAGGTCTCACCCAGCTTCGTCTTGCCACCGGGAATCCCCCAAAGGCCGGACCATTTGTGGGTCCGCAACATGAGCACGTGGCCGGAGGCATCAAAGATCAGCCCGCCCACGGTGATCACGGGGGCGGCCGTCGCCAGGCGGTGCACCGGGGCGAACTCCATTGCGCTGGCCTCAAGCAGTTCCCGCAGCTCGCCCAGATGCTCGACGATCAGGTCGGGCTTCGCGGCCCGCAGCTGGGCCACGCGGTTGAAACCGGTCAACACCGCCACGCTGTGCACGCCGCCGTGGCGGGCGGTCATCATGTCGTGCTGCATGTCGCCGATGAAGATCGTCTCGCGCGGGTCCAGCCGGTTCTCGCGGAGCACGGTGTGGATCATGTCCGTCTTGTCGCGGACGTCGACATAGGCCCGCTCCACCAGCGGGAAGAAGCCGGTGATCTGCTTGTGGGTTTCAAAATGATCGCGGTGGATCGAGCTCAGGACGAAGGCGCGGAGCCCGCAGGCCCGGCACCACTCGAGAAATTCCCGGGCATGGGGCAGCGGCTTTACGGAATGCTGCTCGGCGTGAAACGCGGGATGATACCAGGCCTCAAGCTGGTTCATGGGCAGGCCGGGGGTAAAGCGGTCGTAGAACCGCTGGAAAGGCAGTTCAAACTCCGCCCGGTAACGCTCGAGGGTCAGCTCCGGCACGCCGGCGTTGCGCAGCACCGCGTTGGTGGCCCGCCAAACCGCTGGAAGATCGTCCACCAAGGTCCCGCACCAGTCGAAGATGATGTTCTGGATTCGTGCCATGCCCGTGGCCGCGGAGCTTCCGGCAACTCCGGAGGAAGGTCAACCCCGCCTCCGTTCAGCCGGTCAGCGGGCGGCAAAGGCCGGGCTCCTTCCGGCCTCGGCACCGGCCCCTCAGCGGATCACACGTCGCAGACCCGGACGCCGTGGCGCAGCGAGGCGAGCTTGTCGTCCCACGTGGGGATGAACTCGTGCGCGACAAAGCCGGCGTAGTCCAGCCGCAGCAGCTCGCGCAT
>DNDP01000376.1:0-365 GCA_003484235.1 Verrucomicrobiales bacterium
TCTTTGAGCCGGGCGATCGTTTGCTCGTAACGCGCGATGCTTGGTGTAACGGCCCCGGATTCGTAGCGAGAGATGAGACTCTTGCCGTCTTCAAGACCCAGGGCGGCCGCCAGTTCGTCCTGCTTCATACACGCCTTCTCGCGGTAGGTCTTAATGAGATTCGGGATTGGAGTTCGGCGTCGACGAGCCATGGCTCCATGTATATACTGATTCGTTCGCCGAACCGCAAATAGAAACGAGGAGACCCCCATGTCAGCTCCAAGTTGTCACGTCTGTAAGACCGGTACGTTGAAACCGAAGAAGATCTATCGTCACGGTTTCGCCGTCGCATTGCTTGGCTGGCTTCTCTTCCTGGGCCCTGGGCT
>DNDP01000376.1:564-3083 GCA_003484235.1 Verrucomicrobiales bacterium
GGGCTCTTCACCGTCATCCTGAGCGGTGTGTGCATCGTTGCTGGCGGCGGCGCCGCCGCAGTCACGACTGGGTCACATCACCGACAGGCGATTTACCGTTCAGGCTTCCGCGATCGCCTGACCTCCTCGGGGACTCCGCAAGTTCTCCTTGATAAGCTGGACGCCGGAAAATTGCTCTCGCCGACCGACCGCTCACAGATGACAGATGAGCAGAAGAGGCTAGCCCGTGAGCTTGATCTTGCCATCGAAGAGGGCGAACAGACCGGAGCGCTCATCGGGAGGAGCAGTGCGACAATCGGCGCGTGCTACATCCCCTCCGCCGTTCTGTTCGTCTTGATTGGCCTAGTTTTTACCCGAAAAAGACGGGTGCTTGCCTGCCGCCAATGCGGTGCGTCGATCGACCGAGCGTAGCGGCCCGTCCTCAATCTGCTCCTGGCGGGATCATCTTCACGTACCGAATCGGAAAGCTCCGTCTCCGGGCCCGGGGCGGCGCCGTCTCGCATAGCAAGACCCTCCAGTCGTCGAGCCCGACAGCCTTCGCGATGGCTTTGAGCAGCTCGATTGACGGCGACCGGACACCAGTCTCGAGGTTCGAGATCAACCCGCTCGCGTCCCCGAGGTAGCCCAGTCTTGCAGCCAGTTGGCTCTGACTTAGGCCGGCCGAGACTCTGCACTCCCGAATTTTTTTTGAGATTTCAGTTGACACGCCTGTAAGGGCTCCTTACTCTCCCCCGCATTCACGAAGGGATCCGTGATGAGACGCTGCAACACACACGCCCCGCGAGGTCGCCTCTCCACCGCAATGCCGGCCGGAAGCTGGATTCTTGAACCCTACTTCAACAGGGGGGGACCTTATGGGAAGGCTGGACCGCTCCGACGCGTCGGAGTTCGCCCGGCAAACATGCACCGAACGGTCCCCAGGGATTCAAGTTATCGAACCCCTCCCCCTGCGTTGTCTCTCCAAGCCCGACGGTTTCACGGATCCCACTGTGTCGGCGTCGGTGAGGAATCGTTCTGCCTAGGCGCGGGGGGAGTTTTCGATCGGGTAGCTCAGCGGCCAGAGCACCGGGCTCATATCCCGGTTGTCGGAGGTTCAAATCCTTCCCCGATCTGTCCAACTCGCGAAGTGCTTTGTGGCGATGGGCCGGACCCTGCCCGGGCCGGATACGAGCGAGCGCGCGTATGCATTCTGTTGACTTGGGTGTACGCGATGGGTTCAAGGTCGAGCGGTTCAGGCCGTGCCGGCGAGGCTCTCCCCGACTCCGCTACTCCGATGAACGGCATCCAGGCTAAGAGGGGTGTGCGAACTCGTGGTAAAGCCGGTTTGCCGGCCCATCGTCTTATGTTCGCTCGAACCCCTTTTTTGACGCGCGGTGGGATCCCGGGTGGGTCCGGGATCGCCACCGCATTGAATTGTTCACCCCGGGCCGCTGTCGTGGCCGGCCCGGGCTTCCCCACGATTCGTCACGGAGGAACGCATGAAGGGCGTCGTGATTGACCGTCAGGTCCTGAAGGACACCGTTCTGGACGCCGTCGCGGACGCGCTGCTCGATCAGCTCGATCACGCGATGGACGATTTGCTGAGACTGTCGACCGTCACGATGCCGCGCGTCATCCCCATCACGGTGATGCTGGTCCCGCGCAACGAGGGCGGCGATGGGCTGGCCCGCCTGGAGCTGCACGTGGAGCGCCGCTACCCGTCGAGGCCTCGCACGGCCCTGACGATCGAGGCCCGCGAAGGCGCCGGTCCCTGCGGCCGGACCGAGTTCATTCTCCGCCGCGAATTCAACGGCGCGCCGCTGCAGCGTCCGGTCTGTCCGGATCTGTCGCCGCCGCTGCCGTCGATCGAAACGTAACCCCCGACGCGTTGTCGGTTGTCTCTATTGGAGCATGGAGGTTTACACGGATGTTGGTGCTCACTCGTCTCAAAGATCAGCGGATCAAGATCGGATCAAACATCGAAGTCACCATCGTCGACATTCGCGGCGACAAGGTGAGGCTGGGCGTCACCGCCCCGCCGGACATCGTGGTCGACCGGGAAGAGGTTGCGGAGAGAAGGGCGAACAAGGCCACGACGGCCCGCCTGGATCTGGTCACCCCTGGCACATAACTCGGGAGCCGCCGTGTCGACAGATTGGATCAAGCTCGCCATACACCCAGAACACCCGAAGGTGTTTCGCCTCGCGTGGCTGACCGGCGCCAATCGGGCCGAAGTGTTCTGCGCCGTCACCCGCTGGTTCAAGTACGTTGATCAGCACTGCCACGGCTCGGCCTCGCACGTCGATCCAGCCGCGTTCGAGGACATCACGATGCTGGTCACGCCGGCCGACGCGCCGCTGTTTGACGGACCTCGGCAATCGCTGTCCCTCGCCGATGCGATGCAGGACCGGAGCGTCGGCTGGCTGTCCGTCGCGGAGGACGGGACCTACCTGGTGCCGGAGTTCGACGCCTACTTCGGGCAGGGAGCCAAGCGTCGGGCCGCCGAGGCGAAACGACGCGCCAAATCGCGGCGCAAGAGT
>DNDP01000376.1:3300-3467 GCA_003484235.1 Verrucomicrobiales bacterium
CAAGAGTGTCCGCAAAGTGTCCGCATCGGTGTCCGCAAACTGTCCGCATCCGCGTCCGCAAAATGGGAGCGCCGGTGTCCGCACCGATGTCCGCAAACTGTCCGCATCGGAGGACGCAAAAGAGGGGCGCGCCATGCGGACCAGAAAAGAGAAAGAGAAAGAGGAAG
>DNDP01000375.1:0-1154 GCA_003484235.1 Verrucomicrobiales bacterium
CGTCCTTGTCCTGATCGGGTTTGCTCTGAGCCTGCTGAACCAATTCGGCCTGCTGCACCGGATCACCGGTATTGGCACGTCCCAGTCGGACCTTCAGGCGGCGGCGACACCCGCCACGACGAACGCCGCCCCTGCGGCCACTTCTGCGGGCGGCAATTGACGCCGCGGCCGGTCGAGAACGCGAAGACGGCCTTCTCTGCCCGACAAAACGTTGCCGCGGCGATGGGGCCAAGCTACATCTTGCGCATGCAAGCGCCCCTTCCGCTGATCGCACTCTTCGTCGGTTCATCCCTGACTTTGTCCGCCCAGAACCTGGCGGGCGACATGGCGCTCTCGAAGATTCTGCCCGAACCGGATCCGGGCTGGGAACTGGTCGCCGAGGGGTTTCAGTTCACCGACGGCGCCTGCGCCGATGCAGCGGGGAACTTCTATTTCTGCGACCTCGGCAAGTCCTCCGGCATTCTGAAGCTCTCCCCCGACGGAAAGCTTTCCACCGTCACGAAGGTCGTGCCACGCATCAGCGGCATGAAGTTCGCGCCCGACGGCCGGATGATCGTCGCCGACCAGGGCAACCCCAAGCGCGTGGTGGCCATCGACCTGAAGACGGAGGCCGTCGAGGTGCTCATGGAAGGCACACCGCCCAACGATCTCGCCGTCAGCCGTGGTGGCCACGTTTATGTGACCGTGACCGGCGCGGGTGAAGTTCTGCACATTGCCGGCCCCGGCCGGACACGGACGGTGGCCACGGGCATCAAGGCGCCGAACGGCATCGTCCTCTCGCCCGACGGCGGCACGCTCGGAGTCTCCGAGTATCGCGGCACGAACGTCTGGGCATTCCGGGTGAGGCAGGATGGATCGCTGGACGCCGGCGACCGCTACATGACGCTGCGGACGTCGCCAACGCGGGAGGATTCCGGCGGTGACGGGGCGACCGTTGACGCCGAGGGCCGCTGGTACGTCACGTCGCACGAGGGAATCCAGCTGTTCGACGAGACCGGCCGGATCAGTGGTGTGATTGCGCGTCCACAGGCAAAGGCGACCGTCAGCATCGCGTTCGCCGGCGGGGGACGCCGTTACCTCTACGCCTGCAGTTCGGACCGGGTTTACCGCCGGCTCACGAAGACGACGGGCGCCACCGGCCGGTGAAGCATTGG
>DNDP01000375.1:1311-14224 GCA_003484235.1 Verrucomicrobiales bacterium
AAGCATTGCCCCGCCTCCAGGCCGGCACCACGTGATCAGCCGGCAACGATCCGCCAGCGGGCCTGGCGCAGCACTGCTCGCGGGCTGCCCGCAAGCTGCTCATACCAGACCGTAAGCAGGTCGCCGTTGCCGAGCTCGACGGTGGAAGGATAACCCAGGTCCCCACCCGCGCCGTCCGCGGAGACAGGCAGCGGCGGGGACCAGTTGCGGCCTTCATCCGTGCTGATCCGCGCCTGATTGCCAAGCGGTGCGCGACGGTGGCCGTACGTCATCAGCAGCCGGTCGTCACGCAGGCGCAGCAAATGCGACGGCAATCCCCAGACACCGATCGGATGGGGCGTGGTCCAGGTGCGGCCACCGTCGTCAGACTCGCACTGGAGGGTTTCGCCCCGGTTCGCGGGGTTGTGGTTGCGGATCTGGACGATGATCCGGCCGGAGCGCGCCTGCACGGCGTGGAGTTCGTGATAATCCGCGGCATCGTCGCCTTCGCGCACGGGAATCTCCGCCAGCCAGCGCCAGCTGGCGCCGTCGTCGGTGGACTCGCACACGCCCACGCGGCGCCCGCCGGTCCAGAGTTCCTTGCCCGGATACAACAGGCGGTCGTCGGCCAGTTCGATCGGCCCATGGGGACTGTTCACGATGCTGGAGTAACGCGACGACCAGGTGCGCCCGCCGTCCACGGACCGGATCATCCACTGGCCAAGTTCTTTCTTGCGCTCCGACGGGCCCAACCGGTCGCGGGCCGCAAGCCAGGCCTGCCGCCGCTCCGCCGACCACTCGTTTTTTTGGAGGGCCCGTTCAAGAATGGGCTCGTACGCCAGCGAGGTGAAGGTGGTGACCAGCAACGTACCTTTGCTGGTTTCGAGCACGCCCGCATCGCGGTCGTCAAGGGCGCTGTCGAGCAACACCTGTGGCCAAGTCCACGTCTTTCCGTCGTCCGCAGAGGTCATCATCTCCACCCGGCCAAAAGGGCAGACGTGGGCTTCCCGGCCGCCGGACCAGACCAGCAGCAGCCCGCCATTGCGCCGACGGGTGAGCGTGGGCCAGCCATGGTAGAGGTGGGGCTCGGGACTGATGACGCGGGTGTCGATCAGTTCTGCACGTGGCTCGCGCGGTTCGGCTCCCCGCAGTACGGCAGGAGCGACCACCACCCCGGAGGCGAGTGTTTCGAGGAAAGTTCGGCGGGTGTTCATGATTTCAGCAGGTAGGGAATGGTAAGCGGCCCCTGTGGCAGCACGGCAACGCGGGCGGCGGACCCCAGGCGGTGCAATTCGTCGCGCACCGCCGCCCCGATCTCCGGGCACGGCTCGAGATGACACGCCCGCAGGACATCGTCGGGAAGCGCGCTCTTCACCTGCACTCGGGCGCGCTGCTGGATCAGCGCCTGGATCTGGCCCTGCCACTGTTCCGGCCGCACGAACCCGGGTGTCGCCAACCGCGCCAGAATCTCCGCCGGAGACTTCGCGTCACCCAGCAGCCGGTGAAACGGGCTGCCGTTGGGCACGCCATCGCTGCATTCACAGGCGAGGATCAGCAGGCCGTCGTCCCTCAGGATGCGCGCGGCGGCACTCATCCCCTTCACCCCCTGGTAAAGATTTTGGTCCAGCGGATAACCGCTGTTGGTGGTGACGACGATGTCGAAGGGCGCCGCCACCGGCTGCATCGACGCCTCGCGCACGAATTCCCGTCCGGCCCGGTGGGCTTCCAGCCATTCGCCGGCGAACACCCCGGTGATCTGCCTTCGGTCGTTGAGCGTGACGTTCAGCAGAAACTTCGGTCCCGTGCGGGCGGCGATGTCGCGCAGTTCCTCCCACAACGGATTGCCCTCGGTGACACCGAATGTCGCCCGGGGATCGCCGATGTTCGCCTGTCCGTGGTTGCCCATCACCGTTCGCAAACCGGCCACGCCGGGCATGATCGCCTTGGGGCCGCCGCTGAACCCGGCGAAGAAGTGCGGCTCGATGAAGCCGGTCATGATCCGCCAGTCCGCCTCGACGGCCAGGCGGTTGATGAGCGCGGGTGTTCCGGAACGGGTCACTCCCAACTGCACGAGGGCGGAGTCGTTTTCCGGCTCGTGATTGACCACGCGGTAGTCACGCACCACCGCCGGCGTGAGCAGCTGCTCAAGCTCGGCCCGGGTGTTGGGCCGGTGCGTGCCCAGCTGGTTGAGCAGGGTGATGTTCTCGCGGGGATGATCCTTGAGATGGTCAAGCAGCCACGGAATGAGCCGGTCGTTGGGCGTCGCCCGGGTGATGTCGGTGAAGAGAATGCAGAGCCGGTCCGAAGGTTTGATCAGCTCCCGGAGGGGTGCGCAGCCGATTGGCCCTGCGAGTGCGCCAAGCACGGCATCCCGCTCGTCCGCCAAGGCCGGCTGATGTGCGGGCTCGATTACCGTCGTCCGGCCTTCGGGCAGTTCGACCTCCAGTTGACCGCGGCCATAGGCGAGTGGGACCTTCATCGTGGGCAATGAGCATCCGGGAAAGTGACCGCCGACGCAACCGGTATGGGTTCCTTAACGCCCCAGTGCCCTGCGGGCGGCCCGGCCTTCTTCCTCGTTCAGCCTGCCGTCGCCATCCCGGTCGAACTTCTTGACGGCCTCTGTGCGCTCCGCCCTGCCGGCAGCTTCCTTCTCGGCTTCGCTGATCTTCCCGTCGCCGTCCTTGTCATGCTTCCTGATCCACTCCTGCCTCCGCTCGGCTGCTTCTTTCGCGGCCGACGCCTTTTCAGACTCACTCACCTTGCCGTCGCCGTCCTTGTCCAGCTTCTCGATCCACGCCTCCTTCTCGCGCCGCTCCGACTCCTCGATGGCGGCGTCGGCCCGGCGCTTTTCGGTCCGGTTCAGCCTGCCGTCGCCGTCGGTGTCGAACTTCTTGATGATCGCCCTTTCCCTCGCGGAAACATAGCCGTCATCCGTGCCGATGCCGGAGTATCGATGAATGACCACCGCGCATACGGCGATGACGGACAGGAGGGCGGTGATGGTGGCGGCCTTTTTCATGGGTCACAGGGTTGTTGATGAACAAATTCCGCTTGTCCCGCCTCAATTCAATCTCCCGGCTGGGGCGGCGCGACCCGCCATTGCGGGGTCGAGGCCCACATGTTCTCCGGGCTCATGGTGGTGCCGTACTTCATCGTGCGCACGCTGCCGTCACCGAAGGAATAGTTGGAGCTGCCGCTTTGGGGATTGTTTGGCGCCCGGCCGTGCTTGCCCTGGTTGATCTCCTCGAAGTCGTTGCCGCCGCCCTGGTGGAAGTCCATGTGATTGTGCGGCGAATCCCGGTATTTCTCGCCAAAGATGATCGTCTCCGCCGGTTTGGGAATGTTGGACAGGCGCATGGAGTCCGATCCCTGCCACTGCTTGTATTCCTCAAACTCGGCGGCCGGGAGGTTCACCGCGAACCAGTCATTGAATCCGTTGATCAGGAAACTGCTCTCGGCATCGGGACCGTCCGTGGGGCAGACCAGCACCTTGGGGTTCACATAGTAGGGTCTCAAGGTGGCCCGCCAGTTTGGGCCGCGGGAGTTGCGCGGCGGCACGTGCCCGTCGTGGTCGTCGGCATACATCTGCAACCCCAGCTGCAGCTGCCGCAGGTTGCTGACACATTTGATGCGGAGGGCGTTGCCCTTGGCGCGCGACACGGCGGGAAGCAGCAGCGCCGCGAGGATCGCGATGATCGCTATCACGACCAGCAGTTCGATCAGCGTGAAGGCACGACGACACCTGCCAGGCGGTTGGTGCTGTGGGAATGGCTTCATCATCAAACTCAGGCCTGCACACCGGGGCTTCTTTCTTTGCAACGACTGACCGAACGGGATCCTGACAGAAAAACGTCCGACGGTCCATCGCCCGAAGTCGTTCAAGGATCGCCATCAGGAGTCCGGGCAGGGAATCGGTGGCGATGGATTCCGGCCTACGGGCCGGTCGGAGCGCTTGCGCCGGCGCCGCCTGCGCGGTCGAAGACGCTCGCCAAGATGTTGCTCGCCGCCTTTTGGGCGTCCTCGATGAGCGTGTAGAACACCGGCACGGCCAGCAACGTGAACAGCGTGGCCGACGTCATTCCTCCGATCAGCACGAGGCCGAAGCTCTTGAAATTGATCCCCATTCCCTCCGACGAACCGAAGGTCAGCGGGATCATGCCGCAGATCGTCGTCAGCGCCGTCATGATGATTGGCCGGAACCGGTGCCGCGTGGCGGTCAGCAAGGCCTCGGACCGCTCCAGCCCCGAGCGGCGCAGCTGGTTGGCGTAGTCGACGAGCACGATGCCGTTGTTGACGACCACCCCCACCAGCAGCAGCGCGCCGGTGTAGGCCATCTCGTCGATGTAGGTGTCGGTCAGTTTCAGGGCGAGCACCGCACCGATGGAACCGAGCGGAATGGTCAGGATGATCGACAGCGGGATCAAGGTGCTCTCGAAGAAGAACGCCATCAGCATGTAAACGAACGCCACCGCCAGGAGGATCATCAGCAGCCCCTGCCGCCGGTCCTCATCCTTGAACGACGTGGTGGGTTCGTCAAAGGAGACGCCCTCCGGCAGGTTGATCCTGCGTTTGGTCTCCTCGATTGCCCGCTTGATCTTCCAGGATTCCGGCCCGGGCTCGAGTTTCATGCCGAACCACTGCTGCACCTTCTTGTCCCGGCGGGTGATGGCGTCGTCCTCATTCTTGAGGAATGTCGTTCTGGTGATCGCACCCACGGTGCTCCAGCGACCGTCCTCGGTTGGCACCTGATAATTGTTCAGGTCACCGATCTCCGAGCGGTCCTCCTCCTCGAACAGCAGGCGCATGGGGATCTGGCGTCCCTCGCTGTTGAACCGCGGCAGATTGTCGCCCCGGACGGCGGAACCAATGGTGTTCGCCAGTGTGCGGGGGTTCACGCCAATCGAGCTCGCCTTCGCGCGGTCCACGATCAATGCCAGCTCGCTCGGTCCCTCGTCATCCTGGGCGCTGTCCATGAAAGCCAGCACCCCGGGAATCATCTCGAACGTGGGTTTCAGGTTCTCCGCGACCTCCTTGAGCAGGTCCGGGTCGTCTCCAACCAGCCGGACGTGGTGCATGTTGCTCTTGTCGTCCTTCTGCTCGTCGCCCTCCTTGCCCTTGTAACGGACACGGACGCCGGGTTCCTCCGGAAAATCCTCGTAAATCCGGTTGATGGCTTCCTCGCGGGTCAGCTCGCTGACGCGGTCGGGCGCAAAAAAGCCGGCAAAGCGCCCGTACCACTTTCCGTAATGCACCTCGTGGGCCTTCAGGTCGTAGATGTCCTTGTTTTGCTCCATGAGCGCTTCCACCTTCTTGAAGTAGGCCAGCCGCTGGTCCATCGTGTACTTGTCGGGGAACCGCACATCGATGCTGAAGTAGCGGATCAGTTCCTCGGTCTGCCGATTCCGGTTGAGGGTGCCCGACATCAGGTAGGTGACCGCCAGCAATGCCACAAGGATCACCGACATGTCCACCCGGTGCTTCAGGAAGAACCGCAGCGCATTGTTGTAGGCCCCGTTCAACCGCTCGAACGTCGCCAGATAGATGCGATGAAAGAAGCGGCCGGCAACCTTTGACGGCGTCTCCCGGGTCCGGGCCGCCGCCCGCTTCCGGTCGGACACGGTCGCGTAAACACAGAGCGGGATGAACATGAGGGCGGTGCCCAGCGAGGCGATGATCGAAGCGATCACCGGCAGGGACATTGTCTCGATGTAAAACCTCATCCTTCCCTCGGTGAACAGGGCCGAGCTGAACACGATGAGCGTGGTCAGGGTGGCGATGGTGATGGCGAAGCCGATCTCGCTGACACCCTTGACACAGGCGTCCCATCGCGACATGCCGTCGGCGTAGTGCCGGTGGATGTTCTCCGCCACCACGACCGAGTTGTCCACCAGCAGGCCGACGCAGATCACGAGCCCCATGATGGTCACGCTGTTCAGCGTCTGACCGGCGAAGAACATCACGGTCAGGGCGATCAGCAGGCACAGTGGGATCGCCATGGAGATCACCATCGTCATCCGGAACTGGCGCAGAAAGAAGAAGAGGACGATGGCGGCCAGGAAGGCGCCCATCTTGCCGTTGTCGATCAGCGCGTTCAGCCGGCCGACGATCTCCTCTCCCTGGTCATCGTAGATGCTGAGGTCAAACCCCTTCAACAGCGGATTCAGCCGGATCTGCTCGATCGTCTCGACGACCTTGGCGGCGACCTCCACGGTGTTGGCTTCACCCTCCTTGTTGACCTGGATTCCGTTCGCGGGCTGCGAATTGTAGCGGTAGAGGCGCTCGGCCTCCTCCGGCTCGTAGGTGACCGTAGCCACATCACGCAGCAGGAGGTCGGCGCGCAGCGGAATGTTCCGGATCCCTTCCATGTTGCCGAATGAGCTGGTGGACTTCAGCGTGTACTTCCTGCCGCCGTCCACCACCGAACCGCTGGCCAGGGTGAAATTGTCCGACCGCAGCCGGTTGGCGATCTGGCCGATGTCGATGCCGTGGGCGTCCGCCCGGTCCTTGTCCACCTCGACCTTGATCTCGCGCTGGTAGATCCGGAAATTGACATCCGCCACCCCGTCGATCCGCTGGATCGGCGTGATGACGTGCTTGTTGATGAGGTCGTAGTAGTCCGAATTCTGGTCGTAGCTGATGCGGAAGCTGACCACCGGTTCCGCGCCCGGCGTGTGCTTGTAGATGTAGGGCTTCTCAGTACCCTCGGGAAACCGCGTGCGCGCCCGTTCCACCCGGTCGCGGACCTCCCGGTACGCCACGTCCATGTCCGTCCCCTGTTTGAACCGCATCTCGACCCTCGAACCCCACTTGTAGCCGTGGGTGGTGATGGAATCCAGACCCCGGACGGTGCTGAGTTCCTCCTCCAGGGGCAGGCCGATCCGCTCCATGGTCTCCGGCGGCACGCCCACGTTCCACCGGGCATTCACCTGGATGTAGTGCCCCTCGAGTCCCCGGGGGTTCATCTCCAAAGGCAGCCGGCTGGTGGCGATCAGACCGACCGCCAGCACCGTCAGGAACAGCATGAACATGGTGACCTTCCGGTTCAGGGAGAACCGGGTCAGGCGCGTCACCAGATGGTCGCTGTCCATGGAAGTCAAGTGGTTGCCTCGACCGGGGCGGCCGGTTCAACCGGTTCGGCCGGCTGGAAATAGCGTTCGCCCGCCACCGCAAAGAGGTAGTAGATCGTCGGAATGATCAGCAGGGTGAGAAAGGTCGAGGACAGCAGCCCGAAGATGACGGCGACCGCCATGGGCGTGCGGATCTCCGAGCCGTCGCCCAAGCCGATTGCCATGGGCAGCAGCCCGAGCACGGTGGTGGCGGTGGTCATCAGGATCGGCCGCAGCCGGACGCTGCCGGCCTGCACGATCGCGTCCTTCAACGCCAGTCCGCGGCCGCGCAGGGTGTTGGTGTAGTCCACCAGCACGATGGCGTTGTTCACCACGATGCCCGCGAGCATGATCATGCCGAGGAAGACCACGACCGAGAGGTTGATGCCGAGCAGCTTCAGGCCCAGCACGGTGCCCACGAAGGCCAGGGGAATGGTGAACATGATGATCAACGGCTGCGAGAGCGACTCAAACTGCGACGCCATGATCACGTAGACCAGAAAGAGGCTGAGCCCCAGCGCGAGGTAGAGGCTGCCGCGGCTGCGCTGCCACTCCTGATGCTGCCCGGTGATCACGAAGTCCATGTAGCCCGGCCATTCGATCCCGGTCTCCAGCACCCTCTGGGCGGATTCGACCGCCGCACCGAGGGAACCGCCGCCGATGTTGGCCTGGACCAGAGCCACCCGTTTGCCATCGATCCGCCGGATCTCGCTGGGCCCCTCGCCCACGGTCAGCTCCGCGATTGAGTTCAACGGGATCGGCGTCTCGCCGCCGGGATTGACGATCAACTGGCCGACGTCCGCCACCTGTTCGCGGTCGGCTTCGGCCAGGCGCACGACGATGGGCACCCGACGGTCGCGCCGGTTCAGCCGCGTCGCTTCCGAGCCCTTGACCATGTCGCGGACCTGGCTGGCGACGTTGTTGATGTTCAAGCCATGCCGCAGGATTTGGAGGCGGTCGTAGCTGATCTGCACTTCCGGGGCGCCGCTGCGCAGCGTCGGCTCCACGTCGGCCAGCTCGGGCGATTTCGACAACAACGCGGTCGCCTCATCCGAATACTGTTTCAGCTCGGTCAGTTCCTCGCCGCTGATCTGGACGACCACCGGCTTCTTGGAACTGAAGAGCACGGGGCGGGTGACGCGGGTGTTGAGATCGGGCACGTTGCGGAACAGCTGGCGGATCTCGGCGACGACCCGTGCTTCGGCCTCCTTGGGGCTGCCGCCGGGGCGGAGCAGCAACTTGAACTTGGCCGAGTGCTCGCCCTCATCGGAGCGTTTCATGTTGCTGGTGTCGAAACCGTACATCACCAGCAGGGTCTCGATGCCCAGCTCGTCCTTGCGGGCCAGGATCGCCTGTTCCACCTCGCCCAAGGCCGCGACCGTCTCGTCCAGAGGCGTGCCCACGGGCAGGGCGACCTCGAAGGTGAACTCGTTCTGATGCACCTCCGGCAGGAGTTCGGACTCCAGCTGGCGTCCGACGACGTAGGTCAGCCCGAAGCAGCCGACGGCGAGCAGGATCATCAACGACGGATAGGCAAGTGCCCAGCGCAGGGTTGCCGGATAGATTCCCCTCTGCGGATCGAACGCCACGGGGTGCTCCTTTTGGCGCCGTGCGAAGCGCCGCAACGCACCGGTGAGCCGGTACACCAGCCCCGCCGTCCCCGCCACCAGCCGGATCACCCACACCACGCTCAGCCCGGCAAGTTCCAGGGCAAAGGAAATGGGCAGCCGCAGGGCCAGATAGGGCAACGCCACCAGCGCCACCAGACGGCGCCCTGACAGAACCTGCCGGAAAGATGCGAAGGAACCCCAAAGCTCGCCAATGGTCTGCCCGCGCGGACCCTGGAGGTTCGTCCGCACCTTTGCCAGCGAGACAATCAACGGAATGGCACAGAGGATAGCCCACCAACGGGCGACCTGGATCATCAGGGCGGCATGCTCGACCGGTTTGCCGGCCGCCGGATTCTGGCTGCGTGACTCCATCCAGTGGGAGTAGCCGGCGAAGGCCGCCGCCATGACCAGCAGCAGCCCGAGCATCGGAAGAAGAACTCTCAGCAACAACGTGGCCGGACTGATCCGTCCCGCGAACGAGCCCAACGGATGCGACACCATGCCCGCGCCACCCTTCAGCTTGAATCCGGTCCGGCTGGCCAGCATCGGAATGAACCACACGGCCACGATCAGGGAGGCGATCAGGGAGGTGACCACGGTGAGTCCCAGGTCGCTGAACACCTGGCCGGCCATGCCCTCGACGAACACCATCGGGAAGAAGACGCAGATCGACGTCAGGGTCGAGGCGATCACCGCACCACGCACTTCCCTCGTGCCCCGGATCGCCGCTTCCCGAATGGGGTCGCCCTCCTCGCGGCAGCGGTAGATCGATTCCAGGACGACGATCGAGGAGTCCACCAACATGCCGATGCCCATCGCCAGACCACCGAGCGACATGATGTTCAGGGAGACGCCCATGAGGTTCAGCGGAGCGAAGGTGGCAAAGATCGAGATTGGAATGCTGACCGCAAT
The DNA here is from genome assembly GCA_003484235.1 of Verrucomicrobiales bacterium. GTDB lineage: Bacteria > Verrucomicrobiota > Verrucomicrobiia > Limisphaerales > RI-55 > RI-55. The sequence goes on from DNDP01000375.1 coordinate 10,919, forward strand.
GATGGCCGTCGTGCGGATATCCCGGAGAAACAGCAGCAGAACCATGATGGCCAGGAAACCACCGGTGACGGCGGTGCTCTTGACCTCCTTGATGCTGTTGTCGATGAAGATCGAGCGGTCGGCCACCACCTGCAGGATGACCTCCTCGTCCTGATACAGCCGGCCCGCCAGCGATCTCTGCTTCGGGTCCCGGAACGAGCCGACCGCCGCTTTTATCCGTTCGCCGACCTGCACCATGTTCGAGTCGGCCTCCTTGTAGATGTCAATCTGCACGCTTTCGCCGCCGTCCGTGCGCGTCAGCATCTCCCGGTCACGCTGGCCATAGACGACCTGCCCGAGGTCCTTCAGGCGGATTTCGCGGCCGTCCTGCCGGTAAACGACCGTGTTGGCGACCTCCTCCAGATTCTTATACTCGTTGATCGTGCGGATCATGTATTCCGCGGTGCCTTCGCGGATCCGCCCGCCGGCGGCGTTGATGTTCTCGGCGCGAAGGCGGTTCAGCACCTGGTCGAGCGGGATGTTCACCCGTTCCAGTTTGTCGGCATCAATCAGGACGTGGATCTCCTCTTCGAGGCCACCCCGGACCCGCGCAGCGGCGACGCCGGTGATCGGTTCCAGCGCCCGCTTGACCTGCAACTCGGCGATGCGGCGCAGCCGGCGGGCGGCCGCATTGCTCGAATCGGCATCCTCCACGCCCTCCACTTCGGACGCCGTCCCGGTGGGCGCGGACAGGCTGAGCTCCATGACGGGATCCAGCGAGGGGTCGTAGTGGAGCAGCAGCGGTTTTTCCGCCTCACGCGGCAGATAGACCGAGTCGAGCTTCTCGAGGGTGTTCTGGATGGCATCGACCATCGACGTGCCCCAGATGAATTCGAGCACGACGTCACTCACCCCCGCCCGGCTGATGCTGCTGATCTCGTTCAGACCGCCGACCACTCCCAGCTGTTCCTCGATCCGGCGGCTGATGTCGTTCTCGACCTCCTCGGGTGCCGCGCCGGGATACTCGGTCCGGACGGTGAGCGTCGGATAGCTCATCTCCGGCATGAGCGTCACGGGAAGCCGTCCGAGGGAAAAATAGCCGAAGACCACGGCCGCCAGGAAAACCATCAGCACCGCGACCGGCCGGTCGGTGGTGAAGTTGGGCTTGAACTTGGAGGTCGTCATAACGACGCCGTGAAGGGCTCCTCAGTTGACGCCTTCCGCAGCCAGCTTGGTGGTCGCGGGCGGAGAGTTCGTTTCTGTCTTGGCGATCGACGCGGTGGGGGGGGGTGTCTCCGCGGTGCCGGGACCGCCGAGTTCCCGGATCGGCGAGTCGTCCTTCAGCCCGGACTGGCCGGCTACCACGATCAGGTCACCGGCCTCGAAGCCACTGACGGGTTCGATGTGATCCTTGTCGGCGTTCCGGGCCACGACCCGTTCGCGTTTGGCCCGGCGCACGCCGTTCGTGTCGGTGTAGGCCTTGAAGGCAAAGGTCTGGTCGTTCTCATAGACGATCGAGCGCTTGGGAATCAGCAGGGCATCGTCCTTGGAATCCAGCACCAGTTCGACGTCCACCCACATGCCCGGCCGCAGCGCGCCCAGTTCACGCGGGCCGACCACCACCTTGATCGTTCCGGCACGGGCGTCCACGATGGGCGAGATGCGCTTCACCAATGCGGGAAACTCCTGGCCGGCCAGCGTGCCCGAAATCAGCCGCGCCTCCATGTCCGGCTTGAGCTTGGGCAGATACTGCTCCGGGACGTGAATGACGGCCACCGTCGAATCCAGGTCGATGATCTCGAAAATGGGCGTGCCCGTCCCCACGGAATCACCCACCTTCACCGTTCGAAGCGTGACGGTCCCTCCGATGGGAGCCCGCACTTCGGTGTACTCCAGCTGGCGCCTGGCGTTCTCGGACTGCATCCGCGCCTGCTCGAACGTGAAGCGGCCGTTGCGATACTCCGACTCACTGACGAGGCTTTGCTGGTGGAGCGACTCGAGGGTGTCGAAATCGATCTGCGCCTTGGCCAGCTGGCTCATCGCCTGGTCGTAATCCGTCTGCTGCCGGTCATTCTCCAGCCGCAGCAGGACCTGCCCCTTCTCCACCCGGTCCCCCTCCTCCACGAGCAGCTCGATGGCGGGGTTCTGCGTGCGGGCCAGCACCTGCACCTGCGCCTCGGCTTCCAGCGGCGCGGAGCGCTCCAAGATCTCCTCGATCATGCCGCGCTTCACCGCCTCCAGTTCCACCAACACGGGCTTGCTTTCCGGGGTTCCGGCAGACTTTGAAGCAGCCCCCTGTTTTGCATCAGCGGGCTCCTTCGGACCGCAACCCGCCACGGATGCGGCGACAAGTACGAGAGACATCCACCACACAGTATTGATGAGGCGATCTTTGGTTTTCAAAAGGCAGTGCAACATTTGGTCGGTTTGGAGCCCCTGGGCCGCTGAACTTTCCCTCACCCGGGCGCCGGAGATGGTGTGAGATCCATGATTCAGGCGGAAGCGACCGGCCCCGCGCCTGTCAAGAGTCCGATTCGGCGACGCGCTCGAGCCATCCGCAACCCCATCCGTAGCAGGCAGGGCGGAAAGAAGCGGGGCTGCGATTGGTCGGGCCAACCTGCTGACCACGGCTGAGTTCAAGAACCGTAACACAAGGTAAAAACGTCACGAATGCAGAAATCCTGACGCCAAAGCGGCTTCCAGTGCCGCTGGCACGGACGATTCTGCCGCAGTCGGACGCCTGTCGAGGGGTGCCAGATTCACCTGTTTTTTTGTCTGCATTGAACCGGAACAACCGGATTCAAGCCAGAGCGGGCGCGACTGACCGCGAAGGGGGCGGTCGGGATCTGGAACGGATCCGCTCAGGGGGAATATCCACGCCACAGCCAGACCAGGGTGTCCGCGAGGGTGTGCTCAAAAACCTTCCGGTCACAGTGCCGCGTTTCTTTGCTGAAAACATACCGGTAATGGTAACCCCTGGCTTTGAGTGCCGCCGCCGTGCGTTCGCCGGCCATCACCCAGTTGTGGTAGGTCTCCTCCGGATCCTTGGCACGCAGGTCGTTCTCGGAAACATGGGTGAAGATGCGCAGGGGCTTCAGTTCGCTTTGCTCGATCAGCTTCATGCTTGAATGGTATTCCCACGCGCCGAGGGGAAACTTCGCCTCCTCGGGCGCGTCGTCATCCTGCTGATCCACAAAGGTGCCGGAGTAGGCAATGATGCGACGGAAAAGATCCGGTCGGAACCAGCCCATCGTCAGCGCCGCGGCGCCTCCGGAACTGCAGCCCATCGTCGCCCGGCCCGAGGGATTGTCGGTGATGGCAAGCCTC